>JBGCFD010000066.1:0-7306 GCA_045106765.1 Saprospiraceae bacterium | reverse complement strand
ACTTTTTATAATCTTTAAAAAAAGGAAAATGTATCGAACTCATAATTGCGGACAATTGCGTATTGAAAATGTAGGAAGTAATGTTGTACTTAGTGGATGGGTGCAAGGATCAAATGATTTAGGACATATGATGTACACTAACCTCCGTGACAGATATGGTATTACTCAATTAATTTTTACGAAAGAAAAAACTGCTCAAGAATTATTTGATAAGGCAAGAACCTTAGGAAGAGAATATGTTGTGAGAGCTACAGGTAAAGTAATTGAACGACATTCAAAAAACTCGAAAATTCCAACAGGTGATATCGAAATTGAAGTAACTGAATTAGAAATATTAAATGAATCGAAAACACCTCCATTTACAATTGATAATGAAACGGATGGTGGTGAAGATTTGAGAATGAAATATCGCTACTTGGATTTACGAAGAAAACCAGTTCAGAATAATATTATTTTCCGAAGCAAGTTGTCTTTGGAAACTCGAAAATACATGGATAGTCAAAACTTCGTAGAAGTGGAAACACCATTTTTGATCAAAAGTACTCCAGAGGGCGCGCGAGATTTTGTGGTACCAAGTCGAATGAATAAAGGACAGTTTTACGCTTTGCCACAGTCGCCTCAGACGTTCAAACAATTATTGATGATTTCTGGTTTGGACCGTTATTTCCAAATTGTAAAATGTTTCCGTGATGAAGATTTGCGAGCAGATCGTCAACCTGAGTTTACTCAAATTGATTGCGAAATGTCGTACGTAACTCAGGAAGATATATTAAATACGTTCGAAGGTTTGACTAAGCATTTGTTTAAAACAACATTGGATGTTGAGTTGGCAGATTTTCCTCGAATGACTTATGATGATGCGATGCGATTGTATGGTTCTGACAAACCAGATACTCGTTTTGGAATGGAGTTCGTTGAGTTGAATGATGTGGCAAAAGGAAAAGGATTCCCAGTTTTTGACAATGCGGAAATGGTCGTCGGAATATGTGCGGAAGGACAAGCTAGTAATTTTTCCAATAAAGATATTAAGAAATTGACGGAATGGATGCAACGTCCGCAGATTGGTGCAAAAGGTTTAGTTTATGTAAAATGCGAAGCTGGTGGAACATTTAAATCTCCAGTTGGGAAATTTTTCTCTGACGAAATTTTACAAACTTGGGCAGACAAATTTGGCGCAAAAGAAGGCGACATGATGTTGATTCTTTCAGGCGAAGATGAAAAAACTCGAAAGCAATTAAATGAACTTCGATTGGAAATGGGTAATCGAATGGGCTTACGAGATCCTAAAAAATTCAGTCCACTTTGGGTCGTTGATTTTCCATTGTTGGAATGGGATGAAGATTCTGAAAGATTCCATGCGATGCATCACCCGTTCACTTCGCCTAAGCAAGCAGACATGGAACGTATGTTAAACGGCGACCATGAAACGATGAAATCACTTCGAGCAGATGCTTATGATTTGGTGATTAATGGAGTGGAAATTGGTGGTGGTTCGATTCGAATTCACGACAGGGATTTGCAATCAAAGAACTTTGATTTACTAGGATTTACAAAAGAAGAAGCAGAAGAGCAGTTTGGATTTTTGTTGGGAGCTTTTGAATATGGAGCACCTCCACATGGTGGAATCGCTTTTGGTTTTGATAGATTATGCGCGGTGTTGAATGGAGTAAATTCTATTCGAGACTTTATTGCATTTCCGAAGAATAACCAAGGTCGAGATGTGATGATTGATGCGCCAAGTCCGATTGATGAGACACAGTTGGATGAGTTGGGAATTGATTTGACGAAAGAGGAAGTTGGGTAAGATGATTTTCTAAATCGTTTTTAGTAGATAAAAAAATCCCCGTTCGACTTTTGTTGAACGGGGACTTTTTTATGCACGTTTTGAGTCAGCTTTTATTTTTAAAGCCATTTCTATTAAACCTTCAAGATCTTTAGAAATACGATCTCTTTCTTCCTGAGTTAAAATTGTTGGATCCATCCCTTCCTTCAGAGCTTTTAAGTTTTCATCTATAGTTTTAACTACTTTTTCAACATCTATTTTGGGATTTGATTCATTCATAATTATTGTTTTTTAATTCTTTATTTAAAAAAATCAACTCATCTAAAATTTTATCAACTAATTTGTCAGTACCATTTTTTCCATAAATAGAGTTAAATTGATTTCTGTAATCTGTAACTATAAAAAGTTGTTGTTCTAGAATATTAATTCTATTTTTTATTTCTTGTTCCTTCAAAATAGTATGTTTGGTGGTTTCCGTTTTACCAAAAATACAAAAAAGAAAAAGTCAAATCAAATATTGTTCTTAGACATACAACAATATAAATTTCTCTAAAAACTAAAACCTAACGAAAACTGAAATGATAAATTATTGTCTTTATCATCTCTCGTTTTAAAATCAAAACCTTCAATTTCAGTATATGAAAAATCAAGATCAGAATTAGTTACATCAACTAATCCATAATTAGCAATAGCTGAAAAATACAATCCGCCATTTAAAAAGAAAGCAGCACCAGCCGAAAGACCTGCGTCAAAAACCTTGTAAGGTTTTCCACTTTTCTCATCCAAATCATAATATGCACCTAACGTATTTGGAATATCAACTATTTCTCCTCCTACTTCAAGCGTAATGTTTTCAGCTCCATCAATTAGCTCACCTGCTTCTTGTTTGCCATAATTATAATCCAAAGTTAAATTAAGCGGATCAATAATATTATTATTTCCTTCTACTCTTCCATCAGTATAAACTAGTTCTCCCGATGCAGTTGAACCTACTAAAAAACTTGTATAACCACCACCAAATACTTCTAATTTTTTTCCAATCTTACCATAAGCCATGATTGGAATTTCGAGATATGCATTCGAGATATTTAAGGAAACACTTTTATTTCCATTGGTCAAAATTTTTCCATTAGGTCCTCGAAAAACAAATGGACCATCGCCTGAAAAAGTTCGCTTAGTTCCTTTTTGAGTGAAAACTATTTCTGAACGAATACCAAATAAATCGGTGATTTCAAAACGAACACCACCACCCACATGGAATCCAGTATTGGTACTATAACTTTCCCCCGGTTCTGTATCTCCATTCAAGGATGAAACATTTAATCCAACCCTAAACCCGTAAGATAATTCTTGCGCATTTATATTTTCAGACCATGTAAAAAGCAAAGCCACTACCAAAATAATTACTCGTGTCATATTGTATTTTTTTCGTTGAACGTTTTACGTTCTCCTTAGATGATTAATCTTTTTTATTAAAAAAGCAAAGATAGTATTTATTGTATTTAAAACTGTGGAAAAAAAACGTAGAACCTGCCTTTGTTGAAAGGCAGACGTCTAAGGTCAACCGTCCAACTTTTTTTTCAAAAGAATTCGATGTTCTTCGATATTTTCTTTGAGCTCTATTTCAATAATTTTAAAGTTATTTTTGATGGCAAAAATAAGCATGCCTTGATGTTTATTCCTAGTTTTTAAGATAACGTTTTGAAAACCATTTTGTACAATCCAAGCTTCTTGTTTTTTTGCTAATGCTGCTGCAATTCCTTTTTTTCTAAAAGTAGGAAGTACACCTCCCATCCAAGTATAGAAATTTTTTCCATCTTCAAATTTGTCATAACCGACTTTAAAACCAATCATTTTTTCTTCTACACATGCTATCAAAATCAAATGCTTTTTTCCTTTCATTCGAATTTGGTAAACTTCTTTTTCGTGCGGATTTTCCAATTCTGGAATTTGATTTGAGATGGCAACTACATCTTCAATACTTCCTTTTTTTATTTGAAAAATGAAATGAGTATTTTGCATGATAAAATTGATTCTTAGACAGATTTTTTCAATGAAAAAAAAGCCCCTCAAAAAAATGATTCTATGGATCGTCTCCATTTATGTATTGATCATTGTTGGAACTTATGCGTTGCAAAAATATATTATTTTTCAACCTGATAAATTATCCATTGATTATCAATTTATTTTTGAAAAAGAGTACAAAGAGTTTTTTATAAAAACGACTGATGGAGCGACGTTGAATGCATTACTATTTCAAACGAATCTAACACGGAAGGGGTTGGTCATTTATTTTCATGGCAATGCTGATAATTTGCAACGATGGGGAAAATTCCAAACAGATTTTACTTCGAGAGGTTACGATATTTTGATGGCTGATTTTCGTGGTTTTGGAAAAAGTACAGGACAACCTGATGAGTTAAAATTTTATGAAGATGCTCAATTGATTTACGATTGGGTTTTTGAACATTTTGAAAAATATAAAAAAAGTGAAACAACTATTTATGGTCGATCATTGGGATGTGCTGTCGCTTCCAATTTAGCAACAAAGGTGGAAGCTCAAAAAGTTATCTTGGAAACGCCATTTAAAAATATTAGTAATCTCATAAAAACGAATAGTCGAATTCTCTTTTTTCCATTTGATTTTAAATATAATTTTCCAAATGATAAACATTTATCGAAAATTAAACAACCAATTTATATTTTTGTGGGGACAAAAGATTGGGTGGTTCCAAACAAGTCTTCAGAACAATTAAAACCACTTTTAAAACCTTCTGATCAATACATTGAGATTGAAGGTGGAGGACATAAAAATTTAAGTACATTTAAAAAATATCAGCAAGCGCTGGATACTATTTTGTAATGAGTAAGAAAAATAAACTTCAAAAATTCGCCGACATTTTAACTTTCCCAAATGTCTATGAAAACATTGACCCGATGAATCCTGAACTCTCTGGGTTGAATGGAGAAATTGTAGACTTAAAAGGAAAATGGAGTGAAAAGCATTTTAAAAACAATAATCCGATTGTCTTAGAATTGGCTTGTGGAAAAGGACATTACACACTCGGTTTAGCGGAAAGATTTCCCAACAAAAATTTCATAGGAGTAGATATCAAAGGTGCTCGAATTTGGAAAGGCGCAAAAATAGCTTTGGAAAATAATATTGACAATGCTGCTTTTTTACGAACTCGAATAGAACAGATAGAATTGTTTTTTGAGAAAAATGAAATAGATGAAATTTGGATTACATTCCCTGATCCATTTTTAAAAGATAGCAAAGCGAATCGGAGACTAACTGCTCCTGCATTTTTACATCGGTATCGAAATATTCTAAAAGAAGATGGCATCGTAAATCTAAAAACTGATTCGCCTGAATTGTACGCATTCACTTTGGAGGTGTTGAAAAAAGAAACTTCATTTGAGTTGTTGTATCATGATGATGACATTTATTCGAAGCCACTTCCTGTGGAACCGTTGGAAATAAAAACGGAATATGAAGGAATGCACTTGGCGAAGAATTTGACGATTAAGTATGTGAAGATTAAGGTGTGAATATTTTAAATAGGGATACCTCCAAGGTATCCGATCCCTTAACTCTTTGTCAACTAACAAAGCCTCTTTGAAACTTTCAAAGAGGCTTTGTTGGTTAACAAGGAGTCTTCGAAAGTTTCAAAGAGGCTTTGTTGCTTAACAAAAGGGTATTGTTGCTTGACAAAACATTTTCGCAGCCATCAAAAAATAATTGTTGGTTAACAAAAAAGTATTGTTGCTTGACAAAGCGTTTTCGCAGGCGTCGAAAAGCAATTGTTGATTAACAAAAAAGTTTTATAACTGCTGTGTTAGTTTACTAAAGATAACCCACCTCATCACTATTATTTCTCCTCCAAATTCCTTATTATTATCCCATTAAAAAATAAACATATATAATAATGGAAGCATTAGCGCTCGCAGCCGTCGGCTATCTCGTCAAAGCCATCAAAGACCATAAAGAACTTGACAAATTTCAAAATGATTTTGTCGGTGCTACCGTCAATTGGATTCGCCCACTTTTCCTACGAGATGACGATACAGAAAAAGACCAACTCAAAGACCTCAAAGATAAACCCGACAGCGCATCCAAACAAACTGCCGTCAAAGCTGAAATCCAAGAATACTTAGAAGAAAATCCTGATAAGGCAAAGGAACTCCAAAGTTTGATTGACCAATTAAATAAGGCTGATATTCCTCCTGCGGGAATCAATATTACCCAGACGCATTATGGAAGTGGAGATAATGTAGGAGGTGATAAAATTGTTGGAAAATAAAAATGCTCGGTCATGAAATCGGAGGAAGAAAAAAAGAAAGAGTCTTCTACAAATCAAGAACATCACAGCACCGGTGACAATGTCGCAGGTGATAAGCATGAGCATCACTATGGTGAAAAAAAATACCCAAAACACCTCTCCGCCCAATACCCAACTTTCAATCCCGAAAAATTTGTAGGAAGAACCAAAGCCCTACAACAACTCCACCTATCTCTCCAATCAGGTAATAAAACGCTCCTCCTCAATGGTTTAGGCGGAATCGGAAAAACCTCCGTTGCTCGAATGTATTGCCATTTACACGAGGCAGATTATGACCATTTTGTCTGGTTAAATCAAGCGGATGACTTTGAAACAGCTTGTACCAATGCGTTAGGTTTACAAAAAAACTTAGGCATTACCCTGACAGATAATCCACAACAGACTATTCAAAATATCTTCCACGTACTCAATACCATAGAAGGAAATAACTTATTGGTCTTGGACAATGCTGATCGTAGTTTACATACTTATACTGACCAGTTACCCAAAACTTGGAAAACCTTAGTGACCTCTCGAGAAAAAATGGACGACCGATTTACGGAGCATCGTCTAGATACCTTAGATATTAAAGAAGCCAAACTCTTATTTAAGCAATACTTTACCAAAGCTTCTTTTTCCGATACAGAACTTCAAAAATTGTGCGACGAGATTGGCTATCATACCTTGACTTTAGAACTCCTAGCCAAAACGCTTCAAGAAAGTTGGAAACTCCAAACCATAACAGACTTACTGACCTACCTCCAAAATAATCGCTTAGATGCGGATGCTTTGCAAGAGGAAGTTTCTACTAATCATAGCAAGGTAGAAGTAGAAATATACGCTCATTTGTTACAAGCATTTGATTTAGCAGAATTAGGAGAGGAAGAAAGATGGTTATTATTACAGTTTGCGGTATTGCCTCCTATTGCACACGAAGCAAAGGATTTTTTAAGTTGGATTCAAAAAGAGGATACTACGACCTATTCTAAGTTATTGAAAAAACTACATAAAAAAGGTTGGTTAGAGCGGAAGAAAAATACTTTTGCTATGCACCGTATGATTCAATCTTTGATAAGACATCAAGAAAAACCAACGTATAAAAACTGTCAAGGATTGGTGGATACTTTTACGGATTTATTATATCTAGATCAAAGTAAAGATAACCCAATTGATAAGTTTCAATGGATCGAATATGGAATGA
>JBGCFD010000065.1:0-5685 GCA_045106765.1 Saprospiraceae bacterium | reverse complement strand
TTCAATAAAAATCAGCACCTCGGTATGGTATCTACTTAACTCTTTTTCTACAACCCTACCCTACTCCTCGTTAAGCGGCTGCAAATATACTAGCTTTATTTCTTTTTCCAAACCTTTTTTGAAAAAAAATAATCCTTTCTTGAAATAAAATTTCTTTCCCCATTGAAATGAGGAAGGCAAACACAATATTATTACGTTCCGGTGTCCTATTAGATGCTATATATATGGTAACTAATCATTTTCCGAGACATTTTCACTTGAGACATTTTGAAATAAATATGAATACAAAAACTATGCACACATATTTATTTCAAAACTACCAATATTATTCGCTAGTAAATTTAACAGAAAAAGCTTTTTACATAGTTAGCAATAAGTTGTATTTGACTATTAAGATGGATTAAGTTCATCATTTTTGTCTCTATCATCACCTTTCCCATCATCTTCATCTTTCTTTTTTTCTAAAAAGACAAGAAGCGAATCCATTCTTTTTTCTTTAAAATCTTTCCGCCATTTTAAAAGAGTTTGAGGACTTAAAGCTAATTCTTCCATAACCTCTGTCATAGTTCTACCTTTGTCAAACAAAAGGAGAGCAAGAATTTGCTTAATTGCTTTTACTGAAATGAATTTTCTTTTGGCAAGTTGCTTAAGGCTAGCACGTTCTGTTGCTATTAATTCAATATAATTTTTCTTGATTTTTTTACCTTTCCTTTTTTCGTTGGTTGCTTTCCCTTTTTTATTTGCGTTGTTCTTTTTCATATTGAGAGCATTTAGTTAATTAATAAATTTATTTTCCAAATAAAAATAATCAAATACTAAAATTATTGTGCACAATTAATTGACTTTAACACATTAAGCAGAACAATATACTTAAAGTATATTGTTATCACATATATACTATGACAAGATAGGTGTTTCTATTATTATGCACAGAAAGGCTTTCAGTTTTTTTTTCATTTTACAAATTCTTTTTTTTTAAATTCTTATCCCCTTTAAAAAAAATATTTTAGCCTCTCTCTTTAATTTTAATCTCGTTATAATGGCATTCTGTTTTTAAAAAATCTATTTTTGTCCTTTCTTTTTTTCACCTAATTTTAAATCACAATGAATACCGTAATCACAAAAAAGAAGCATAATTTTTTTGCAGGACCAGCCATTCTTCCTGCAAGTGTTTTAAAACAAGCAACCTCAGCAATTGAAGATTTTGCTGGAATGGGTTTATCAATTTTAGAAATCTCACATCGAAGTAAACAATTCGTATCAGTAGTGGAAGAGGCTGTAAGTCTTACAAAAGAATTACTTGGCTTAGATGATAATTATGAAGTTTTATTTTTGACAGGAGGTGCAAGTTCTCAATTTTACATGGCTCCAATGAATTTGTTGCCACAAGATGGAACAGTATGCTACATTAATACAGGAACATGGTCTGACAAAGCAATCAAAGAGGCTAAGTTATTTGGTAATGTAAATGTTCTAGCATCTTCAAAAGAAAATAATTATACTTCTATTCCTAAGAATTATGAAATTCCAGCAGACGCAACTTATTTACACATGACTAGTAACAATACTGTTTTTGGAACTCAGCATCATGCATTTCCACAAACTAATGTACCTATCGTTTGTGATATGTCTTCTGATATTTTTAGCCGCCCAATTGATGTAAATCAATTTGGAATGATCTATTGTGGTGCTCAAAAAAATATGGGGCCTGCAGGAGTAACATTGGTGATTGTCAATAAAAATTTATTGGGAAAAACTGGACGACCTATTCCTACCATGTTGGATTACAACACTCATATTACAAAAGGGTCTATGTTTAATACACCTCCTGCTTTTCCAATTTATGTTTCCATGTTGACTATGCGTTGGGTGAAAGTAAATGGAGGAGTTGCAGCAATGGCTATAAAAAATGAGGCGAAAGCAAAATTACTTTATAATGAGATTGATACGAATCCTTTGTTCGAAGGGACAACTGCTGCTGAAGATCGTTCTTTGATGAATGTTACTTTTAAAATGAAGAATCCTGAAATGGAAAATGCATTTTTAGAAGCATGTGCTGCCGCTGATTGTGTAGGAGTAAAAGGTCATCGATCAGTTGGAGGCTTTAGAGCATCAATTTATAATGCAATGCCAATCGAAAGTGTACAAGTGTTAGTGGATGTGATGAAAGATTTCGCTAGCAAAAATGCTTAAGAACTTAAATGTCAAAAGTTCAAAAAACATATCTAGAAGTCCAAGGAAAGCAGGTACCTGTAAAAGTGTATCATGAAAAGCGTCGCAATGTACGTGCTTCCTTTGGCAAACAATATGTGATTTTAAGAATGCCTAATCTGTTGACAGCTAGTCAACAAAAAGAACAACTCGCCTGGTTTGCCAATTGGGTTCAAGAACAATTTGCCAAACACAAAGATTTACATGTTCGGTTTTTTGGAAAAAATTATCAAGATGGTGATCTCTTGATAGTCGGTGCTCGTGAATATACTTTAAAGTTTAGTTTTTTAGATCGGAAAACTCATACCGCTAGCCTTAAAAATAAAGTGCTTCACTTAAAATTAAGTAAATACGATTCAGAAGCGCATTTACAAAAAGCTATTAAACATCTGTTGAGTCGAGTTGTGGGAAATGATTTCAAACCTGAAATTGCTCGTCGAGTAAATGAATTCAATAATATGCATTTTAAAATGCCGGTAAAAAGTTTGAATTTTAAATACAATCAATCGAATTGGGGAAGTTGTTCTAACCAAGGAAACTTAAATCTTTCAACTCGATTATTATTTGCGCCTGACGATGTGGTTGATTATGTGATCATTCATGAGTTAGCACATTTGATCGAATTAAATCACTCGGATAGATTTTGGAAATTAGTGAGTGATGCAATGCCAAATTATAAGGAAAAGGAAGATTGGTTAAAAGAGAATGGGCATCTTTGTCATTTTTAATTTTGACTATACTCGCAGGAATTCAGTTATGTAAATTTTAAGAAAAATCTATTTCAGTATTATCTCCAATATTTAGACTTTGACTCCAACCTTTAATTGCAGCATCACTTCCGATGACACTATTTTGTAAAACAATATTTGCAATCGAAGCATAACTTCCAATGATGGAATCTTTGATAATGGCATAATCAATGACAGTATTATTTCCAATAGTTACATGAGGCCCGATAATGGAATTTTGAATTTCGCAATTTTCTCCGATACTGACTGGATGAATAATTATTGTTCCTTCGAAATGAGGAAGATTGGAAGAACCATAATTTTGCTTATTCAAAAGCATCGCATTCGTCTCCAATAGAATTTCTTTTTTTCCACAATCAAACCAATTGTTAACTGGCATAGTGGTAAGCTTTGCCCCTTTTTCAATCATTAGTTGGAGACCATCTGTTAATTGAAATTCATTATAAGTCCGTAAATTATTTTCAATATTATATTGAATGTTATCAAGCAATAAATTAACCTCATCAATTTTATACAAACCAACCATTGCCAAGTTTGATTTTGGAATCTTAGGTTTTTCGATGACCTTACTAATCGTTCCATCTTCTCTTTTTTCTACCACCCCAAAATTTCGTGGATCCTCCACTTTCTGAACTCCCACACATGAGTTCGGCGTATTGATCATTTTCTCTAAATCAACATCAAAAATAGTATCTCCTAGAACTATGAAAATCCCATCTACATTTCTCAGCACACCTCTTGCTGTCCAAATCGCATGTCCTAAACCAAAACGTTCTTCTTGGTTGACAAACTCCATATTGAGATTTGGATAATTTTTCTCTACGAAATTTTTAATTTTCTCTCCAAGGTAGCCAATAATAAAAACAAAGTCTTTAACTCCTGCGTCGACAAGTTGTTCTATGATAAATGAAATAATAGTTTTCCCTGCAACCGGAATTAAAGGTTTAGGTTGCGTGTAGGTTAGCGGTCTAAGATTGGTACCTGCTCCAGCTACGGGAATTACTGCTTTCATAGAAGGGAATTCTTGGTTTTATTTTTATAAAAAAGAAAATCAAAGTAATGTATTTTTAGAACGATAGAATTTTATTAAAGTTTAGTTTTAAAAAATTCAATTTGTCATTATCGAACGAACTCGAAATATAGGGATTATTTTTTGGAAAAAATCTTATCCATTTGAGTTTTGAGTAATTCTTTTATTTGAATTCCGAATTAAGATTTGAGGATTAAACCTGTAAGAATTATTCTATTGTCAGAATATATTGGTGCAACAGCTTATGATTGAGTCAACTCTCCATCTCTTCCTATTAAGATAAACCTTGGAATCATACTTTTTTTTTAAATCTTTACAAATTTCAGATTTAAAAGCATTTTTTGCGATCAATTGTATCCCTTGATAATTGTTTCATAGTATGATCGTCGTTCAAGACATGATCCACACCAACTCACCCAAATATTGATGTAAAAAATTTTCTCTTTAAAATCAGAGAGACTTTTCTCTTCATCATTTTTATTAAAAAAACTCAAATGCCAAATCTGTAAAATTAATTTGTTCCTTTATTTATTTTTGTTTCAACTTCTCCTGCTATTATAACTTTGTTATCAATTATTAATTCATTTTTGGAAAAATTGCATCTAACAATTACAAGACTAAACAGAAGGATTTGGAAAATATTTTTTTTAAAAACGAAGAGGTTTGGAAAAGCATAGCATAGTTTTATATTTTTAATTGAAGTTTATTTTCAAGGGTAGAAAATTTCGATGCTAATATTTTTAAATAAAAAAAGCCTTGCTCGATGAGCAAGACTTTTATATTTTTCATAAAATCTGAAATCTTCTAGTAACGAAGAAATAATCCGTTTTTGATTATCCTTCCAATGCCGCAGCTCCACCAACAATTTCTGAAATTTCGCTAGTAATTGCTTCTTGACGAGCTTTGTTATAAATAATCTTCATTTCCTTGATTAACTCTTCTGCATTTTCCGTTGCTTTGTCCATCGCAGTCATTCGAGCACCATGTTCAGAAGCATGAGTATCAAGTAGGAATTTTTGGAAAGTCGTTTGCAAAATACTTGGAACTAATTTTTCCAATAATTCTTTTTCGCTTGGTTCAAAAATATAATCTGCTCGATGCTTACTTCCACCTGAAGTTTCCAATTTTTCAACTGGTAAAAACTGATGTGTTTCCGCAAATTGCATTCCTGCATTTTTGAATCGACTGTAAGAAACAGTTACTGCATCATATTCTTTTTCTTCAAAACCATCCATCAACATTTGAGAAACTTGAGCAATATTGTCAAAACTGAGATCGCTGAAAATTTCAACATAGTCATTTACGATTGTACAATCGGTATAACGTTTTTTGAAATATTCGTATCCCTTTTTTCCAATACAAACAATTGTCAATTTACCAGCAGCTCTTTCTTTTGAAAATCTCTCCTCAATTGTTGCTACTGCTGATTTGATGACATTCGAGTTGAATGCACCTGCCAAACCTCTGTTAGAAGTTACTACAACTACTGCTGCACTTTCCACTACTCGCTCTTGCCCAAAAGTTGTATTAGCACCTCCTTCAATATTTGAAAGAATATTTTTCAACATATCATTCAACTTATTTGCATACGGACGCATCTGTACAATTGCATCTGTTGCCCGTCGCAATTTCGCTGCCGAAACCATCTTCATGGCTTTGGTGATTTGTTGTGTCGATTTTACCGACGAAATTCTA
>JBGCFD010000064.1:0-36965 GCA_045106765.1 Saprospiraceae bacterium | reverse complement strand
GGTTTATTCAGATGCCGCTCCTTGGGATGGATTATGTGATGATAAAAATTGTGTGACTGATGTTTATGTTTATACTATTCAATACACGAATCTTTTTTCTAATGAATTGGAGGAAGTTCATGGGGAGGTTACTTTGGTGAGATAAAATGATATTTTATACTTTGAATCAAGTATAAACGAGATCATTTTTTTGGGAGAAAAACAAATCAATACCCATGCAAATCAAGCGTTGAACTATCGACCATATCTATCCATTGTTTCCCTTTTTTCAAAATGACTTTGAAATGTTGAACACTTTCAGGATTGACAAAGGAAATAGCTAATCCTGAATTATCTGCACGACCAGTTCTTCCAATTCGATGAATATAATCTTTGGGAGATCGAGGTAGTTCGTAATTAATTACACAAGGCAAAAAAGCAATATCAATTCCTCTTGACAATAAATCCGTTGCCACTAAAACTGTAAGCTTACCTGCCTTAAATTGATTCAAAGCATTATTCCTAGCCGATTGACTTTTTTTACCATGAATCGCTTCAGCTTTTACACCATTTTTACGAAGTTTATTCGCTACATTATCTGCCTTATAGCTTGAAGAAGTAAAAACTAGAACTTGTTGCAAATCATTCGTTTTAATCAAATATCGAAGTAATGGTCCTTTTTTTTCATCTGGTACAAAATAGCCAGATTGTTGAATTTGATTAATATTTGATTCTTCTGTTTCAATCTTGATGACCAAAGGATCTTTCATCAAAATAGTAGAAAGACGATCTAAGTCAGGACTCAAAGTTGCCGAAAACAAAAGGTTCTGTCGTCGTTGTGGTAAAAAATCCAAGAGGCGATTCATTTCATCTTTAAAACCCATATTCAACATTTTGTCTGCCTCATCTAAAACTAAAGTTTTTACATTCGATAAATGAACTGCTTTCGAATCAATTAAATCTAATAACCTTCCTGGTGTTGCAACTAGAACTTGCACTCCATTCATCGCCATCATTTGAGGATTAATTGATACGCCTCCATAGACCGCTAAAGTTTTGATTCGCTCAGGAAGTGCGTTGCTAAATAATTGGAAAACTTCGTTGACTTGCACCGCTAATTCTCTAGTAGGAACTAGCACTAAAACTAACGGATGTCTATTTTTTATTAAAATACTTCCTTGTAAATTGGCTAAAATTGGTAAGACAAAACTGGCTGTTTTTCCAGATCCTGTTTTAGCAATTCCTAATATATTTTTTTGATCCAAGATGGCAGGAATTGCAGCAGATTGAATAGGATAAGCAGTTTGATATTGTTGATCTGCCAAAGCAGCAACTAAAGAGACAGGTAATCCTAATTTGGTAAAAGACATAAATTGATTTAGTGAAATGTAATTAAATTGCAAAGTTAAGTATTGCGAGGTAACTTATCATTTATTGTGTACTTGTATTTAAAGAAATAAAACTGGGAATTTGGAAACAGGAGATGGTTTTTTTCTATTTTTACCCTGTGAAAATAAAAAAAATCTTCCTTCTCCTCGGCATTTTTGGTGCGATCCAATTCTTGGTTTTTACAACCTATGCGATGACTATTTATCCAGGCGGAACGATTCATAATCACAGTTTGGAAACCTATTCTTTTTTTACCAATTACTTCAGCGACCTTGGGCGAACTCGAACTTTTGATGGAACATCAAACTGGGCTTGTCATACTTTATTCAAAACAGCTTTGACCATTTCGGGAATTTGTATCATGTTATTTTTTATCACTTTGTCCTCTTTTTTTGAAAATGGATTTACCAGAGTAATGGCGGTTTTAGCCACATTTTTTGGAATCATAGCAGGTGCATGTTATATCGGTTTATCTTGGCTGCCTTACGATGTTGCCTTTTGGGAACATCGGTATTTTGTGCAAGCAGGATTTATTTCATTTTTGTTGATGAGTCTTTTTTATTCGATTGCGATTTTTCAAGATGAGATTTATCCGAACAAATATGGCTGGGCATTTCTAATCTTTATAATGATATTATTTCCCCAAATTTTAATTATGATTTATGGCCCAAGATCGTGGCATTCGCCTAATGCCCTGTTGTTGCAAGCGACGAGTCAGAAAATAGTAGTTTATTCGCAGATACTTTGTCTGTTATATCAAGCAATAGGATTATGGAAATTAGAAAATAAATTAACACGTAGTGGTCTGCTTTAGCTGACCTAAAAAAAAGAGCGAAGCGATTTTTTTAATCTAAATAGTTCCTTCTATTTTTAGATTGAGTTAACTTTATTTTTTAGATCAACTGAAGTAGATTCCCACGTTGGATGTACAGCTAGTATATGTTTGTATATAAAAAAATAACTCTGTCTTCAATTCGCTATTTACCTTCCCCACTTTTTTGTTATTTTTGGAAAAAACATTTCAAATATTTTTTACAAAAAACATCTTTTATGAAAAAAAATAACCTCTACACTATTCAAATTATACTACGTGTAAGCATTGTTATGCTTTTGGTTTTTACATTCTCAAATGTACAAGCACAACCTGAGAAACAATATTACGGTTGCAAAAATGCACACCATCATCACCAGAGTAGAGCAACTGAACTCACTCCAGAAGAATTGGTAAATGTTACTTTTAGTAATGAGCGAAGTGATACTCTTGATATTTTACATTACAATATTAGTTTAGATTTTACTCAGTTTAATCAACAAGAAATCTCTGGGAGTTGCGCAATTTCTATTCAATCAAAAATGAATGATGTGAGTTCAATCACGCTCGATTTACTGGCATTGAATATTGATTCTGTAACGGCACAAAATGCATTGTTGAATTATTCCTACGATGGAAATCTTTTGAACATTGAATTTTCCAATCCATTAAATGTCGATGAAGAATTAACGTTTACTGTTTTTTATAATGGACAACCTACACCTGCAGCTTCTGGATTTGGAGGTTTAGTTTGGCAAAGTGGGATTGCTTACAATTTGGGAATTGGTTTAGGAGCGACACCTTACAATTATGGTCGAGGGTGGTTTCCATGTTTTGATACATTTGTGGAGCGATCAACTTATGAATTTAATATTATTTCTAATGCTGGAAAAAGAGCTTATTGTGTTGGGACTTTTATGGGGCAAGATACTTTACCAAATGGTGATTTGTTGCGTAGTTATGAAATGAATCAACAACTTCCGACTTACTTAGCAGGAATTGCAGTTGGAGATTATGATAGTTGGCAGCTCACTCACTCTGGAGCATTTGGAGATGTGGAGTTAGAACTTTTAGCCAGACCAAACGATCTTTCGACTGTGGTCAATTCGTTTCAATATCTCGATGAGTCAGTTGATAATTTGGAATATTGGTGGGGAGAATATCCTTGGGAACGAGTTGGATATGTGATGACGGGTAATGGTGCTATGGAACATCCGACAAATGTTGCTTACCCACTTTCGTTGGCGGATGATGGACCAGTTCCAGTTCATAATGAAGTGATGGCACATGAGTTAGGACATCATTGGTGGGGAAATGTAGTTACGCTAAATGGTCCGCAAAATATGTGGATCAAGGAAGGACCAGCAGAATATAGTTCACATCTTTTTTATGAGCATGTTTTTGGAAGAGATGATTTTTTGACTGTGGTTAAAGATAATTCATTGTTGGTCATGGAGGAAGCACATATTGATGATAGTGGTTATCAAGCGTTGTCACCGATGCCTTATGAGCAAACTTATGGAACGCACACTTATCAAAAAGGTGCATTGGTAATTCATAATTTGAGAGGATATTTAGGGGACTCTTTATTTCGAGTAGGGATGCAATCGGTTTTAGCTGAGTTTGCTTATGGACATATGGATGCTCAACAATTTCGAGATCATTTGACAACTGCAACTGGGGTAGATATGGGACCATATTTTGATGCATGGATTTTTGCACCGGGCTACTCTTCTTATGAAATTGATAAAATGACTTCGACCGCTGCTGGAAATAATTTTGATGTGGAATTAGAAGTGCAACAGAAATTACATGCTGCTACTGTTTTTCACAAACAAACTCCATTGGCAGTAACTTTTATGGATGAGAATTTTAATGTTCATCATGATTTAATAATGACTGATGGAGAATTTTCGACTGTTACAGTTTCCGTTCCATTTGAACCATCGACTGTATTTCTGAATGGTGATCATCAATTAAATTTAGCAGTTATTGGCGATCAAAATATGTTGTTAGATGATGGCCCATCAGGGATTGCTTATGGAGGTATTGGTGCTAATATTCAAGTTAATGTGGATTCTTCTTTTATTCGAATCGAAGAATATAGAGTAGCAGCCGACCCTTCGCCAACGAATATTTATGATGCAAAAATAGCAACAGGAAGATATTTTAGAGTAGCGGGAGTGTTAAATCCTGGTACAAAAATTCGAGGATCTCTTTCTTATGATGGGAGCGATCCTGAAGATTTGGATTATGACTTGGTAAATATTACGGAGGATAGTTTGGTGGTGTTGTATCGAGCAAACCCAGAAGATGATTGGTCGGAATATGATGATTATGACGTTAAAGTTTTGGGAAGTTCAACAAATGGAACTGGTCTTATTTTTATTGAAAATATGCAACTCGGAGAATATACTTTAGCGAATGCGGATATTCCTCCTGTGTCAAATGAAAATATTTTAAAAGAAAAAATTGATTGGACACTTTTCCCAAATCCAACTTCTGATCAATTAGAATTGCAGGGTACTCTTCCTCAAAATGGAACTTACGAGGTGTCTATTTATGATATTAAAGGGAATAATATTTTGGGAGAAAATATGGAAGTTGCTAATGAGCAATTTTCTATAACAATGAATTTACAAAACTTAGCGAATGGAGTTTATGTGGCAGTTATTCGTGACGAAAACGGAAAAGAGTGGGGGAGTCAGACATTGGAAGTGGTGCGATAGAAATGAGTAACTAATATCGAACAAGGAATGTCCAATGTTCAACTTGTTGCAGATCTGCTCTTGTTGAATATTGATTATTCCTTGTTGGGTGTTGGTTGGTTATTCATTTTTTACTCTTCTAATTTCACTCTTTGTAAGATTCGATTCCGCTCTGAACTAATCTTTCCTGATTCTAAATAAAATAAATACCCATCTTCAATTAACATCTTTTCTACAAAATTACATTCCAAATGTAAAGCTAGTTGAGTAGTGCCATTGATTAAATTAATGCGATGAATCGTTTTTCCTTTTGTAGTATTGAAAGCCGTGTATACCTTGTTATTTTTTTTGTCAAAAAGAATTTGTTGATGCCATTTTTTATTTTGATGATAAGTGATAGGTATATATCTTTTGTTTTTTCCTTCGTGAGTGAGAAATTCTAAATAGCCAGCGATGTGGTTAAATAAGCAAATTTCTTCACCCAAATTTAAGAGTGGAGAATAAATAGGTTTATACATTAAATTATTCCATGCTTGAATTTGTCCCCAAGTGATAGGTATCCCAAGTTGTCTCTGTAAAACAAAATCGTCTTTACTTCTTCTCAAATTAAGTTCGTCGATCACACGCAAAGTATGGAGTACTTTTTTTTCTTCTTTGGAAAAAATTTGATAGGTGAGAATTTGATCACGTACGGTATGTTTACTTCGGTAAATAAAATCTTTGGAAGATTCAACACAGGGTTTAATCAGTTTTTCAAATTGCTTCTTGGGATATTTGGACAAGAACAAAATTTTATTGTCAATCAAACTAATTTCATATCCATGATTTTTTCCAAGCAGGTGAATATTTCCCAAACAGCCTTGATGTAAATTATTAACTTTTACTTTTTTTAAAGAAAGTTCATCCAAAAGTTCACCTTGCCAATTCTGTAAGATTAATTTATTACCTGTGAACATATCAGCATAAGTCAAGATCAAAATTTTATTTTCGACCAGAAGAAAATCTTTTACTGTAAAAGATTTATTCGTCAGTTTTTCGATTTTTGGTTGAGCAGTAATTTCTATTTCAGGAAGACCAAAGGAAGATGGTTGAAGTTTAATGTTGATTGGTTCGGTTGGTTCTTTTTCTAATTCCAAAAGGAAATTTTCGTATCCAATGTAAGAGAAAATAATGACAGTTGGATATTTTTTTATTTCAATTTGAAAGGTTCCATCTAGGTTTGAAAAATCTCCTAACGAAGAAGTTTGATTAAAAATATTTACCTTTTCCAGAGGTGAATTAGTTTTTGCATCAATGATAACCCCTTCAACTGTGAAAGGAGTTTGGGCATTTATTTTTCCAAGAAAAAAGCAAATAGTAATGATGCATAGAATTAATTTTTTCATTGCGTGAAAATTGAAGTTTCTAATTGAATTGATGTTGTCAATAAAAATAGTTATAAAATTATTGAGTTATTTTATTTCTCGCTAGTAAGTAATTTTTATAAAGAAAACTTGAATAACTAATATTGTATATTCCTTAGCGAAGCGTTCGAGATTGGTTATTCATTAGTTTTTACTCTTCCAATTTCACCCTTTGTAAAATTCGATTACGTCCTTTATTATCTTCTCCAGATTCTAAATAGAATAGGTGCCCATTTTCAATTTCCATTTTTTCTACAAAATAACATTCCAAAAATAAGACAGGTTGAGTAGTTCCGTTGGTCAAATTGATGCGATGAATCGTCTTTCCTTTTTTAGTATTGAAGGCCGTGTATACCTTGTTATTTTTTTTGTCAAAAATAATTTGTTGATGCCACCTTTTATTTTTGTGATAAGAGATAGGAGTGGATTTTTTATTTTTACCATCTAAAGTAGAAAATTCTAGATAACCAAGTGTGTGATTAAATAAGCAGATTTCTTCTCCTGTATTTAAGAGTGGAGAATAGAGTGGTTGATACCATAAAGTGTTCCATGCTTGAACCTGTTCCCATTTGGTAGGAAATCCCATTTGTCGTTGTAAATTAAAATCATCTCTACTTCGGAACAAATTAAGTCTGTCGATGACTTGAAGAGAATTGAGAATTTGTTTCCCTTTTTTTGATATGACTTGATAAGTGAGCATTTGACCTTTGGCGTTATATTTTTGGTTGTAAATAAAATCCTTGGATGATTCCACGCATGGTTCGATGAGTTTTTCAAATTGCTTTTTTGGATATTTTTCTAGGATTAAAATTTTGTTTTTGATCACACTTATTTCGTAGCCATGATTTTTTCCAAGTAGATGGATATTTCCCAAACAACCTTGATGTAAATGTTTAGCTTTTATTTTTTTTAGGGGACGTTCGTCTAATAGTTCACCTTGCCAGTTTTGTAGTATTAATTTATTACGTGAAAAAATGTCGGCATAGGTTAGGATTAAAATCTGATCCTTAACGATAAGAAAATCTTTTACCGTAAAATCATTAGTGGTTAGTTTTTCAATTTTTTGTTGAGCGGTAATTTCTATTTCAGGAAGTCCGAACGTAGAAGGTTGAAGTTCAATAATGATTGGTTCAGTTGGTTTTTTATCGAGTTCTAAAAAGTAATTTTCATATCCAACATAAGAAAAAATAATAGTAGAAGGGAATTTTTTTACTCCGATTAGAAAAGTTCCATCTGGTTTTGAGTAGCTTCCTTCATCTGAGGTTTGATTAAAAATATTTACTTTTTCGAGTGGCAAGTTATTTTTTGCATCAACGATAACTCCCTCAATTCTTGAGGTGTTTTGTGCGTTTATTTTTCCAAATAAAAAGCAAAAAGTAAGAGTGAAAAATATTATTTTTTTCATGGGGTAAATTTGAGATGATCGATAGAGTAGTTACTTATTAAATTGAAATTATTGATTCAACCTTTTGATTCGGAACTTGATTAGATAAAATTAGTGATTATAGATTTATTTTTTTTTCCCAAAAAAGTTAAATGTCAGGTCACTAAATGTCAAATTCCTTCCATCTTATTTAGATTTATTGGAATACTTTTTTCATTTAATATATCTTTGTTCACACTCTAAAAAAAGAATAGATTTAATTAAGAAATCTCCCCTCTATTCTCACAATTAAAATTAAGATTGAAAACCTAAACTATTGATTAATTCGATGTTAATCAATTGACTATGTATTAATATTTTTCAAATGTGAAAAGTGTGTTTTTTATTATCTAATTTATCAAAACCAATTATGTTACACCGAACAAAACAAATTATTAAATCAATTGGATTATTGATGGCTGTTTTAGCTTTCTCTTTTCAATTAGCGTTAGCAAATAATTCTAATCCTTGGTCGCCTAAAACCGAGAGAACATTTGCGAAAAAAAGCATGGAACGTCAAATTGTTCCTAAAAAATATAAAACCTTTCATTTGAATTTACCAGAATTGCAAGAGTTGTTGAGTACTGCTCCGATGCGATTTTCGGCAGAAGCTGAGGCTCAGGAACCAGTTTTACTTCAGATACCGATGCCAAATGGTGAGATGGCTCGCTTTCAAATTTTTGATGCCCCGATTATGGAACCAGGTTTGGCTGCGAAATTTCCGATGATACATTCTTATGCTGGAGTTGGAGTAGATGATCCGACAGCAAGTATACGATTTGATGTGACTCAATTTGGGTTTCATGGTATGGTGATTTCGGCAAGACATAGTTCTGTTTTTATTGATCCATATTCTAAGTCAGATACGGAGCATTATATATCTTATTATAAAAGTGATTTTGAAAAAGAAAATCCAAATTTTGAATGTCATGTCGGATCTAATAGTGATGCGGAAAATGTTGATGATGGTACAGGAACAATGGATTCGAATGCAAGTAGTTTGTTACAAGGTGATTGTATGTTACGAACTTACCGATTAGCATTGACCTGTACAGGAGAATATGCAACATTTCATGGAGGAGATACGGCAAGTGTAGTGGCTGCATTTAATACTTCGATGACTCGAGTGAATGGGGTTTATGAAAGAGAAGTAAATGTGAATATGGTGATTGTAGATAATAATGAGGATTTAATATTCTTAGATGCAGGTACAGATCCTTATCAAAATAATAGTGCGGGGCAAATGATTGGAGAGTGTCATGATCAATGTGTAGCGATTATTGGTTCTGCTAATTTTGATATAGGACATATATTCACTACGGGAGGAGGAGGATTAGCTGGATTAGGAGTTGTATGTAGTAATAATAATAAGGGTAGAGGAGTGACTGGAATTAATAGCCCAGTAGGAGATCCATTTGATATTGATTATGTATCACATGAGATGGGACATCAATTTGGTGCTAACCATACTCAAAATAATAATTGTAATAGAGTTGCAGCAACAGCGATGGAACCAGGGAGTGCCTCTACAATTATGGGATATGCAGGTATTTGTAATCCAAATGTTCAGAATAATAGTGATGATTATTTTCATGCGATTAGTATTCAAGAAATTTCAAATTATATTAATAATGGAAATGGAGATAACTGCCCGGTAACAACTGATACAGGAAATACTCCTCCAACTGTGGATGATGTGGCAAACTATACTTTGCCGATTTCAACGCCTTTTAGATTAACAGCAGTAGGAGCTGATGTAGATGGAGATGCAATTACTTACTGTTGGGAGCAAATGGATAATGAATTTGCAACTATGCCTCCTGTATCAACAAATACTGGTGGTCCAGCTTTTAGAACTTATGATCCAACAGAAAATGCGATTCGATATTTTCCAAAATTAAATGATATCGTAAATGGAATTGATGATGAGTGGGAAGAGTTACCAAGTGTTACTCGAAATATGAATTTTAGAGTAACGGTCAGAGATAATCATATGGGAAGTGGATGTACGACTGAAGATGATGTTGACTTGACATTTTCAGATGCTGCTGGTCCATTCTTAGTACAAAATCCAAATATGGCTTTGACTTGGGTTTCAGGAACAACTGAGACCGTAACTTGGGACGTGGCAGGAACCGATGTTGCTCCAGTTAGTTGTGCGAATGTAGACATTATTTTATCGGTTGATGGAGGGTTTACTTATCCAATTACTTTAGCAACAGGAGTTCCAAATAATGGGATGTTTGATGTGATAGTTCCTAATGATGCTAGTACAACTGCAAGAGTGATGATAGTTTGTTCTGATAATATTTTCTTTGATATCTCAGATGAGAATTTCACGATAGAAGCACCAAGTGTACCTACTTTTGTAATGGGAGTAGCACCTGATATGTATGATGTATGTGGAACAGTTGGATCAGTTGATTATGTTTTTGATTTGACTTCGTTAGCTGGGTTTAATGAATCAGTTACTTTGACAACAATGGGAGTTCCTGCTGGAGCGACGGAAGCTTTTTCTCAAAATAATTTTGTGCCAACAGGTACGACAACATTGACTGTTGGAAACTTAGCAGGAATTACAGATGGGAATTATAACATTACAATTACGGGGACTGCTGCCTCTGTTACTATTGAGCAAATGGTTACCCTAATTGTCAATAATACTTCTCCTTCAGTTGCTGTATTGAACACACCTACAAGTGGATCAAATGAGCAGATGTTGAATACAACCTTAGCTTGGGAGGCAATGACTAGTACTTCGAATTACGTAATTGAGATTTCTACAACACCTGGATTTGGAAGTGGTATTGTAGAAACTTCATCAGTTAATAACAATATGTACACGCCACAGAATTTGCAACCATTGACAGTCTATTATTGGAGAGTACGAGGGATCAATACTTGTGGAGAAGGAGTTTCTTCCAGTTGGTATTCTTTCCAAACGGCAGGTAACATGTGTAATACATATACAAGTACAGATACACCAGTTACGATTTCTTCCAATGATGTAGTAACGATTAATTCAACCTTATCTGTTCCTGATGATTTTGTAATTACTGATGTCAAAGCATCAATGGAAGTATCACATACCTGGATTGGAGATTTGAATGCTATCTTAACATCACCCGGAGGATTAAATGTTACATTGTTTGATCAACCTGGGGTGCCTGATTCTGAATTTGGATGTGGAGAGAATGACTTACTTTTAACTTTTGATGATGCAGCTACCAATACTGCGGATGATTTAGAAGGAACTTGTGAGGATACTGGTATTGCTATTTCGGGGGTATTTCAGCCTATCGATGCTATGTCAACTTTTACAAACCAAAGTTCAATGGGAGCTTGGGATTTAGAAATGTCAGATGCATTTGACGAAGATGGAGGAGCATTGGAAACATGGAGTTTAGAAATTTGCTTTGCTGCCGCTCCCGCAGATGCACCAAGTTTGATTAATAATACATTGACCGTTGCGCCTAATGGTTTTTCGGCTGTACCAAATAGTAATTTGGTGGCAAGTTCTCCAACAAGTACTTCTTCAGAAATTATCTTTATCCTTTTAAGTTTGCCAACTGAAGGAAACTTGACACACAATGGAAATGCTGTGGCAATTGGTTCAACTTTTACCCAAGCGGATATTGATAATAATATCTTAGTTTATACTAATACTAATGGAGCAGCGATGACTGATCAATTTAATTTTGATATTGTAACTACTGATGGTGGTTGGATTCAAAATGAGCCATTTAATATTGACATTGGAACAGTAACTATTTCTGCAATTACAGTTGTCAATTCACAAGTTTCTTGTTTTAATGGAACAGATGGAATGATTACCGTTAATGCAAGTGGTGTAAACCCACCTTTAGAGTATAGTCTAAATGGAGGAGCTTATCAAACAGATAATGTTTTTTCAAGTCTTGCTGCTGATACTTATACTATTGAAGTAAAAGATGCGATGGGTAATATTATCACTACAAATTCTGTGATTCTTAATAATCCAAACGAGATAGTTGCTTCTTCAAACTTGGTTGGAAATGAGGTTACCATTGATGCAATAGGGGGAACTGGAACATTAACTTACAGTAATGATGGAACCAACTTTCAAGCGAGTAATATCTTCTCAAACCTAGCAAATAACACATACACATTTACCATTATGGATGAAAATGGTTGTACTGTTACAACTATGGAAACCATTAATTTGATTCAAAGTGCTGCTGTTGCAACTACTGCAACATCCTGTGAAAATGGCGATGATGGAACTCTGACCGTAAGTGATGTCGTTGGAGGAGAGGCTCCATTTTTATATAGTCTTGATAATAATAACTTTACTGCAAATAATGAATTTACAGGATTGACTGATGGAACTTATACTGTTTATGTGATGGATGCTAATGGAAATACTTTCAATGCTGGTTCTTATTCAGTTGGAAGTGCCCCTTCACTCTCGGTAACAGGATTGGCAAATGATAATAGCCTTACAGCAACAGGATTAGGAGGAACTGGAAATTTGCAGTACAGTATTAATGGTACTGATTTTCAGGAAAGTCCAGAGTTTTTAAATTTGCCAAATGGAACTTACACGATTACGGTGATTGATGAAAATGGATGTACTTCTGTTTCTGGTGATATACTAATTGACTTTACGAGTCTTAATGAAATTGATTTTGACTTGTCTTTTGATTTGTTTCCAAATCCAACTCAGGATCAATTGAATATTGAATTAAATCAACCAACACAGCAAAAATTATCTTTCCAAATTTTTGATGTTGCAGGAAAATTAGTTCAAGAAATTCAGTTCACTAAAAATAATTCTTACTTGAAAGAGCAAGTGGATGTTTCTCGATTAGCTGCAGGAAGTTATGAAGTGATGCTTTCTGACGGAGAAATGTTTGGAAGAGCAAGGTTTGTAAAAATGTAAATTGCAAGCTTCAGCTTTTTTAATAAAAAGACCAAGTTTCTAGAAATGGAGACTTGGTTTTTTTTTAGATTTTGTTGGGACTTTTATAGTTTTTCTTTATTGGAAAATCAAAGAAAAAACCCATGTCAACTAACTTGACACGGGCTGACAAAACTTTAAAATTTACTAATTAATTATTAGAAGCCGTAGCTTCTAATGCAACATTTTGACCAATAGGCATAGCCGATTTTTCTTCATTTTGAACTATCTTAGTTTTATTTTTTGTGCAACTTGCATTTTCATTTTTTGTCAATTTTACTGACGAAGCAGATGAGCAAGAAGCCATTTTCTTTTGACATGAAGCAGTCTTCGCAACTGTAATCGCTGGAACTTTAAAACCATCATAAGAAGCTACTTTTGCAGTTGCAGATTTGTCGCAAACTTTTTCACAAGTTGCTTTTTGAGCTACAGTACATTTAGCCGCCGTCGCTGTTGTACAGATTTTTTTGCAAGCTTCCATTTGAGCAGGAGTACAAGTTTTTGTTTGAGCAAGAAGTTGATTAGAGAAACTAGCAGTTAAAAAGATCAAGGTAAAAGCAATGAATATTTTTTTCATAAGAGTAAAATTTAGTTGATTTTATTTTTTTAATAATAAAATAAAATCTGTTACACTCAGAATCGCTGAGCTACCGAAAACTATGTTTTGAAATAAAACAAATGACTCAACAAAGTTATTCGGAAGACCAAAGCAAAGCTGTTTTTTACCTGTTATTCACTTGTTAAAAAGCTGTTAAACACCAATAACAAAGAGGAATAATCCTTTTCTTGTAGAAGAATTAGTAGAAATCCTCCTACCAAAGTTTTTAATTTTTTTCAAAAAGTAAATTTAATGCAGTCGAGAACATCTTACGTCATCGCCGCCTCTACTTTAGTTTTGATTGCGTTGATCGCATTTCAAGTCAAATGGTTAACGGATTCGCAACGATTAATCGAAGAGCAATTTGACGAAAAGGTTCGTCTAGCGTTGTGCTATGCAGCGGGAAATATCATCGTCGAGCCTGCTTCGAAATGTAAAATTTCTTCAGATACTTCTTCAAAAAGTTGTGCTCCACTTTTGCAAGAAGGAGGTTGTGTTCCTTACTTTCAAGATGGGAACGAATTTAAAGTTGAATCAAATACACCTTTTGTAAGATCCACCTTGGACAGTACTTTGGCGGTGGCATTTGACTTTTATGCGATAGATATGGATTACAAAGTAGAGATTGTTGAGAAAGAATATTTTAATAGTTTTGGTACTTTTCCAACTTATCAATGCGCCTTGAATCCGCTGCAAAAATCTGATAATTATGTAATGAGTATTACTTTTCCAGAGAAACGAGATTATATTTTTGGGAAAATAAAGTTTATGTTTTTCTCCTCTATTTTAATTTTATTTTTCATTACTTCAGTTTTTATTTTTGCTAATTACACCTTGTTGCGTCAGAAAAAAATGGCTCAAATCAACAAAGAGTTTTTCAATAATATGGCGCACGAATTTAGAACACCCTTGACGAATATTTCATTAGCTGGAAATCTCTTGGCCAAAAAAACAACGGAACCCTCTCATCAAAAATATCTACATATCGTCAAGGAAGAAAGTGGGAAATTAAAACATCAAATTGAACGAGTGTTGCATTTAGCTAAATTAGAAAATGGAGAATATCAGTTAGAGAAGGAAAGTTTGTGTGCTAAAAAATTGATGCAAAATGTGATCGAAGGAATGGATATTCAGATCAAAGAAAAAAATGCAAATGTATTGTTTTTTTCCAATGAAGAAAAAATAGAATTGGAAGGAGATAAATTTCATTTAGGAAATGCCTTTCGGAATTTGTTAGACAATGCGTTGAAATATTCTTGTGCAACTCCTGAAATTAAGATCAGAATGAAAAAAGAAGAACAAGGAATTCTTTTTCAATTTGAAGACAACGGAATTGGTATTGGTCAAAAAGAACAACAAGGTGTTTTTAAAAAATATAGACGGGTACAAAATGGAGACGTTCACGATCAGCAAGGATTTGGATTAGGGTTGGCATATGTGAAAATGATTGTGGAACGACATCAAGGTTTTATAAAAGTGATCAGCGATTTAAATAAAGGAACTCGATTTGATTTATTTTTACCTTCAAAAAATACTTCGTAACGGTGAGATTTATCAAAGTTAGGTATCGGATACCTATTTAGTTGAAAACTTATCTAAGAATAAAAAAATATAGTCCATGTCAAATCAAAATGTTTTAATCGTAGAAGATGATATTAACTTGGGAATGCTTTTGTCAGAATTTTTAGAGTCTCAAAATTTTAATGTAAAGCTTTGTAGAAATGGAGCCTCAGGTTTGACAAGTTTTAAAAAGCATAAATTCGACATCTGCATTTTAGATGTGATGATGCCTGAAATGGATGGATTTAATTTGGCTAATCAAATTCAAAAAGAAAAAAAAGATATTCCATTTTTATTTCTAACGGCTCGCTCGATGAAGGAAGATAAATTAAAAGGATATGCAGTTGGTGCAGAAGATTTTGTCACTAAGCCTTTTGACGAGGAAGAATTATTATGTCGTTTAAAAGTAATTTTGAGAAGACATCAAAAAGAGGAAGAGAGGGAAGAATTACCAACTCAATTCGAACTGGGAGATTATTTTTTTGACTACCAACGTCAAGAACTTTCCTATAAAAACGAACCTCGAAGAATTACTGAAAAGGAAAATGAAGTGCTCCGATTATTATGTCTCAACCAAAATCGGATTTTAAAAAGAGAAGAAGCTGTTGAACAGATTTATGGAAAACGTGATTATTTTTTAGGACGAAGCTTTGATGTTTTTATTTCTCGAATTAGAAAATTATTAAAAAATGATCCGAAGATAAGTATTGAAAATGTATTTAAAGTTGGGTTTATCTTAAATGTGAGGGATTAGTTTTTTTACCTTTTACGAACTGCTTCTCTACCCTCTGGGTTTTTTATTTGATTTATATTTTCTGAATGGTATTGCTAAATTTAAAATTGACTTTTTATTCTTTCGATTGACATATTAATTAATCGTTTTTTTAACTCATTTTCATTTTGAGTGTAGATTTGATATTCATCTAAAGTAAAATGTCCAATCACCGTTCCAATCAATAAACTTCTAAAAGTTAAATCTTTACGAATACTATTTTCGATATAATCTAATTTTTTTTCAGGAGATAGTTTTTGGAAAACGTTCTTTCGATGAATCACATATTGTTGAAAAATCTGAATCAATAAGTCATGTTGTAATTTTAAAATGGGGCGCAAAGTGATATTTTGGAAATGCTCAGAATCGCTAGTGATGTTTTCTTCGGAGATAGTTGGAATGAGTGGACGGAGGGATTTTAAATTTTGGTCTCTATTAGACATAAGTAAATTTTGCAGGTTATTTATAATATAAATCTTTTCCTGTTTTGAGGAAATCTTTAAAATCATTTAATACGGTAGAGTAACCATATGAAATTAGAATTTGTTCATTTTTATCAATGATATAAAAGGAAGGCTGAGTATTACTTTTAAATTTTTTAAGTTGGAAGTAAGCATTCTGCTGACCAATATTTTTAAGTACTCTTTTCTTTTCATAAATCGAATCATCAAGCTCAATTGGCTCATTTAATTTTTTTCGTTCGTCAACATAAAGTGTAATAACTTCCATATTTTTTAAGCAAAATTTTTGAATCGAAAGATCATATAAAATATAATGATCCATCTTCATTGCATTGACAGAACCATAACCGGTAAAGTAAATAAGAATAGGTTTATTTGATTTTTTTGCTTTTTGGATGGCCTCTTTATAATTATCAGTTGGAGTAACAAATGGAACAGATTTAAAGTCATTACTATCTTTTTCCTCCAGGTTAAATTGATCAGGATCAGGAGCGAGTTCAGATAAGTTTATTTGTGTAATGTTTGAAATGGTATTGGAATCTAAGTCGTTTCCAAAAAATGATTTTAAAGAATCCAATTGGTTTTGTTGAACTTTTATAGAAGTAGAATCAGCAGAAATATTATTATTTTGTGCATTTACAAAATTTGATAGCAATACAAGAAGTAAAAATGTTAGATAATTAATGGAGAGAAAGATTTTTTTCATAACTAAAAAATTAATTCGATAATGATCAAAGATACATTTATCCATGCGATCCAAGAAGGAAATATTGAAACTGTTCAATTTGGGCTTTCTGAAAATCCATCCTTGATTAATACTAAAACAGAACAAGGACTTTCCATTTTTTTGCTTGCCATGTATTATCGAAAAAATGATATTGTAAATGTATTGTTAGAGAATAAAAATGAGTTCGACTTTTTTGAAGCTGCTGCTGCTGGTCAGTTGGATTTTGTGAAAAAACGATTGGAAGATCAGCCAGCAATTTTAAACCAATATGCTGTTGATGGTTTCACCGCTTTAGGATTAAGTTGTTTTTTAAACCAAAAAGAAATAGCCAGTTTTTTATTAGAAAAAGGAGCTGATCCGAACATTGCGTCGAATAATGATTTTAAAGTGACACCGCTTCATTCTGCGGCAGCGATCAGCCAAATTGAAATTGTAAATATATTGTTAGAAAATGGAGCCAATGCCAATGCTAAACAATCAAGTGGAGTCACCGCTTTGCATTCAGCTGCACATAATGGTACAATCGAAATTGTAAAATTACTCCTGCAAAATGGTGCTGATAAAAATGTCAAAACGCAAGACGGAAAGTCAGTTTTAGATTTTGCGAAAGAAGGTGGTTTTACAGAAACTGTTGATTTACTCACCAAATAAAACCTAGTAAGTTGAAAATTTTTCCCGTATTAATCAATCTAGTTTCCCGCATTTTTTCCCTATCTTTGATTTAATCAAAAAGAGAACCGACTACAAACCTTAGCTAGATTTTTCCCCTTAGCAAAAACAATCCATATAACTCTAAATCTGTTTTTAAGAAAATTAATATCATACGAATATCTTGCAATGTTCTTATAGTGAGTGTTTTATGTAGATGAATATATCTTATATGAAAAAATAATCCTGTCAAATACCAAATGTAAAAAGGAGTATGTTTCAGTTTTTTTTAAAACTTAGACTTACTTTAAAATTAAAATTCTCAAAAACTATGACATATTATTACCCTCGAACGGCAGTTTACTGTTGTCTTCTTTCCGTCTTTTTTATTTTTTCTTCAAAAATAAATGCGCAGAATTTTTGCCAAGCTGTAGGAGGAATTATTACCGTAACGAATACTAATGACACAGGATCTGGTTCGCTACGAGAAGCAATTACTTGTGCTAACGAAGCATCCGGACCACAACAAATACATTTCAATTTAACGGAAAATCTTCCTCATATTATTTATGTAGGATCTTCGACTGGTCTACCTTTACCTAATCTGATAGATGATGGAACGGTGATCGATGGAAGTACCCAAAATGGTTTTTCGGGAGAACCGCTGATCATTTTGGATGGGAGTCAGACAACTTGGGATGGGCCATATAATGCACTTCATTTATTAGGTGATTATTGTGAAATTTATGGATTGACGATTCGATATTTTCCAGATGATGCTATTGATTTGAATAATGCGAACCATGCAAGAATTGGAGCAATTGGAAAAGGAAATGTGATTTACTTTAATGGAATTTATCAAGATATTTTTCCGGGATTTAGTGGCTCTTGGGAAGGTTGTGGAATCGTGGTTCGTAGTAGTTCAGACTCCTGTAGAATTCAGGGAAATACAATTGGAACTAATTTTGACCAAACGATGGATGCTGGCAATGAATATTGTGGAATCATTGTAAGAGACTTTTGTTTGGATTTGAAAATAGGTGGGTTAAATAATGGAGAAGGAAATGTAATTGCCAATAACCCTACTGGAATCCGCATAGATAATTCTTATCAAATTTCTATTCGAAAAAATTCTATGTATTGCAATGATACAACAGCGATAAGACTTTTGAATAATGGGAATTTTGAAAAATTACCACCGATTATTGATGTTGCTCAAGTGGATTATATTTCTGGAACAGCTCCTGAAAATGATGCAATTGATGTTTTTGTGGTAGATGACGAGAATTGCGAAGGAGTACCTTGTCAAGGAAAAATATATTTGGGAACGACCACAGTTGTAAATGGGATTTGGTATTTACCGATCAATAGTAGCAATTATATTATTCAGCCAGGAGACAAAATTACCACTACAGCGACTACCTCTGATGGAACAACTTCCACTTTTTCTGATTGTCGAATAGCGGTGGATGCCAATAATTGCGCTGAAGATGATGGAACTATTTGGGTGACCAATACTGATGATGATGGTCCAGGAACTTTACGAGCAGCCATTAATTGTGCGAATAATGATCCAGATCCAAATGTGATAAAATTCAATATTCCTGATTCAACTATTCAACATCGGATTTATGTAGGAGCTCAAACTGGACAAGAATTGCCTGCATTACTTGATGAGAAAACGACGATTGACGGTACAACACAATCAGGTTTTGGTGTAGCTGATTTTGCTCCAAAAATAATATTAGATGGTAGTCAAAATAATTGGACTGTACCGATCAATGCTATTTGGATTAGAGGAAATCATTGTGAAATTTATGGATTGGAAATCGTCAATTTTCCTGATGATGGAATTGATGTGAGAGCAGCAAATTTTGCAATAATCGGCGCACCGAATAAAGGAAATGTTATCATTAATAATGGTTCCGAAATTGATTTTTTCCCAGGTTTGCCAAATACAGGTCCTTGGGAAGGCTGTGGTATTGTGATGAGAGCTGGAGCTTCTTTTTGTACGGTGCAAGGAAATTTTGTTGGGACAAATTATGCTCAAGATAGCATTGGTGGAAATGAATATTGTGGCGTAATTGTTCAAAGTAATTGTCAAGGAAACGTGATTGGAGGTGATGGAGTGGGAGAGGAGAATGTGATTGCTTATAATGAATTGGCCGTAAGGATAAGTGCTTCATCTTATTTTTGTCGGATACAACAAAATAGTATGTACTGTAATGAGGAAGGGATTAAATTATTGGGGAATGGGAATCAATTTCAAATAGCTCCAACGGTTGATTCTGTTTCTGCAAATGTATTGTTAGGAACAGGAATACCAGGCGACCTAATTGAAGTTTTTATCAATGATACGACAGGTTGTACGAATGTAGATTGTCAAGGGAAAACTTTTCTTGGGACAGCCATAGTCTCACCTGACAGTTTGTGGAATTTAAGTAGTCCATATCCAAGTGGAGCAAATGTTTATGGAGGAGCGATAATTACCGCAACGGCAACTGATTCGATGCAAAATACTTCGCCCTTTTCAAATTGTTTAAGTTTGGCGATCAATTGTAATTCTCTTGTTATAAATTTTGAAAATGTACAAAATGCGACTTGCGGATTGATGAATGGAAGTTTTGAAGTAGTTGCAAATGGCGGGTTTGCCCCTTACGTTTATGACTTTGGAAATGGTGCGACTAGTGAGTCGATTTTAGATTCCTTAAGTGAAGGAATTTACTATGTTACCGTTACAGATAATTCAGGTTGTGAGCGGATGGATTCAATTGAGATTTTAACAATAAATACGCCTGTTCTGAGTGCAATAGAAATTTTAAATGAAAATTGTGGACAAGCGAATGGGGCAATTACTTTGTCAGTTACTGGTGGAACGCCTCCTTTTTTATTTGATATAGGAAATGGTTCGCAATCTAATCCTATCTTCGAAAACCTTATAGCTGGCGTATATCCTATTACATTTACGGATGCTACAGGATGCCAAGATTCTATCGAAGTTACGTTGGAAAATATTGAGGCACCACTTTTAGCCGTAGCTAATGTTTTGAACGAAAATTGCAATATGTCAGACGGTGCATTTACCGTAATTCCTTTTGGAGGGGCACCACCTTTTCAATATGATATAGGAAATGGGCCTACTGGTAATCCTAATTTTACGGGATTAAGTAGTGGGTTTTATACTGTTGTCGTTACGGATGATTTTGGATGTTCCAGTTCTATTTCTGTTGTTATTTTTGATGCACCTCCAATTCTTGCTTTTGCCATAAATATAATGGAAGCAACCTGCGGATTGTCAAACGGTTCATTTGAAGTTTTTGTGAGTTCTGGTTTAGCTCCATTTAGTTTTGATATTGGAAATGGACCGACTAATAACAATACTTTTACCAGTTTATCAGGAGGGGACTATCAAGTGACAGTTACTGATTTTGCAGGGTGTAGCACGACGATAAATGTGGAGGTTGGAAATTCTGGATCGCCTTCTGTTTCTGTCATTAATATTGTCAATGAAAACTGCGGACAAGAAGATGGAAGTTTTGAGGTTGCTGCATCTGGAGGAACACCTCCTTATACCTATAACATAGGTGCTGGAAATACTTCTAACCCTGTCTTTGCTAATTTGAATTCAGGAATTTATAACATTATACTTACAGATGCAAATAATTGTTCTACTTCCCAAGTTTTTATGCTTGGTGAAAGCGAGATTAATCTAATAGTTGATGAAGTAATTAATGCCAACTGTGGTATTGCTAATGGAAGTATTTCCGTTTCATCTATTGGGGGAATTGCGCCAATTCTATTTGATATTGGTAATGGACTAACTACAAATTCTACTTTCCAAAATTTAGTAGGAGGCACTTATAATATTACAGTTACAGATGCAATTGGTTGTACTGATAATCAATCAGTAACAGTATTAAGTTCAGGCGCAGCCACATTTTCTATCATCAATGTCATGAATGAAAATTGTGGGCAAGGAGATGGAAGTTTCGAAATTTTAGCTTCAGGAGGAATGCCTCCTTATTCATATAATATAGGAATGGGAACAACATCAAATCCTACTTTTTCAAATTTAAATTCAGGTACTTATACTGTAATAGTTACTGACTCTGAAGGTTGTAATGCTTCGCAAATATTTATGCTTGATGAAAATGAGGTAACTCTCAATATTGATGATATTACCAACGCCACTTGTGGATTAGAAAATGGAAGTATAACTGTATCAGCAACTGGAGGAATGGCACCATATATTTTTAATATTGGAAATGGGAGCTCGACTAATCCTGTTTTTGAAAATTTAGCAGGAGGCACTTATACAATAACTGTAACGGATGGAAATGGTTGTGACGCTGATCAATCAGTAGCAGTTTTATCAATTGGTACACCTATTCTTTCTATCATTAATGTAGTTAATGAAAACTGTGGGCAAGGAGATGGAAGTTTCGAAATATCTACTTCAGGAGGAACTCCCCCATACACTTACGACATTGGATTAGGTGCTGGAACTAATCCAGTTTTTTCTAATTTGAATGCAACAGAGTATAATGTCATTGTTACAGATGCAACTGGGTGTACAGCTAGTCAAGTTTTTAACTTACCTGAAAATATTGCGACTCTCAATATTGTATCAACTCAAAATACCAACTGTGGATTAGAAAATGGAATCATAACCGTATCAACTACAGGAGGAACTTCTCCATTCCTTTTTGATATTGGAAATGGAAATACCTCAAATCCGACTTTTGAAAACCTTTCCGAAGGGACTTATAACATTACACTTACGGATATAAATGGTTGTACTGATGTTCAATCTGCAACTATAGAAAGTATAAGTTCGATTATAATTTCTTTTTCCGATATTCAGCCTGAAACATGCGGTCAAATGAATGGTGGATTTACGGTAAATGCAACGGGTGGAGTGGCACCGTACAGTTTTGATATTGGAAGCGGAACAACCAATAACAATATATTTACAAATCTTAGTATCGGTAATTATATAGTTACTGTAACAGATGATAATGGTTGTCAAGCAGTCGATGATATTACGATTGAGGGAGCTAATTCTCCTTCGCTAATTTTAGGTGAAGCCTTTAATGAAACATGTAGCCAGATGAATGGAGCGATTTCTATGATTGGTTCTGGAGGAGAAATGCCTTACACTTATGACTTTGGAAATGGTCCTACGAGTAGTAATGTGGTGATGAATCTAAGTGCAGGAATTTATACTGTTACCATTACTGATGATAATGGTTGTACTGGGGATTTGGAAGTGACACTTTTGAATATTGGAAATCCAGCAAATGCAAGCTATACTTATAATAACAATGTATTTACGGTTGATTTTACCAGCACTTCAGTCGATGCGACAAGTCATCTATGGGACTTCGGTGACGGAAATACTTCGACCGAAATTAATCCTACTCATATTTATAGTTCATCGGGTAGCTTTGAAGTATGTTTAACTGTTTCGAATAGTTGTAGCAATGATATGTTTTGCGAAATAATAGTGGTAACTCCACCAGAAAATGTTGAGTTTGATTTATCAGATGTGTCAGGAGAAGCAGGTGATACCGTTTATGTTGAAGTTGCTGTGGAGAATTTTGAAAATATGATTTCATTTCAAAAATCTATTCAAATGATGGATACGACAGTTGCCCAATTTATTGGAGTAACCAATCTGAATTTGACAGATTTATCTGTTACGAATTTCACTATTAATAACAATATAATTACGGCTGACTGGATGACAAATTCATCAACAGGTCAAACGGTAGTTGATGGAACAATTATTTATGAATTAGCGATTAAACTTTTATTTAAAATTGATTGCTCTCAGGTAATTATTGATGATAACCCATTGCCAATTGCTGTAGTGCAAAATGTAAATGGAATGAATATAAATGTCAATGCTGATGTTTTTGGAGGAGAAGTTTGTGTTACTAATGGAGTAGGAAATTCGGTTGAAATTGCAGGATTAATTTTTAAAGAAAATGGACAAACGGTAGCTAATGTTGATGTAACTTGTTTGGCTGCATCTATTCCTTTTTACATGACAAATTCAACAGGTGCCTATGAGTTTTTAGATTTACCCCAAGGAGGTGATTATACGGTTACTCCATTTAAAAATGACGCACCCGAAAATGGATTAACTGCTTTGGACTTAGCATTAATTCAACAGCATATTTTGGGTACTAATTTTCTAACATCTCCATACCAAATTATCGCAGCAGATGCCAATAATTCAGGTACGATTACCGCACTAGATTTAGTCGTAATTCAAAATGTCATTATTGGAAATAGCACTTCTTTTCCAAATAATACTTCTTGGCGTTTTGTTCCAGAAGATTATATTTTTCCAGATCCAATGAATCCTTTTAGTCCAGGTTTTCCAGAAGAGATTACACTTTATAGTTTAGGAGCAGATTCGTTGACTGAAAATTTTATTGCTATAAAAACTGGAGACGTTAACTTGAACTCAACACCAAGTTTGAATAATGATCCATCTGAAAATTTAGTTTTGTTGGTTGATTACCAAGAGGTTTCAAATGATGGATTTTTGATTGCTGATTTTAAAATAAAAAGTCAAAATCAATTTGAAGAGAATCGAGCAAGTTTACTTGCTTGGCAAATGGATTTAGAGTTTGATCCTGCTCAACTAATTTTTGAAAAAATGGAAAAAGTAACTATTCCTAATTTTAATGAAAAAAATATTGGAACAAGGTTTTTGGAAAATGGGATTTTACCAATAGTTTGGGTTAATCCTAAAGGGCAAAGTATAGAAGCAATATCTTCGAAAGATGAACCACTTTTTAGCCTGAAATTTAAGGTGAAAAATATTTCGAAATTGCAGGGGGATTTTTTAAAAATTAAAAAAGATAGAATATCTAATTCCGCAGTTAAAGATGGAGCATCATTAAATGTGAGTATATTGTTAGAAAACCAAAAAAATGTTGGTGTTAATAATGGAGAGTGGAACCTAATTTCTAATTACCCAAATCCATTTAATGAATTTACATTAATTAAATTTGATTTGATTGAGTCTGAGAAAGTTACTTTTTTAGTTTATGATTTGAATGGTCAATTAGTTTATCGAAAAGAAGAAGTATTTGAAAAGGGGAAAAATGAGATCCGAATTGATGAAACTAATTTGCCAAATGTTGGTTTATATAATTACCAATTGCAAACTTCCAAGAATCATTCCTTTGGGAAAATGATTTTTATGAAATAAGAAAACCTTTTGAACTACAATCCGTGCCTCGTAAGTCTTGACTTGCGAGGTTTTTTTATGTATTAGGCTAAAGCAGACTACTACGTGTTAATCTATTATTTTTTTTATCTGTCTTGCTAAATTTGAAATTTGAGCAAAATATTTCTTTTCTGAATTTTTTCTATCCCATTCATTTTTGTTGTTGAGATCATAAAATGGAAAAAAGTTTTTCAAGGGCAAAGAGGCTTGAAGAACGGCTTCTTCAAAAGGTCTTTTATCAACTAAGAATATTTTACGAGTAGGATGAATATCCTCTCTTTTTAAAAAAAGATTCAATTCTTTTTGGCAATAATCAGAAAGGAAATAAGCAGGAGTTCCAATAGTGATGAAAATATTAGCAGCCTTAATATATTTGATAGTCAGTAAGTTAGGACTTTCAAACTGTTTGTCATGGAAAATAGTAATAGGTGTTATTTTTCCCAATAAAAAAGAAATTTCGTTTTCTAAATCATCTTTGAATGCGCTCACCCAAGCTCGATCATTGTCCTCAAAATTTTGATTATCGACGTAGGCGTAGCTGAGATAAATTTTGATCATTTTATGTTTTTCACTCATATAGTTACTTTCCTTTTGAATTTTTAAAATCAAATTTAAAGGTTTTTCCTCTGGGATTTATATTTCCAAATTGATCTGTAAACTCAACGCCAATAAATTCTAGAGAAAGAGATAAATTTTTTTCAGCGTTTTTTGATTTTGTTGCGACGATAGTTGCTGGCATACTTCCAGATTGTCGAGAAGTTTGAGAAAAACCATTTCCATTGACAATTTTCCAATTTCCCTCTGGACCGAAGATGGCGAAAGTGTATTTGTCTTCGTTGATTTCTCGAAGCCAGATGGCAGGATATTCGAAATTGTATGGTCCCCATTCGTTAGAAAGAATGTATTGTTCGCCCCAGTAATTATATTTTGCGGAAGTTGTTTTTTGACCATCGGACAGGGGAGGATATTTTTGGAGAAATGAGTCTGGAGTTTCTAAGTTTATTGGAGAAGGAAAAAGGTCATTTTTGAAATTTACGATATTATATTTTCCAAAATAATTAAGAGAGGAGTGCGAGATTGAATTATAGGCAAAAACATTATTTTTACTTTGAAATGATGACTTTACTCCTGACTCTTTATTCCAATCAATGTAATTGTGCATTATCAAAATGTTTGAAGTATTTAAAAATTTAATTCCATAGTCAGAATTATGATTGATTGTATTATTATAAATTTTTCCTTTTTCAGATCTTAGAAAATTTAAGCCAAGTTGATTATTAGAAATGATATTGTTTTTTAATATGATATTTTTACAATTATTTAATTCAATTCCAGATTTGTATTCCAGATTTTTATTATTGGAAGCTTCCAAGAAATGGCAATCTCCTTTTTCAGTTTTTGTCGAATTGCACCTATAATTATAGCTAAAATTGGAATTTGAAATCTTTAAACCTTCAACTCCAATAGCGATTAATCCAATTTTGTAATGATGAATATTTAAGTTTTTAATTTCAATATTTTTTCCATTTATTTTTAACCCTTTTCCAAAATATTCATTTGGTAGATTTGTATTATTCGATCCTTGTAAAGTTGCTCCTTGGAAATCTACGATTATATTTTCTCCACGAATTTCCACTCCTCCTAATTCTTCTTTTATACCTTTTTGATAACCATCAATTTTATAAATATCCTTTGCCACCGTTACCGACTCCGAAATTACCATTCCCTTTTTCAAACGAATATTAGTCGTGTTTTTTTTACATGAAAAAAAAGAGAAAAGGAAAAGCAAGGAAAGCAAGAGATTGTTTTTTCGCATAAAAATTCAAATCCAATTGATTAGTGACTAGAGAAATGAAGTAAATGTAACAAGGCTTTTTTTAATCTAAAAACCTTTGCCCACTTGTTTTTAGTCTTCCCCACCGAAACTTAATCACAAAATGATATTATTTTAAAACAAACAAACATTAATATTTTTTTAATTTAAAACAAAAAAATATGTATAAAGGTGTGTTGTTGAATAGTTTAGGGTAATGCTTTTACAAAAGTAATAATATGAGTTTAAGTTTCCTCCTCTTTAATTGGAGAAATAAGCTTGTTACAGATGCTGAATTGGTTTATTTTTATAGTTGAAAAGTAAAGTGTTACGTAAAGTGTGACATCAAGATTAGTCAATTCCCTCCTTATTAAATGACTGATTTTTTATTTTTCAAAAATTATAACCTCCTCCTATTTTAATACTAAAAGAAGTTTGCTTTAAAAGAATTTTCTAATTCGGAACATCCCCTGTTTCAATTAATTTTTTTCTCTTTTAGATTATTACCTCCTTCATTTTCACCTCAAAGAACAGACACTAACAAGAAGATTTCACGAATTAAAATTATAGAATATCAATCAATTCTTTACCAAACCATTCATTATCATGATTCCAAACATGTACACAGTTAATATTTCTAGAAGTAGATTTTCTTCGAAATGGAATATTTTATCTCTTCTTTTCCTTTGTTTTTCTTTTATGGCCTTAACATCGTTTAAATCGGATGAATCTAAATTTTCTAGTATGGAAAATTTAGCGGATGATTTTTGTGATATACAATTGACCATTGTTAATGAAGGTGATTGCCACCTTGAGGTTTATGAATGGTTGTCAACTGGAGATGTCTACAGGTTTGATCTTGAGGCAGGGGAAAGCCAAACAGTTACTACTCAAGATGGAGCAATGTGGAGAGTAACTAATGGCGATTGGAATAATTTAGTTTATGATGAGCATATCACGATTAGTGGATGTTCAAATCGAACATGGACAACTTATCCTACCTACTGTAACGCTCCAATGACTGGTTGGAATTCTACTTGTAGTAATGGTGAAAGTGTAGAAATTATAGGAAAAGGAATCAACAATGCAATTCCTGCGACGTTAAATTTTCCCAATAGTTCTAACATTTATAAAGCTGTTGTTGAGGTAGTATATAAAGGTGGAAATCCTGGTGATAAGATTACGGTTTATGATGACGAAGGAAATCCTTTTTCAGCTAATCGGGAACAGCCTTCAGGATTAAGTTCTAATGTTTGGGTGTATCGAGCGATGATGCCAAATGCTTCTTCAGTTTCTTATTATGAATCTTCACAGGAGAATCGTGCTCAAACAATGGTAGCGTATTTATTCCGAAATACTACATCACCATCTATCCAAACTGGCGTTTTCACCTATGTAAGTGGGCATAATAATTTTCAGACAATGAATTTTAATATCCCAGCTACTGCTGTGACTAGAGATATTACTTTAAAAATTCCAATGTCAGAATTGACAGATGATGGTCGATACTTATTACTTCGAGGAGTTGCAGGAGGGGTATCTGCTCAACATATTGTTTATGGACCAAGCTCGACTTTAGGGTGTTGTTTGGATATTATAGAATTGACCTTGCCTAATGTACCTGCTGCAACTAGTCAAGTAACTTTAGAAATTGATACTCGACATAATCAAAATGGACAGACTGTTAACGGACAATCTTATGTATTAGCAGGTGCGGTTGAAGTAAGTGGAAGTTGTGATGATCCATGTGTGGGATCAGATTGTGATACAGAATGTGAATTAAATAATCATGGTCCAGATGCAGATGGTGGAGAACGATTAGTTTGGTTTGAAATAGAAAGTCTTGGAGATGAAAAAAGAACATATTCGGTAGTTAATAATAGTTCCAAGATTGTAGAATATATTGATGGGACAGCTTTAATTACTGGTCAAGTTGAACAACTTGGGAATATTTCAAATAAATGGGAATATCATGTTCGATTAGTAAATAAAAGAAATTGGTCAGAATGGTCAGCCTTAGGAAGAGACTATAAACCAGGTGTTGCAGGAACAGACCATACGACTTGGAACTATTATGAAGTAGATAATTCAGATAGTTACTTTACTGGTTTAGGAGGACATGCTGGTCAATCTTTGACTATCACACATAACCCAGGTAGTTTTGAATTTGGTTTTCAATTGGGTACTGGTGCTAATTTAAAGAATACCAACTATGGACTTTCAGGTTGGTTTTTATTTGATGGTGCTTTTGATGGTCATGGTGACTTTAATGGTAATTTAGATAATTGTGGATTGGATTCTCCTATGTGTTTAGAATTTGATGCATCTAAATCTGATGCTAATTTTGGACAAAACAATGGAAAAATTGTAGTGACTAATTTAGATGAGGCGGCTAATTATAGATTGTTTTTAAACGGCAATCAAATTGCTGAAAATGCAGGTACAGTTTTTATTGTAACTGATTTGTCTCCTGGTACTTATACTGTTTTAGCAAAAGGATATGATAGTCAATGGGGACAAGAATGTGAACAATCTTTTACATTAACGATTACTGAAGTTGGAGGGAATTCTGATTGTTCAATCACTCCGCCTTTTGATTTGGACTTAACTTGTACTGATGATCTTACCCCTGACTTTATAGGATATCCTATTATCAATTGTGATGCAGGTGGAAGTTGTGATAGAATGGCTGGATATCATGAATTGGATTATCAGATTTTTGATGTTAATACAACAAGCGAATGGTCGTTTGGTCAAGGATGGCAAATAGGAAGTGGATGTACGCCAAGTTGTGGTTTGGCACCAAATGCATTTATTGATTTTACAAATTTCGATTATGCTTATACAAGAAATTTAACTTCACCTGTATTTGATGCATGTGGTATGGATAATGTTCAGATTGATTATTGTATTCGATCTGACCTTTTTACAAATGATTATAATAACGCACCAATACAATTTTTAGATGTTCAATATAAAATTGGAAATGGTAACTGGGTCACTTTAAATACTTATCAATCTGAAAATGGTGCGACTAATGATTTCAATGAAGATGATGTAAATATTCCTGGAGCTGCGGATAACCAATTAAGAATTAGGTTTCGGGCAAGAGGAAATGGTGGAAGTTTCACTTTAGGTGGATGGGGAGTAGATAGATTGAGAGTGGAAGGGAATTCTTCTGGATCAACTGCTACACTTAATCCAGGTGATTATAATGTAACTTATAATGATAATGTAAGTGGAACTGATTGTCCACAAGTAATTACTAGAACTTGGACAGCTACACCAAATAACTCAGCGCAAAACTGTTCACCTTCTATCTTGGTGCAATATGATATGGACGGTTGTACATCTTTTGGATCTGATGGATCTAACTTTGATTACAGCGAATTCACTCCTTCTTATCCAAATAATGGAAATTGTGTTAATGTAAATGCTACTGGAGTATACAGACAATCTGGACAACACTCTTGTATTTCAGGTCAAGGTGGTTCAACTGCTGCAGCTTGTTTTGGTGTTGATGGCTTGACTTCTTTCCAAGACAATAGTAATAAAGCTATTCGATTTGAAGTGACTTTAAACCCATCTGATGCTGGTCGTTTGACGGCATTAAAATTTCATGAATGGGCGCCTGATCATTTCAGCCACTTAAGTGGAAACTCTGGGACAAATAATTACCCACAAAAATATGGAGTAAGAGTTTTGAAAAATGGAGTTCAAGTTTTTAAACAAACAAATATTAATACAACTCAAAGTTGGTCTTTAGAATCTTTTGATTTTTCAAATAATTCTGACTTTGAAATTTTGTCAACGACTACTTTCCAATTTGAATTATTGTCTTACGATGCAGTTGGCAACGGAGGACAAATTTCTGCTTGGGATATAGATAATATTAGAATTGAAGGATGTTGTGGTTCTGGTGTTGGTACAGATGTTTTAACGGCTACGCAAATTATTACAGTTGATGATCAAACTGCACCAGACGTGATGAGCGTCCCTGCAGATGTTACAATTCAATGTGATGAAACTGCGCCAATCGTTGCACCTACTTTTATGGACATTTGTGATGCAGACTTAGATATTGTATTTGCAGAAAATGTTCAAGCGGGATTATGTGATGATAATACCACTTTGGTAAGAACTTGGACGGCAACAGATGATTGTGGAAATGCAAGGACTGCTACTCAGTTAGTCACTCGAATTGATACAACTGATCCAATTTTGCAAACAGCTCCAGCTAACATGGCAGCAGAATGTGATGAAGTTCCTGCTCCTGCAAATCTAACTGCAACTGATAATTGCGATAATAATGTTTTAGTAACTTTTAATGAAAATAGAATTAATGGAACTTGCGATGATAACTATACTTTAGAACGTATTTGGATTGCAACGGATAATTGTGGAAATACAGTTCAACAAACTCAAACAATCACAGTTGCCGATCAAACACCTCCCGTATTTGCATTGTTAGCAGATATAACATTGGAATGTAGTGATAACTTAACTCCACCAAATCCAGTAGTATCTGATAATTGTGATGTTGATGTTACGGTTATATTAAATGACGAATTTAGAACAGATTTATCTTGTACTGATAATTATACTTTAACCAGAGTTTGGACTGCTACAGATAATTGTGGTAACCAATCTACTTACACTCAAGTAGCAACTATCGAAGATACCACTCCACCAAGTATTTCAGCTCCTGCTGATGATACCGTTTTGTGTGATGATGTACCTGCACCAGCTACGGTTGGCGCCAATGATAATTGTGATAATGATGTTACGGTTACTTTTGCTGAAGTAAGAACAGATGGTAATTGCCCAAATAATTATACTTTAACTCGGACATGGACTGCAACAGATAATTGTGGAAATGTTTCAAGTGATTCACAAGTATTAACTGTGATTGATGCAACTGGGCCAGAAATTTTGGATGTACCTGCAAGTGTAACAGTTGAGTGCGATGAGTTCGCAGCTGCTCCAACTTTATTGATTCAAGATAATTGTGATGCTAATGCAACAATTGAATTAAATGAAGAAATGCAATTAGGAGTTTGTGATGATAACTATACGGTTATCCGAACTTGGACAGCAACTGATGTTTGTGGAAATACTACAACTGCTATTCAAGTAGTAACAGTAACAGATACTACTTCTCCAGAGTTGGCAGGAATTCCTGCTGATGCAACAGTTGAGTGTGATGCAATTCCTGCATCAGCTAGCCCAACTGCATCTGACAATTGCGACAATGATGTAACGATTGAATATCAAGAAATTTCAAGTCAAACAACTAACGGAAGTTGTACTGATAATTCATACACTTTAACTCGAATTTGGAAAGCAACTGATAACTGTGGAAATGTTGATATTCAGCAACAAGTAATTACAGTTGAAGATACAACTGATCCAGTTTTAGGAAGTTTACCAGTTGATCAAACAGTTGAGTGTGATGATGTTCCTACTCCAGCAACTTTGACTGCAAATGATAATTGCGATGGAAATGTGGATATCACTTTTTCTGAAACTTCAACAAAAACAAATAATGGAGCATGTACTGATGACACATATGTAATTACTCGAACTTGGGTAGCTACTGATAATTGTGGCAATACAGATACTTATTCTCAAATCATAAATGTTCAAGATACAACTGATCCTATTTTGGCAAATATCCCTGCTAATTTTACAATCAATGTGCTTCCAGCACCTGCAGTTGCAACTCCAACTGCAACAGATAATTGTGATGGAAACGTAGCAATTGATTTTGTAGAAACCAGCGGAGAAGGATGTATTTATGAAATAATTCGAACTTGGACGGCAACTGATAATTGTGGAAATCAAGATGTTCGAACTCAAACCATCACAGTTGAGTTAGATCCTCAAGCTGGAACGTTAGACATTGACGATTCATTGGTTTGTTTGGCTCCTGCTGGAAATGGAAATATTTCAGCTACACCAAATGGCGATGCAAATGTGCCAGTTGGATTTGATGTGATTTATATATTGACTAAAGGAAATGGGTTGGTGATTGAGCAAATAAACTCAACACCAAATTTCACAGCATTGACTGCTGGAGATTATACCATCCACACTTTATTATATGTGTCAGATTCAAATGATCCTAACTACTTAGATTTATCTACAGTAGTTTTAGGAACAACAACTGGATTCGATGTAAATGCATTGTTACAACAAGGTGGTGGTTTGCTTTGTGGATCATTAGATGTTGCAGGTGCAAGAGTAGCTGTTGATAATTGTGATGCGAAAATCGGAAATATGGTTTTCGAAGATATTAACGCAAATGGAATCATGGATGCTGGTGAGCCAGGTATCGAAGGAGTGATCGTAAATTTAGAAGGAACAACTGCTGATGGGGAAGCTGTTTTCGCTTCCCAAATGACTGATGCAGATGGGAAATATTCTTTCGAAAATTTAGCTCCAGGAGATTACAAGTTGACATTCATCAAGCCTTTAGGTTATGAAGCAACTTATGCTAACGAAGGTGATGATGCATTAGATTCTGATGCAGATCCTATTTCAGGAATGACTGTTTTTGAAAACTTGGAAAGTGGAGAAGATAACGATACTTACGATGCTGGTTTTTATAAAACTGGAAAAATCGGAGACATGGTTTTCGTTGATACGAATGCGAACGGAATCATGGACTTAGGGGAAGCTGGAATTCCAAACGTAGTAGTTATTTTAACTGGAACAACTGGAAACGGAACACCAGTTTCATTGACGACAACAACTGATGCAGATGGAAAATATATTTTCGATGATCTTGCGCCAGGCTCTTACAAATTGACTTTTGTAACACCAAATGGTTATGTGACGACTTATCCAAATGAAGGTGGAAATGATGCAGCAGATTCAGATGTTGATCCTACGACTAACATGACAGAATTTGTTACGATTGAAAGTGGAGAGGAAAATTTAACCTTAGATGCAGGATACTATGAGTATGCAAAAATCGGAAATTTTGTTTTCGAAGATAAAAATGCCAATGGTATTCAAGATGCAGGTGAGTCAGGAATTTCAAATGTAGAAATTCTTTTGACAGGAACAACAGGAAATGGAACAACCATTTCATTGACAACAACAACTGATGGAAATGGATTATATGATTTTGATAATTTAGTTCCAGGAAATTACAAGTTGACTTTTACATCACCAACCGACTTCAAAGCAACTTATGCTAACGAAGGTGGAGATGATGAATTAGATTCAGATGCAGATCCAATTTCAGGAATGACTGTTTTTGAAAACTTGGAAAGCGGAGAAGATAATGATACTTATGATGCAGGGTTTTTCAAAGCTGGAAAAATCGGAGATATGGTTTTCGTTGATAAAAATGCCAACGGAATCATGGACTTAGGAGAAGCTGGAATTCCAAACGTAGAAGTTACTTTAACTGGAACTACTGGAAACGGAACACTAATTACATTGACTACTACAACTGATGCAGATGGAAAATATATCTTCGATGATCTTGCACCAGGAACTTATAAATTGACATTTAATACTCCAACAGGATTTGTAACCACTTATCCAAATGAAGGTGGAGATGACACAGCAGATTCAGATGTTGATCCTACGACTAACATGACTGAATTTGTTACGATCGAAAGTGGAGAAGAAAACTTAACCTTAGATGCTGGATATTATGAGCCTGCAAAAATCGGAGATATGGCATTTGTTGATGATAATGCCAATGGAATTATGGAAGCAGGTGAGCCAGGTATTCAATTTGTAAATGTAGTGTTAGAAGGATTTACTGGGAATAATACACCAGTAACTTTGACTACACAAACTGATGTAGATGGAAAATATTTATTTGATAATTTAGTACCAGGTGCTTATAAATTGACATTCACAGCTGATCCACTTTACCAAGCTACTAATAAAGATCTTGGTGGTGACGATGCATTGGATTCAGATATTGACCCAATCACAGGAATGACTGATTTTGAATTTTTAGAATCAGGAGAAACTAATTTGACTTACGACGCTGGTTACTATGTGTTTGGAAAAATTGGAGATTTCGTTTGGTTGGATTGTAATAAAGATGGAATGCAAAGTCCAGGGGAGAAAGGAATTGCTGACGTAAAAGTTAGATTGTTTGGAACGAATGGATTTGGACTTCCTGTTCAAGCAATGGCAACAACTGATGCTGATGGGAAATATGAATTTGATGGATTAATTCCTGGAGTATATTTGTTGACCATTGATTTGCCAACAACTCCAACAGGTTACGCATTCACTACAGCTAATCAAGGAGATGATGCTTTTGATTCGGACTTTGATGGAGGAGCAACTGATGATATTACGATCACAAGCGGATTGATTGTTACTGATGTAGATGGTGGATTGATTGATGATGAAGCGCCAGTTTTTGCAGGGGTACCTGCTGATGTTACAGTTGAGTGTGATGCAATTCCTGCACCAGCAACTCCAACTGCAACAGATAATTTAGATACAGATGTTACGATCACTTTTGTAGAATCAACTACTCAATCAGGCAATACTTCTGATTGTCAAAACAATACATTTACAATTACTCGAACTTGGACTGCAATTGATAATTGTGGGAATGTTTCGACAGCAACTCAAGTGATTTCAGTTGAAGATACAACTGACCCAATCTTACTTGATGTACCTGCAGATGTTACAGTTGAGTGTGATGCAATTCCTGTAATTGGAACTCCATCTGCAACTGATAACTGTGATGTAAATGTTACGATTACTTTTAACGAAGTAAGAATTGATGGTAACTGCGAAGATAATTATACGATAGAAAGAACATGGACAGCAACGGATAATTGCGGAAATGATATTTCTCAAACTCAAACTATTACAGTTCAAGATACGACTGATCCTGAATTGATCGGAGTGCCTGCGGATGTAATTGTTGAGTGTGATTTAGTTCCAACACCAGCTTCACCTCAGGCAATTGATAATTGTGATACAGATGTTGACATTATTTTTAACGAAGTTAGAACTGATGGAAACTGTGTTGACAATTACACTTTAACTCGAACTTGGATTGCTACTGATAACTGTGGAAACACAGATACAAAAGTTCAAGTGATCACAGTTCAAGATACAACTGATCCAAATATTTATGATATTCCTGCAAATGTAACCGTTGAGTGTGATGCGATTCCTGCAGCAAGTACAGCTCCTTTCGCCAATGATAATTGTGATGATGATGTTGCAATTACTTTTGAAGAAGTTAGAGTAGATGGAAACTGTGAAGATAATTATACCATCGAAAGAACATGGATCGCAACGGATAATTGTGGAAACAATGTTTCAGGAACTCAGACTATTACAGTTCAAGATACAACTGATCCAATTCTTGCAGGAATTCCTGCGGATGAAACAGTTGAGTGTAATGCGATTCCTAATCCTGCGAGTCCAACTGCAACGGATAATTGTGATGCAGATGTTGATATTGCTTACGAAGAAGTAAGAACTGATGGAAACTGTGCAGATAATTATACTTTAACTCGGACTTGGACAGCAACTGACAACTGTGGAAATACAGATGTACAAGTTCAAGTAATTACTGTTCAAGATACGACTGACCCAGAATTAATAGGAGTACCTGCTAATGTAACAGTTGAATGTGATTTAGTTCCAACACCAGCTACACCAGAAGCAATTGATAATTGTGATGCAGATGTAACGATTGATTATGTAGAAATTAGAACTGATGGAGCTTGTGTTGATACTTATACTTTAACTCGAACATGGACAGCAACTGACAACTGTGGAAATACAGATGTACAAGTTCAAGTGATTCAAGTTCAAGATACAACTGATCCAAATATTTATGATATCCCAGCAAATATTATAGTTGAATGTGATGCAGTTCCTGCTCCAAGTACAGCTCCATTTGCCAATGATAATTGTGATGATGATGTGGCGATTATTTTTGTAGAAGTAAGAGTAGATGGTAACTGTGAAGACAATTATACTTTAGAAAGAACATGGACGGCAACTGATAATTGTGGAAACGATGTTTCTCAAACTCAAATTATTACAGTTCAAGATACAACTGATCCGGAGTTGATTGGAGTACCTGCGAATGTAACGGTTGAATGCGATCTGGTTCCAGCACCAGCTACGCCTCAAGCAATTGATAATTGTGATGCAGATGTTGACATTTCTTTTAACGAAGTTAAAACTGATGGACAATGTGAAGACAATTATATTTTAACTCGAACATGGACAGCGACGGATAACTGTGGAAATCAAGATGTAAAAATTCAATACATCTTAGTTCAAGATACTAATGCTCCAAGCATATATGATATTCCTGCGAATGTAACAGTTGAATGTGATGCAATTCCAGCAGCAAGTACAGCTCCTTTTGCCAATGATAATTGTGATACTGATGTGGCAATCACTTTTGCAGAAGTAAGAGTAGATGGAAACTGTGAAGACAATTACACTTTGGAAAGAACATGGACAGCAACT
>JBGCFD010000063.1:0-43122 GCA_045106765.1 Saprospiraceae bacterium | reverse complement strand
TCATGGCAGGACAAATGATTAGAACAACTAAAGACTTTAAAAAAGTATTTTGGTTTTTCTTTTTTCCAATTTTCGCAACGATATTTTATGTCATGATTCGGCATGCGGCTACTGGTTTTTCCTTTAAAGAAATCAATTTTTTTTTTTTTTTTTTCTATCAAAATCATGTGATGTATGGTTGTATTGTCGCATTGTTTTTACCCTTCATTTGGTATGTCAAAAAATGGTATCCGAAATATTCTAAGACTTGGTGGTTTTTGATTGGAGCACTTTTGATTGGTTTGTTGGCGGTACAATTATCTTATACACGAGCTGCTTATGTTGGAATTGCGATTGCAATTGCAGCGGTACAAATTATTCGTTTTCGATTGATGAAAGTAGCAGTTGGGTTGGCGATTGCGATTGCTTTAGGAGTAGTCGTTCATTTGATTACCGATAATTCTTATATGGATTATGCCCCTGAATTTAAAAATACCGTTACGCATAATCAGTTCGATAATTTGATTTCAGCGACTGCGAAGGGGGAAGATATTTCGACGATGGAACGAGTTTATCGTTGGGTCGCAGGTTATCAAATGAGTCAGAAAGAACCTTTGACTGGTTTTGGTCCAGGAAATTTTTATGGCTTTTATAAAGGTTATACTGTGACTAGTTTTGAAACTTATGTGAGTGATAATCCTGAGCAATCAGGTATTCATAATTATTATTTAATGTTGATTGTCGAGCAAGGTTTTATTGGAGCATTTATATTTTTAGCGATGTGTTTTTACTTTTTGATTCGAGGAGAAATGGTTTATCATAAGACTAAAGATCCAATGAAAAAACATATTGTGATGACGGTGATTTTAACGGTGATTATTATTGATTGTCTCCTCTTAATTAATGATATGATTGAGACAGATAAGATTGGGTCGTTCTTTTTTATTTGTATGGCGGTGCTGACAAATGTTGATAGTGAGACAAATCCCTGAGTCTTTTATGGATCGGAGGTTTCACTAAACCAACTCGCATACATCACATAATTATCCGCAATCCTTCCGATATAATGTTGGAAAGTTTCAGGAGTTAAAGCTTTCACTTTTTTAGCAGGAACACCTGCATAAATAAATCCAGATTCCAGATGTGCTTTTTCCAAAACGACTGCTCCTGCTGCGATCAAAACATTTGATTCTACCACCGCATCATCCATCACAATTGCTCCCATTCCGATTAAAACATTATCTGCAACTTGGCAACCATGTACGATAGCATTGTGACCAACGGAAACATTATTTCCCAAAATCGTTTTCGTTTTTTGATAGGTACAATGAATCACAGCGCCATCCTGAATATTTACTTTGTTGCCAATGATGATGCTATTGACATCTCCTCGAATAACTGCATTAAACCAAATGCTACAATCATCACCTGTGACGACATCGCCAACAATGGTGGCATTTTCTGCGATAAAACAATTTTTACCAAAGGTGGGAGAAATTCCTTTTACTGGTTTTATTAAAGCCATAATTTGAATTTATAATTAATTTTATTTTTATGAAGATGCTTTTTCCAAAAAGACCTAAATTAGATTATATTTTACAGAACAAGAATTTAAAGTTGGAAAAAAATGGAAAATTTTCAAAAAGAACTCAACAAAGTACTTAACAAATATCAAGATTTTGAACGCATCCAGAAGCACTTGAAAAACTTGGATACTCAACTGAAAAGTGGTTATCGAGAATTGGATAAGTTTGAAAAGATATTAGAAAAGCATGGACAAGATGTAAAGCAACTGGAACGACTAAGTCTCAAAGGTCTTTTCCATAAAGTACTCGGGAGTAAAAAAGAACAACTTGACAAAGAACGCCAGGAATATCTTCAAGCAGCACTAAAAAGAAATGAACATAAAAAATCCTTGGAACTATTAGAATATGAAAAAGGGGTGCTTGAAGAAAAATTAAAAAAACTGCAAGACATTCCTGCTCAAGCAGAACAAATGATTCAAAAAAGAGAAAATGATTTGATGCGAAGTGGAACTCCTGTGGGAATGCGAATATTGACAATATCCAAACAGATTGATTCTAGTCGACATTTAAAAAGAGAAATCAAAGAGGCATTGGATGCTGGAAAAGATGTAATCGTGATTTTGGCGGAAATGGAAAGTTATTTGAGAAATGCTCGAAATTGGGGGAATTGGGATATGATGGGTGGTCGCGGAATGACGACTTATGTAAAGCATTCTAATATTGATCGCGCTCGTGCTCGATTACATAAAGCACAACATTTATTAAATCGTTTTGAAAATGAATTGCGAGATGTGTACAATCCTCGCCAATTAAATCTTTCTTTGAATTTAGATTCTTTTACTCGATTTATTGACATCTTTTTTGATAATCTAATTTCTGATTGGGTAGTACAACAACGTATTCGAAATGCTTTGTCCAATATCGTTTCAGTCAAAGATCGAGCAAGTCGATTGGTCGGGACATTGGAAATGGATGATAAAGATTTGGTGGTGAAGATGAAGCAATTAGAAAAAGAGAAGAAACAATTGGTTTTGAACTTTAAAGGATAACCTATCATAATGGGGCTTGGAAAGCCCTGCTACAGTTTAACGAAACAATAACCAATCCTACTTCCAAATAGCATCTATTTGGAATGTTTTTCGTTTTAAAAAAAGTAAATTTTAAAAAATAAATTATTCAAACTATGAAATGGTTATTGACGACACTTATTTTATCTTTTATTGGTTTTTCCAATCCAATCTTTTCTCAAAATATTAAAACCTATTTCGAAGAGAATGGACTGAATCCTAAATCAACAGAAGATGGTATTTTTTATTTAATCGAAGAGGAAGGCAAAGGTGCAAAAGCGAAAGTAGGTGATTATGTGAAAATTAAATATCGAGGAACATTACTTGACGGAACTGAATTCGATGTTTCGGAAGAAGGTTTTCCATTTGTTTTTCGAGTGGGGCATCGTCAAGTAATTAAAGGCTGGGATTTTGGGTTGCAAGAGTTCCAAGCAGGTAGCAAAGGCAAATTATTTATTCCATCAAAATTGGGTTATGGTAAAACAGGGATTGCTGATGTGATTCCTTCCAATACAGATTTGATTTATGAAATTGTATTGTTAGAAATTATGGATTCAAAACAATACAATCAATACATGAAAGAATTGGAGGTGAAAGAACGTCAACGATTTGAGGAAAAGAAGAAAGAACAATTCTTAGCAGACAAAAAGATTATTCAAAAATATGCTACTGAAAATAAATTGAGAACCAAACGAATGCCTTCGGGTGTAAGTTACGTTTTGACCAAAAAAGGAAAAGGTTCAACTGCAAAAACTGGCGATTATATAGAAGTAAAATATAAAGGGCAATTAACTGATGGAACAGTCTTCGAAGATTCTTTTGGAAAAAAAGCAAAGCCATTCGAATTTGTTTTAGGGAAAGGAAAAGCGATCCAAGGATGGGAGGAAGGTTTGAAAAAATTCAAAAAAGGAAGTGAAGGTTGGTTACTCATTCCTTCAGCATTGGCATATGGTCCTCGTGCAATTCGAGAAGGTAAAATAAATATACCTGCTAATTCTGTTTTGGTTTTTAAAATAAAAGTGGTGGATTTGAAGAGTAAGCAGTAAAAAAGAATCAGTAAGCAGTTGGACAACTGCTTACTGAAAACTTTTTACTGTCTAGTTTATCGTTGCACTTTGCTCTTTTGAATATTGAACGCCTAATCCCTCTGGAATTTTTGTCGCTTTAAGATGAACAAAATTAAATCGTGCTCCTCCCATACTGATAGAGGCTAAACCTAAATTGATATCAGTAAAGTACATCACTAACGTAATATTTCCATCTAAGAAACAAGTGCCGTGAATAAAATTTTCTTCTTCAATTTCAGTCATTCGGTAATTTGAAATTTCACAATTTTCTCCATAGAATTTTTTTCCTATTCCTTTTATGACTTTGGGAAGCATGTCATTTGTAGATACTTTTCCTCGGTCATAAAAGGCAGTATCTTCTGCGAAATTTTGAAAAAAGAAATCGAAAGTTTCGCTAAAATCCTCAGAGGAAATTAGCCTTTGTTTTAAGGTTGAAAAGTGTTGTTTTCTCATAGTATAAACCCTGACGCCCAAAGAGGAATTTCCATTGTGCTAGATTGGAACGATTCCTTTTTAGGAGACTTCTAAAAGGGTGATTTTGGTTGAAAAATATGGTTACTCGAAGTCACCCAAATTAAATTCAATTTTTATTTCCCTTAAAATTGAATCTATTTGATGGATGACTTTTTCATTTTTAATTCGAATAATTTTTGTGTTTTTTTATTTGAAATTTTAGCTCGCATTTTATCTAATACCCTTTAGTTCGATTGGTTTACTGTCTTCGCCTTGGAATAAGTGTTGTCGGATAAGAAATCAAACTCTCATGCCCATCTTTCCCAACTGCCACTACTCCAAACAAATAATTATCAATTACCACATTTTTCAAAGTATGCTCCGTAACTTTTCCAACAAATTTTGAAAATTGCCATTGAGGTGAAGTCGTATCTCTCCAATAAATTTTATAGCCAGCCACATCATTATCTTTCACTTCAGTCCATCGCAAAGTAGTCGAAGGTTGCACCGCACCACCAATCATTACTCCCTCAGGAGCAGGTGGAGCCCAAGCTAAAGCAGCCAAATTAATAGCATTCACCGCAGTCAATTTTGAAGCATATTCAAAGTTGACATGTTCGATGACATCGCCATATTTGATACCATTTTCTTCTCGAATATCTTGATGTTGTTGGGTGTAATTTTCATGAGTTTCCATGATTCGAATTCCAGCAAATCCTTCATCATTAAAAGGACGATGATGACCACCACGTCCAAAACGATCGAGCCGATAAATCATTTTAGGTTTCATCATCGGCATATAAGTCGAAGTCATTCGATGAACATAGCGAGCCAATTGTCGAGAAGGACCGTCCACTTCTCCACCATAGAATCGATGCCAAATTCTTTGTTGCTCATTCAAGTCTACGGGTGTTGGTTCAGAGAATATTCGGAAACTTCGATTGTCAATTACACCATCAATTCCTTTGATATTTCCAATCATATCATTATTCAAAATTCCGATGATATTCCATTTTTTTTCTTTCGCCACTTTTGCCATATGTTTGCCACCAAAAAGTCCTTGTTCTTCGCCTGACAAACCTGTGTAGACGACACTATTCTTAAATTTATATTTTGTCAAAAGTCGTGCAGCTTCAATTGTTCCTGCCATTCCTGAAGCATTATCGTTTGCACCGGGTGAATCATCTTGTCCATTCAAAGGATCAGAAATTCGAGAATCAATATCGCCCGACATAATAATGTACCTATTTGGATGATCTGTTCCTCGTTGAATCGCAACTACATTGACGACCCAAGTATCTTTATCAAATCTTCGATTACCTTTCGCAGGTACTAACGACCTTTGATAAAAAACTTCTAAGCAACCGCCACAGTCTTTTGAAATTTTCTCAAACTCCGCTTTGATCCAACGACGAGCTGCACCGATTCCACGAGTTTGAGAAACGGTATCAGACAAAGTATGTCGAGTTCCAAAATTTGCTAGTGTACGAATATCTTTTTCGATTCGTTCCGCAGAAGAATTTTCGATGATGTCATAAATTCTAGCATCAGTTTGTGACTGAATGAAAAGAGGAAAGAGCAACATTAATGTTACCAATAGATTGATTATTTGTTTTCTCATGTATTAAAATTGATTGTAGAAAAAATGCATGTTTATAAGTGACCATGAAATTTATCCAAAAGCGTTAAACTTCTATAAAAAATCATCTGAATTTAGTCAAAATACATTTAAAGATTGAACATTTCCTTTCTAAATGTGTAAATTATTTTTTTTAATATGTCGGACAAAAAATATTTTTGGACGATGAAAAAAATGTAAATGAGTATATTTAAAAATATTAAAACCCAGATTTCGAAAGTGAAAAACAAAGCGGAGAAAGTGGGTAAGTGGGTAAGTTTTGCGCAGCAAGTTCGACCATCGAAAGACTTCAATGAAAATCGATTACCATCTCCTCCAAATTATTCTAGTCGTCAAAGTTGGGCAGCACATCCTGAGGTTGAAAATAAGTCGAAATTCGTTCCCCTCGGAGTAGAAAAGGCAAAAGCGGAAGATTTAAAAGCAGATGTTTTTTTTATTCACCCGACTACTTTTTTTGGTAATAAAAATTGGAATGCATCTTTGAGTCATCCTGTGGCGAATACAATTGTGGATGAAATCATCATGTCGGGACAAGCTTCCGTTTTTAATTCATGCTGTAGAATTTTTGCACCACGCTATCGGCAAGCTACTTTTTATTCTTTTTTGGAAGGAGGAAAAAATGGACAAAAAGCATTGGATGTTGCTTACTCTGATGTCGCACGTGCATTTGATTTTTTTATCAATCATCTTAATGATGGACGACCATTTTTTATTGCAAGTCATAGTCAAGGGACAGTTCATGCCATGCGCTTATTGGAAGATAAAATTGATAAAACTGATTTGGTAAAAAGAATGGTCGCAGCGTACACGATTGGTTTTGAATTTCCAAAAGTGAAGTTTGAAGAAGATTTAAAAAATATCAAACCGAGTCAAAGTGCTACCGACACACAATGTGTAATTGCTTATGATACTTACATTGATGGAGCCAAACCACTTTCTGCACTCGATAGAACTCAACTTCCTTTTTCCAAAAAAGACGGAACATGGGAGTGGAAAAAACGATCCAATTTAGCAATTTTTTCTACGAATCCACTTTCATGGAAATCAGATGACGGATTGGTGGATGCTTCACAACATTTAGGTGCGGTGAATAATGAATATGTAAAAAGTAATTTTAAGTTAGATAGTTTGCTTGATAAAGAGGTGGCTGAAATTGAAGCGGCAAGGTTATCTTCTATTTATGAAAATGAAGTTTCTGCAAGAATTGGAGAGGATGGATATTTGTATATTTCAAAACCGATACATCGACAATTTAGATTAATGTTGTTGCCCGGTGGTAATTATCATAATTATGATTACTCTTTATTCTATATGAATTTGCGAGGGAATGCAAAGGAGCGTTTAGAAGCCTTTTTGAAAAATAAATAAAAACAAAGAGTAATTAATTATGCATTAATTACTCTTTGTTTTTGATGGGTGGAATTATATCTTTTTTGTAAAAAGAAAAACTCATTTGTTAATTCCTTGGAGATGGTTATCAAACCCGATAATTGAAGATGCAAAGAAGAATCGATAAGTTCTAAATCATCAATTATTTCTAAGTAAATTTTACAATTATCGAAATGTAATTTAGTTCGATAATATAGACTTATTAAGTCATTGTATAAGCTTACATGAGAATTGGAAATAAGTGAAAGGTTAGAATTTCGAAGAAGTTTGATTTTATCTTGTAATATGAGCAATTTTTCATCAATGGATTGCTTAATTGGATTAAGATCTTGAGTGGTTTCAGCAAAGCTGGATTTTATTGAGGGGGAGGATGTATACATGGTTATAGATTCTAATGATTATTTTATAGAATTATATACGTTGTATGTACTCTTTATGTTTCATGGGGTATTTTTTTGAAAAAATAAAAACGCTTTTCTAAAATCTTCAAAATCACTTTCCGCATTTTTTCCAATCAAATCAAATTCTATATTGTTGGAAAATCGTCCAAGTCTTCCCGTCATAAATTCTCGCCACAAAGTATTTTCCATCAAAGCATTCTTTCCATCACTTTTAATTGTCATTTTGTTTTTTTCTTTTTTGGAAAAAATAAATTGAATCGAATCAGTTAAATCTATCAAGACAAATCCTCTGAATAAATTGAAAGTTTCAGTTGCTAATTTTTCTGAAGGTTTATTTTGTGCTATATCAAAAAGGATGAGAAAATTTTCAGTAGGTTGTGCTTGTTGTTCTGACCATTTATTTAAACGGTTTTGTGCCCACTCTTTTTTCATTTCAAAATAATAAATATCTAAATCTTCTGGAGCTGATTTTTCTCTTTTGGTGAGCTCGTTCGAATGATCCTTGCAATGTTTTTTGGAAGGGTGATAAATGCAGAAACCGATTTGGTGAGCTGCGTTTTTTAAACCATTCCAATCAGAATTGATGTTGTTTCTAGTTTGTCCAAAAGTAAGATTAGCTAAAAAAGAAAAAATGACAAAAACAATTTTAGATTTCATAGACTATTTTTTTAGACTAAAACTTGATTTAGGCAAGTTTTAGTCTAAAAAAAATATTTAAAATCCATATCCAACCGTAAAATTACTTTTGACCATTGTCTCGTCTAAATCTCCATCTAGCGAGGCAGCTAAAGAAACCGATAAGGCTATAGACCATTTATTTTTTACGAGTGTACTTATTCCTAATCCTGCATTTAAAGAAAAGAAACTCACCTCTGAACCTCGATCATCATCAAAAGGATATCCAAGTGGAATTAACTCATTTTTTGATTTCAATTGAGTATAGGAGGCACCTGTTGTAAGGAAGAAACCTTTAAAAACCTTCTTAGGATAAAATTTTATATTTGGGTCGATGAAGGTACGACGATACAAATTACTGGTTCCGTAATTAAATGTTCCACCAATGGAGAATCGGTCGTTTATTTTAGCTTCTGTCCCGACACCATAAGCGATGGGTACTGTAAAATCATCAATATAAGAATAGGCGAAATTTGCCTGAATAAAAATTTCAGGAGATGGATTAGAGTTCTCTTGTGTGAATCCAAGGTTAGAGCAAATTAAAACGAGGAAAAGGGGAATTAGATTTTTCATAAGAATTAGTTGGAGGTTATTTTTTAATAATATTTCGTATATGGTGAAAGTTTTTTTTCGATAGGATGGTTTTATTCATAAACAACTGCGACTACTTCAATAATCACCCTCAAGTTTTTTAAATCATAATTGTTTTCAATTCCAATGTAAAGTGTTTCTTGATCTATATTTTCAGTATTGATATAACCTGTACGAGATTTATTATTGATAAATTTTTCTTGATATTTATAATGCCCACAATTATTGAATGACTGAATATTTTCATTGCCACTTATTAGATACAAATTGAAACTCCTATTCGTACTATTGGGTTTTATGTAATCGGCAATATTGGTTGGTCTATATTTTTTAGATAAATATTTTACTTCATCTATAAGCATATTTTCAGGAGATTTAAATTCTGATTTTTTAACTGTTCTTGCGGAGTAAATTAATCCTTTTGAATTTTTTGGTATTTCAATTGGGATAAAATCTTTGTTATTGCATTGCCATTTATTCAAAGTAGATTTGATATGAATACTTTGAGGTTCGTCTTCAAATATATTTACAAGTGAAGGAATGGTTTCCGTATTTAAAGTATAGGAACAAACTAAGATGCAGATGGATGTAATCAAATTCATAATGTAATTGTTTTGTTGGTGAATAATTTATCACAAGACAGTAACATTAGATTTTTCCCCTATGCAGAAATAGTAATATTTTTTATTGAAACTTAAAATAGACTGAAAGGTAAGGTAGAATGATGTGAAATTGTTTTTATAACAATGTAATTACGGGTTTTTGTATGTACATTTATATCGCTCCAATCTTTCCTTTTATTTTCGTATTTTAGATAATTAAAAATAAAAGTCATGAAAAAAATAATTCGCAGTTACAGAGAAAAATTAGGATTTACTCAAGCCGAGTTGGCGGAAAAAACAAGTTTGTCTATTAGAACAATCCAAAGAGTCGAATCTGGAAAAACTGTTCCAAAAGGTTATACGCTTAAAGTTTTATCCGAAGTGTTTGGTGTTGAAAAAGAAGAATTAGTTGCTCAAAAATCTACTCTAAAAACAGAAGAATCTAAGAGTAATGTGAATTTAAAATTGATAAATTTATCAGCACTCGGTTTTATCGGAATTCCATTTGGAAACCTTATTTTCCCTTTTATGATTTGGAATAAATATAGAGAAGATGAAACCGTCAATGAGGTAGGAAGTAGAATTATTAATTTCCAAATTATTTGGACTTTCTGCACTTGCTTACTTTTAATCATCAGCCCTTTTTTACAAGACTACTTTCCCTCTGATTTTATCTTAATTTTAAATGTAGGCTTATTGGCGATGGTGGTAAATATTTGTGTCATCCTAAAAACAGCCATTGATTTAAATGCATCGAAATATGATGTTTTGCTTTTAAAATTAAGGCTTCTATAAAAATGTCATATAATTGGCGGTAGCCTGTCGTGTTCCCAAGTTCAACAATTCTTCATCTTTGATTTTAAATAAATCAATAAAAAAGATGAAGGTTTTAAAAATTATTGGACTCAGCCTAATTGGACTAATTATAGTCTTAATTATTGGTGCTTACTTTTTTGTAAAGAAAAATTTTACTCCCGATCCTAACTATTTAGAGTTGACTGAAAGCAGCAATTTTGTTCCGATCAAATGGATCGCATCAGAACATAGTCCAATTGCTGTGTTATTACTTCCGATTAAATTTGAAGGAATTCCTAAGACTTTTTATATGCAATTTGATACTGGTTCTCCTAGCACTTTGTTGAGGAGGCAAACTATGATTTCTATTCAAGAAAAATATCCAAACCAAATCTCAATCGATAGTAATGCTGCTAGAATTGAAACAGAATTTCACTTAGGTGATATGAAAGTTTTTTCAAAAAAAATGAGATTGTACAACCGAGAAAGTCAGCCAGTTGATTGGAGTGATACCTCAAAAATTATTGTAGTCGGAACCCTTGGTGCAGATATGATTGATAAAAAAATTACTGTCATGGATTTTAAAAATAGTTGTATTTATTTTGGAGATAAAGTGCCAGGTGAATATCAATCAAACCTCAAATGGGAAAAACTAATTTATAAAAAACGTAGGACAATGTTTCCTGCAATGGTCGCTGGAAGAAAAGGTAAAATGATGCATGACACCGGGACTAGTGGATTTGAATTAATTACTAATAAAAAGACTTGGAAAAAACTTTCTAAGAAAAACGCAATACCTGTTGAAGCTTTTAAAGTGAGATCATGGAAAAGAGAATTGACTGCCTATAATATTGAAAGTGATGGAGTTTTAAATTTTCCAACTGATACCATTAATTTGACTCAAGTAACTTATATCAAAGGTGCTTCATTTATGCAAAATGCATTGATGCGATCTTTGGGAATGGGAGGAATGATTGGCAATCAAGTTTTTATGGATAGGGTTTTGATTTTGGATTGTATGAATAAAAAGTATGGACTTTTAGATTGAGATTTTTAGAAAAAAGCGCCTGCAAAAAATCATTTTGCAGGCGCTTTAAATTTATGTAACAATGTAATTACAAATTACAATTGCTCCGTAAAATATTTTACAAAATCATCTATCGACATCGCACCAACATCTCCTTCCCCTTGCTTCCGTACGCCAACTGTTCCTGCCGCTTCCTCTTTCTCTCCAACGATCAACATAAAAGGAATTTTCTTCACCTCATTATCTCGAATTTTTTTGCCAATTGATTCCGTACGAGTATCAATGATTCCTCGAATATCGTGAACAGCCAAAGCATCTTGCACTTTATATGCATATTCATTATACTTATCACTTAAAGGCAAAATTGCAAACTGTTCAGGTGCCAACCACAATGGAAATTTACCACCACAATGTTCAATCAATACTCCCATAAATCTTTCCATACTTCCGAAAGGTGCTCGGTGAATCATCACAGGCCGATGCTTTTCATTGTCTTTTCCAACATACTCTAATTCGAATCGCTCTGGCAAATTATAATCCACTTGAATAGTTCCCAATTGCCAACTTCGACCCAAAGCATCTTTTACCATAAAGTCCAACTTTGGTCCATAAAAAGCAGCTTCGCCTAATTCAGTAATTGTTTCCAAACCAACTTCTTGCGTTGCTTCGATAATCGCACGTTCAGCTTTATCCCAATTTTTATCAGAGCCAATATACTTTTCTTTATTATTTGGATCACGCAATGAAATTTGAGCAGTTACATTTTCGTAACTAAATTTTTTCAAAACGTGCAAAGTCAAATCTAGCACATCTAAAAATTCTGCTTTCAACTGATCAGGTGTACAAAATATATGCGCATCATCTTGCGTAAATCCTCGTACTCGAGTCAATCCATGCAATTCACCAGTTTGTTCATATCGGTAAACCGTTCCGAATTCAGCAATTCGCAAAGGCAACTCTTTATAAGATCTTGGACGCACTCCAAACACTTCACAATGGTGTGGGCAGTTCATTGGTTTTAACAAAAATTCTTCTCCTTCTCTAGGAGTATGAATTGGCTGAAAACTATCCTCTCCATATTTTTCATAATGACCAGAAGTCACATATAAATCTTTCTTTGCAATGTGTGGAGTGATCACGGGTTGGTAACCTCTTTTGATTTGTTCTTTTTTCAAAAAATCCTCCAAGCGAGTTCGTAGCGCAGTTCCTTTTGGCAACCAAATCGGAAGTCCTGCACCTACTTTTTCAGAAAACATAAACAACTCCATTTCTTTACCCAACTTTCTGTGGTCTCGTTTTTTCGCTTCCTCCAGCATGTGTAAATACTGTGTGAGCTCTTTATTTTTAGGAAAAGAAATTCCGTAAATTCGAGTCATTTGATTTCTAGTATCATCACCTTGCCAATAAGCACCTGCGACTTTCATCAATTTAACCGCTTTGATTTTTGAAGTATTCGGCATGTGTGGTCCTCGACACAAATCAACAAAACCTCCTTGCGTGTAAAGTGTCAACGCTTCGTCTTCTCCTCGTTTTTCAATCAACTCAATTTTATACTCATCGCCTTTGTCTTGGAAATATTTCAATGCCTCGGCTCTCGAAATATCTTGCCGAACAAACTCATTTTTTTGACGAGCCAACTCCAACATTTTATCTTCGATTTTCTTAAAATCATCAGAAGAAATTTTGTTGTCACCAGGGTCAACGTCATAGTAAAAACCATTTTCAATCGCAGGCCCAGTTCCTAATTTAATACCTGGATAAACTGCTTCCAACGCCTCCGCCATCAAGTGAGCAGAAGAGTGCCAAAATGTTTTTTTCCCTTCCTTGTCATTCCAGGTCAATAATTGCACGGTCGAATCTTCATTAATTGGGCGCATGGAATCCCACACCTCACCATTCACTTTTGCGGACAAAACGTTCCGTGCCAATCCTTCGCTGATGGATTGTGCCACTTGCATAGCAGTAACTCCTGAATCATATTCACGAATGCTGCCATCTGGAAGAGTAATTTTAATCATCTGTAAAAATTTTGTATTGGGATTTTAAGAATTGGGTATTGAGATTTTTGAAAGTCTCAATACCCAATACTCATTATCTCAAGTCTTATTAAATATTTGTCTTTGTTTACGATTTCTTTAGTGGAAAAGTTCTTTTTGGGTGCGCAAAAATAAGGGTTTTTACTAATATTCAAAAGAAGTAGGAAAACAGCTTGAAGAAAGTTTTATTTAAAACTATTTACCTATAAAGTTGTTAATTCATGTATATACATCTATTTTAAAGAAAAATTAAAATTTTAGATATGTTAGTTCAAGTAATTCCAAAAGAAAACCAAGGTTACGGCGCATTCAACGGCGGCGAAATTATTGAAAATAAACCAATTGGATTTCCACAAGATGGGGGAGAAGGGAAGCCTTTTTCTAATCTATTTTATTGGGCTTATGCAGAGGCAAAAGTAGAAAGCACTATTGGCTTGCATCCACATCAAGGATTTGAAATTATGTCATTCGTATTGAATGGAAAAATAGAACATTTCGATACGCAACTCAATGATTGGAAACCGCTAAACAAAGGAGACGCTCAAATTATCCGAGCAGGAAAAGGAATTAGCCATGCTGAAAAAATGGGCGAAGGTTCGGTAATGTTTCAAATTTGGGTAGATCCCAGTTTACAAAAAACGATGCAACAACCTGCTAGCTATAATGATTATCGACATGAAGATTTTCCAGTAAAAACCGAAAATGGAATTTCAATAAAAACCTACTCAGGCGATGGTGCACCTTTGACGATGGACGCTCCAGGAATGAATATTTCAGAATGGAGTTTTGAAAAAGGTAATTTTGAGAAAACAACGGATTTGCAAAAAATCTATTCTATCTATGTTCTGGAAGGGGAAGTAAAATTGAATGGTGAAAAAGCAGTACAAGATGCTTTTGTAATTATTCAAGATGCGAATGAAATAAAAATTGAAACAGAAGGAAATGGAAAATTTTTTGTCATTGCATCAGATAAAAAATTGAATTATCCAACGTATGCTGAAATGATGCAAGCGAGAATGGTGAGGTAAAAAAAAGGTGATGAGTTTTGAAACTCATCACCTTTTGATTGGTTTATTTTACTTCAAAAGTGACTTTTAAGTTCACTCGGTAAGCAGTAACTTTTCCATTTGAAACTACTACACTTTGACTTTGAACAAAGGCAGATTTAATTCCTTTTACATTTTTGCTTGCTCTTGCAACGCCTCTTGCTGTTGCATCTTCCCAACTTTTTTTCGAGTCTGATAAGATCTCGATTACTTTCATAATTGCCATAGTACTGTTTTTTTTAGGTGTTAAAAAATATGATTAAGTAAGTTAAAATAAAAATGCGCCAACCGAATTTTTTAGGTTGGCGCATTTTTATTTTACGCAAGTATATAAAATTTGTTTGATAAAATTTTAAGTGCAATTCGATAAGTGGAAGTTAGAAAAAATATTTTAAATTTTTAAAAATCACCTGCTTTCTTTTTGTAAAATGTTGATTGTCAGTTTTTTACAAAAATAGATGTAATTTATTTCGCTGCTAATTCTTTTACTTTTTCAAATAATTTTATCTCATCACCTGTGGAATATTTTCTTTTGTGGTAAGCGATTTCTCCATTTTTATCAAAAATAAAAGTCTGTGGTAAACCATTTAATGCACCGGGCATCACTAACCTAAATTCACGATTCGTATCATGAAATGTTTCCCAAGGCCATTCTTCTTTTTCTACTCTTTTGATAAAATTATTATAATTCTTTTTGAAGTCAGTAGAGATAGCTACGAGATTAAAGTCAGCCTCTTTCTTCCAATCAGGATATACTTTTTTGATCGCACTCATTTCCATTCGACATGGATAACAAGTCGTTAACCAAAAAAGTACAACAGTTGGTTTTCCATTACTCATTAAAGTTTTTTCAGAATTCAACACTTCTTTTTTTGCATTCGTCATAGAGATGTCGAAAGGGAAAGTGCTGTTAATATCTTTTTTTTGACGAGCAGTACTGACGATGGTATTTGATCTTCTTCGTGGAGGATTCGTATCTCGTAGAATATTTGCCGAAGGTGCTAAATTAGTTTCTGCAACTTTTGGACTGACTTCAGTAATAGATTTTGCAGCGGAGGAAACATCTTTATCTGTGCAACTAAATAATGCTACCGTAAATACAATTATAAAAATGGAGAATAGATTTTTCATGAAATTTTTTATTTAAAAAACGCGCTTTTTGAAATTTAATTATTAGCGGCTTGAGCAATTCTTTCCAATCCTTTTTTCGCATTTTCGTAATTAGGATTGAATTTTAAAATTCTTTCGTAATCTTCTTTAGCCGCCCCAAAATCTCCTTTTGTTTCATAAGCAAATGCTCGATGATAATAAGCTACTCCAAATTCAGGATCTACATTTACTGCAATATTAAAATTAGTAATGGCTTGATCCGCCGAATCTTTTTCCAAATAAATTACTCCAAGTCGATCAAATGCTTCGGCATATTGAGGATCTACTTTTATTATTTTTTTCAAAAGAGAAGAAGCTCTATCTAATTGATCATTATCATGCAAATATGAAGCCTTATTATAAAGAACATCTGCATTTTCTGGAGCAGTTAGGATGGCATTTTCAAAATATTGCTCTGCCAAAGGATTCCCATCTTCTGCAAATATTTCGCCTAACAAAACCCATCCGTCCGTATGGTCAGGATCGAGTTCTACACATTTTTGAAGTGCTTTGATGGAGGGATCTTTATTTCCCATCAAAGTATGATTTAGTCCAATCATAAAAAATCCTTCGGGATTGTCAGGTTCGATTTTCATAATTCTTGCAATGGACATCATGGAAGCATCGTACATTTTTAAAATTTGCTGAATTTCGGCCAATTTTAATAAAGATGGAACCCGTTTAGGGTACAATGCCACGCAACGTTTCATGGTCTGCAATGCCAATCTCGACTTATAATAATCTAAATATATTTCTGAAAGGAAATGGTGATAATCTGCATTCGTAGAATCTATTTTCATTGCTGCCGCCATATCAACGATGGCGTAATCATATCCTTCATTTTTATAAAATTCTTCTGCACGAGCAGCATATAATTTAGGATCATCTGGATTTTGAGTAATCTGGTCGGTCAGGTTATCAATTGAAGGAACTCCTGTTTTACCTAATTGTTGAGAAGAAGAAGTTGTCTCTGTTGTTGTCGTAGTCGATTGATCATTTCCACAAGCGCTCAAAAATAACGCAATCGTCGCTAAAAATATAAAATTCAAAATTTGTTTATTCATAGTGTAAAATTAACCTTTTTTATAAAAACGTTCATGTTTCTGATTTATTGAATTTTGGGAAAAGTCAGGTTTGTGACGGTAAAATTGTTATATAGTTTAACTGTTATGCTATTTTTTATACTTATGAGAAATATAGTTTAACAATTGAAGTAGCTAAACAGTCTGAAAAAAAATCCAAAAATTCCAACTATTCATTTTTCACTTCGTCTTTTAATCATAACTTCAAGTGAAATAACCGTGCAAACTTTGAACAATCCATATACATTAGAAGAACAAGAGTTGGTTCGACGATGTCTTCGTCGGGATGATCGTGCACAGATGCGTTTGTACAGAAAGTATGTGCAAGCGATGTATAATACGGTAGTCAGAATGGTTCCGAATAAAATGGATGCAGAAGATATTATTCAAGAAGTGTTTGTAAAGGTTTTTCAAAAATTGAATAAATTCAGAGGAGAGTCAACTTTAGGAGCTTGGATAAAAAGGATTACGGTCAACACTACGTTGAATTTTATCCGACAGCGGAAGGAAATAAAATTCATGGAAAATGAAGAGTGGGATCGCTCAAATTTGTTGCAAGAAGAAAAGAAGATTGATCCTGAGTTTTCGATGAAGCAAGTACATCATGCTATTAAAAAATTACCAGATGGTTGTCGAGTCGTGTTGAATTTATATTTGCTAGAAGGGTATCAACATCAAGAAATTGCTTCGATTTTAAAAATTACAGAGTCGACTTCCAAGACTCAATATCGAAGAGGAAAACAACTTTTAGCCAACGAATTAAGAACATTAAGATAGTCCAAACTAAATCAAAAGAAATGGATTTTTTAGAAAAGAGAATTAAACAACACAGAGATGAATTCGACCAAATCGAACGTGTGGATGAAGGCCTACTTTGGCAAAATATCCAAACAGATTTGGGTGAAAAGACTCCAGTAAGAAAACTGCATTCCAATCGGTTTTTACAAATATATGCAGTTGCTGCTACTGTAGCTTTATTGATGATGGCGAGTTGGTTTTTTTTCCAAAACCAAAATGCAGCACCAGCAATGGCAACTAGTCCAGAGGAAACACCTCAAAAATTTTTAGACTTTCCTGAGGAAGAAAATTACCAACAATTGGTTGCTGAGAAAAAAGAAGAAATTGATTTTGATGAAATTAATAAATCAAAATTTAAAGATATTTTTCATGAATTAGATTTATTAGAAAATGTTCATGATGAATTCAAAGAAGACTTACCAATTCTTTCAGATGAGGAAAAAGCCATTCAAGTTTTACAAAAATACTACGAACGAAAAATTCGAATATTAGAACGATTATCTAAAGAAATAGAAAAAAAATCTCGTGATGAAAAAAGAGTTAATGAAAAACCTATGTAGAATTATTTGCATGGTTGGATTGATCTTAGTTCATTTTAATTTGTCAGCCCAAATTGAAAAAGTAAAAACTATTGATGAATCATTTGCTGTGCAAAAAGGAGCACTTGTTCAAATCTCCCATCAAAAAGGTGCCATGCATGTAAAAAAATCAATGACCAATAAAGTGGAAGTTCGATTGTATGTCCTAGTGGAAGGGAGTAACGCAAAAGACGCTGAAAAAATGCTCAATACAATTAATATTGAACATAGCGAAAATGGTAAATCTCAATTGGAAATTACCACTAAAACTAACACGTCTAATTGGACTAAAATAAATGGAGTTAGCACAGTAAAATTAAATACAGGAACTAAATTAAAAGGTATTCAAGAAATGCAAGTTGACATGGAAGTGTCTGTTCCCGAAGGAGTGAATCTTAGATTGATGAATAAATATGACAATATCACGCTAGAAGAAATAAAAGCAAATGTAGAGATCACCAATTATAATGGAAATATCGAAACACAAGATATCGAAGGTGATTTGAAATTAGATTTGAAATATGGAAATGCAACGATTGGAAATGTCAAAGATGCGGACTTAGAAATTTACGAATCTAAATTGGTGATAGGGAATTGTAATTCGCTGAAGTTAAATTCTAAATATTCAAAGCATACTTTTTCTAATATTCAAGAGGCTGATATTGAATCCTATGAAGGTAATTTTGAGATTTCAAAAATCGAAGGAAACCTAAATGTTAATGATAAATATTCTGTGTGGACTATCGGATCTATCAAGTCAACTAAGCTTAAATCTTATGATGGCGAATGGACAGTTGGCTCAATTGAAGATCTATTTGTGAGGAGTAAAGAAAGTGAATATACCATTGGTTCAGTAGGAAATGTTGATTGCGAAAAATCGTATCAAGATGAATTTAAAATAGGAACACTCGGTATTTTTAAATGTGGCGACAGTAAATATATTGAAGTAGAAGTTGGAACCTTAAAAAAAGGAATTTACGCCACCCAAACTTATAATGGTGAGATTGAAGTAATTAAAGTACTTTCCTCCTTTGAAGGTGCTGAATTTGAAGGGAAGAATTCTGACCTAGAATTGCCTTTAGATAATATGAAATATCAATTGGAAATCGATGCTAAGAATGCAGATATATCAATAGAAGAAGACAATTTAGAAGCTGGATTTGTTTCGGAAAAAAATAACCACCTTCAAGTCAAAGGGAAAATGAATAAGGCAAATGATCGAAGTCCAAAAGTGATCATTAAGGGATCTAATATTGATATAGAATTGGACTAAAAAAATGGAATCTACTTTTTCCTCTAATTCCAAAAATAGACCTTCTAAAGTTAAAACTCTTAGAAGGTCTATTTTTTTAGAATCTTTTTTGGAACATTGTAGTTGTATTTATTATTACCAATAAAAATAACCATTTCCAATGAATCCAATTTTTACCAAAAGATTAAAAACCATCATCGAGCATTTCTCAGCTGGAATTTTGAAAATAAAAGAAGAAGATTTGAAGGCTCCAACCGCTCCGGGCAAATGGTCGAAAAAACAAATTTTAGGACACCTCATCGATTCTGCTCGAGTCAATCTCCAACGATTCTTGGAAGCACAACATACTCCTACTGTCTACATTGTACATCGATATATGCAAGATGAATTGGTGGAATTAAATGATTATCAAAATATACCCACGCTTGAAATTATCCAACTTTGGAAAAGCTTGAATCAACAAATTGCTAACGTGTTTGATCGAGTGCCTGACGCTGAATTATCCAAACGAGTAGAGATTCCTCACGAAGATCGAATCAAAGATTTGAGATTTATTATGGAAGATTATGTGGCTCATGTGGAACATCACATGAAGCAAATCTTAGGAAGTTTGGATTTTGAAATAAAAAAAGAAAACCGACAAGTGAGTGTTGAAGAGGCCATGCAATTATTAGGAGGAGATACTCGATTTGCAACTGTTATTGAAAATGGATCAATGATTGTCGAAATTTATGAACCCATCGAAAAGGATCTACAAAGTCCTCATGCACAAGATGAATTATATGTCATCATTAGCGGTAGCGGTGAATTTTTAAATGATGGAAAAGTAACTGAATTTAAAACTGGAGATGTACTTTTTGTTCCTGCAGGAGTGGAGCATCGTTTTGAAAAATTCACCAAAGATTTTAAAACGTGGGTGATTTTTTATGGAGCGATCGGAGGAGAATGATATGATGATTGATGTAGGATTATAGATTCAGGATTATTTACGATTAAACGTAATTCATAATCTTAAATCTATAACCCATCATCAACTATTATTTCTTCAAGAAGTTACCAAACATTTTCATTCCCATGTTTGCTAAATCATCCATCACACTTCCGTCGCCATCTTGATCTAAAAATTTACCAATAAAACCAAGCTCTTTTCGCTTAGAAGATTCTGATTGGATAGTTTGACTTAAGATGTCAGATAAACCACCTTGGTCAAGATTGTTTTGACGTTTTTGTTTTCCCAACATACCCAAAACGATTGGCGCTAACATGCTCATCAAGTTTCCAGTTTTGTCAGATTGCAAACCGCTCATTTTACTGATTACGTCAATTGCATTTGATTGCTTTCCGCCAAGAATATGTTTCAAAATACCCGCACCATTTAATGCGCTTGAATTTACTTCAGGTTTTTGTTGCATGCTACCAGTCGCATATCCCATCAAGTCATCAAGGATACTTCCATCATGATCTCTGTCCAAAGCAGAAGCCAAAGCTCCAGCACCTTCAGGTGTTGCTGCATTTTTTGCCAAAGCAGAAGTTATCATAGAAATAATACCCGAAGTGGCATCAGCAGTTTGTTGTTTGTCTGCACCACCAAGTTGGTTTGCGAATTGCTCCACGAGTCCTTCAGAGAGTTGTCCTTGAAGTAGGTCAATTAAGTTTGCCATATAAAATTTAAAATTATTAATCCCTAAGATTTGGGATGAGTGAAAAAATTAGAGTCTCAAAAAATATGATTGTCTCTTTTTAAAAATAACATTTTGCTTTTACGATGTCATATTCATAATATAGCACAATTTATGCATGAGTAATTATTGGTATGTGTTTAGTTTTATAGAATACCAATAATACGATACACTTTCTAATAGTTTATACTCTATGAATATTTCAAAGTCACTTTTAGCGATACATTTTTGCATTATTTCTTTAGGAATAAATGCACAACAATTGCATACGCCTCAAGAGGTAGAACAATATATGAAAAATTCTACTATTCAATATCAAATGGATTCGTTATCTGTGGAATTGGAGGAGGTTTTTTTTCCATTAATCGAGAAAGGAATTTTTTTAGAAAAAAGGGAAAAAGGGATCCAAATTCAACAACAAGAATTTTTGCTAAATAAAAAGTCAAAACGTTTTTATAAAAAAGCAAAAAAAGCAGTTGCTAAAGAGAAACTCGGGAAAGCGATTAAATACTATACTAAAGCCATCGAAGCACAACCTGATCAATCTCAATTAATAAATGAATTCGCCAATTTTTATTGGGAAAATGGAGATATGGAAAATATAGTTTTTTGGACGAAAAAAGCAATAGAATTAAATCCGATTGATTTTGAAGCACATGCTCGTTTGGCATTGGCCTATCAAAATGTAGAAAAAAAAACGGAAGCATTAGAACAGATTATTTTGGCTCATTTGTACAATCGGAATCATCCAAAAATCATTGAAATTTTACCATCTATTTTTGCAGAAAATGGGATGAATTATCAAGACTATGTTTTCCAACCTGAATATAAAATTGAAAATCAAGATTCCAATCAAGTTTCTGTTCAAGCTAATTTTGAACCTTGGAAATCTTATGCTGCTTGCAAAGCATTATGGCAAAATGAAGAAAATTACCGAACGGAAATGAGTCATTTGGCGAATGCAAATATTTCTTCTATCGAACAAAAAGAATGTTTGCTCAATGCTTTAATTGGTTATGGAAAAATGAAAATAGGAAAAGAGAAATTTCACATTTTTAAGATTTTGGAAAAATCATTACAGCATCAGATGGTCGATGATTTTATTTTTTATGAAATTAAATTGCGGCAAGACCCAACACTAATTTATTTTTTATCAGAAGAAAAAAAACAAAAAATCATTCGATACTTAAAAACAATTCGAGTAGAAAGGGAAGTGATTGCTGAGTAAAAAACCAAAATCAAGAATTTAATCAAACCTGCAATCGTCATTTTTGATGGAATTTTTGATTTTAATTTCATTCGATTTATTTAAACTTTTCCTACCTTCAATTTTTCAAAAAAAGTAGAATGAAAAAATTAAACATAGCTATTATTACGGGTGGAATTGTTGCCGAGCGAGGTATCTCTCTCAAGAGTGCAAAGACCATTCATCAGCATCTTAATCGAAGAAAATACACGCCGTTTTTAATTGATTTTGATGGAAAAAAATTTATTGAGATTTCCTCCAAAAAGAAATTGAGTAAAGTAGATTTCTCTTTTTCTAAAGCTGGAAAGAAAGTGAAAATTGACCTTGCATTTTTAATGCTCCACGGCAGTCCTGCCGAAGATGGAAAACTCCAAGGGTATTTAGAAATTATGGGCATTCCATACACCGGTTGTGATGTATTTGTGAGTAGTTTGACTTTTGACAAACAATCCTGCAAGACTTTTTTGAAAGATTATAATATTCCAATGGCAGATTCTCAACTCATTCGGAGAGGTGAGAAAGTGAATGTAAAGCAAATTGAAAAAATGGGTTTTCCCCAATTTGTCAAACCCAATAAAAATGGGAGTAGTTACGGAATAACTAAAGTAAATGAAAAGTCGGAAATCAAATCAGCTATTGAAAAAGCGATGCAATTTGATGATGAAGTGATTATAGAATCCTTTTTGAAAGGACGAGAATTTTCTAATGGAGTTTTCCGAAGAGGAGATGAAATTATCGTTTTACCAATCACAGAAATTATTTCTAAAAATGATTTTTTTGATTATAAAGCAAAGTATGAAAATGAAAGCCAAGAAGTGACGCCAGCTGATTTGTCAAAAAAGGATACTGCAACTTGTCAAGCACTTTCCAAGAAAATATATCTCGCACTCGGTGGAAAAGGAATGGTACGGATGGATTATATTAAGAAGGGGAAAACATTTTACTTTTTGGAAGCGAATACGATTCCTGGATTTTCGGAACAGAGTCTTTTTCCTCAACAAATCTTAGGTGCAGGAATGACGATAAAAGAAGTGTTGGATGCGGTGGTGGATGAGCGGATAAAGAGTTGAATATTGGATATTCAAAAAAAACAGCACCAAGTTCACGTTCAATCTTAATTTGGTTACTTTTGATAAAAAATAAATAAATAAGTTTTGACCGATATTACAAAAACAGCGAACTCCAATATTTCAAACCCAAGGGACATTGTGCAAGCAGCACAACAATATGTTCTTCAAGCTTTCAATGAAAAAGTTGGAACTCAATTGCTTTATCATAACTATCAGCGAACTGCTCAAATCGTAGGGATGGTCGAAACAATTGGCGCAAATGCGACAACTGAAACTTTGGAAGTTGCAAAAGTAGCCGCTTGGTTTCAAGGGATTGGGTATTTGGAAGATTTTCGGAATTATGAAATTAAGAGTACCCATCGAGCAAGTAATTTTTTGAAAAATAAGAATTACCCTGCACCAAAAATTGATCGAATTGCTAACGCAATATTAAATGCTCGAAGAGGTGGTAAACCAATGGGAACCGCGGACGAAATAATTGCTGATGCAATTACTGCTTTCGATTTTGCGAATGGTTTTTTTGAAAAGAACCCGTTAAAAAGATTAGAACAAGAATTACTCTCAGGAGAAAAAATAGGAGCGGGAGAGTGGGAGCAAGCACAAATGAATCAGTTGCTTGAAGCAAAGTTTTATACAGCTAGTGCAAAGGTGGAATTTGAACCAGTTTTAGCACGAAATATTTTGACGCAACAACAAGTTGCAGAAAAAGGAAGAGCGAAAGCTTTTCAAAATATTGATGACGATGAAGAGAATAAATTGCGTAAATATCAGAACCTCGAGAAGAAAGTTCCTCGTAGCGGAATCCAAACTTTTTTCAGATCAAGCTATCGAAGTCATATTCATTTGAGTATGATTGCGGACAACAAAGCGAACATTATGATTAGCGTCAATGCGATTGTAATTTCATTATTGATTTCAGTTTTGACTTATCAAGATATTACGACAACTGCTCCGCAAATTTTACTTCCTGTGGTGACATTTTTGATTACGGGGATGACTAGTTTGGTTTTTGCAGTTCTTGCAGTTCGACCAAAAGTAACACAATTGAATACGAGTGAGACGGCTAAAAAAGATTATAAAAAGAACATTGTCTTCTTTGGGAATTTTGTCAATCTGGAATTAGAAGAGTATGAAGAAGCGATGGATGCGATGTTTCGAGAAGGAGAATTGATGTATGGAAATATGACGCGAGATTTATATTTTTTAGGAAAAGTGTTGGATAAAAAATATCGCTATTTGACACACTCGTATAATATTTTTATGGTTGGTTTTGTGGCGACGGTTTTGATTTTTTTGGTTTCGATATTTTTAAATGCGTAGTTCAATCAAAATCAAAAATGACGATTATTATTTTGATTGTCAAAATTCCAATCGTCATTTTTGATTGATATTTGGATTTTTTGAATTCTTTCCATGAAAAAAATCTTTGAAAATTCTCGATTTGTTTTTGGCGTGTACATATTGTTAGCATTGGGTGCGACGCTGCAATCTTATTTTGGAAATCCTACCTCGTTTAATAATCTTGAATATACTCCGTACAATAATTATTTAATTTTTAAGCAATCCTTTTTTCATTTGCTTGAGGGAAAAGATCTCTTTATTTTATATCCTCAAGAGCATTGGGATTTATATAAATATTCTCCAACCTTTTCTTTATTAATGGCACCTTTGGCGATTCTGCCGGATGTAATTGGTTTGTTTTTTTGGAATTTATTGAATGCGCTTGTTTTATTTTTTGGGATAAAAAAACTTCAAATACCTACTCAATTAAAGAAAGTTGGTTTTCAAAAGAGTCATGCATTTATTTTACTTTTTGTGGGGTTGGAGTTGATGACATCGTTACAAAATGAACAATCGAATGGCTTACTTGCAGGGCTAATTATTTTAGCTTTTGTTTTTTTAGAAAAAGAAAAAATATGGTTAGGGACACTTTGTATTGCCTTGACTTTTTATATCAAAATATTTGGGATCGTAGCGTTTGCTTTGTTTTTAGTTTACCCCCAAAAAGGAAAATTTATTTTGTCCTCAGCAGTTTGGATGATTGTTTTGGGATTATTGCCTGCAGTATTTGTGGGGTTGGATCAATTGGTTTTTTTATATGAAAGTTGGGGCAAAATGCTGGGGGAAGATCATGCAGCATCTTACGGATATTCGGTGATGGGATGGTTGCAAAGTTGGTTTGGATTGCAGGTTTCTAAAAATGTAATTGTATTGTTAGGGGTAGTTTTGTTTTGCTTGCCTTTGGTGAAGCTGAAGCATTATTCAAATTATGATTTTCGTTGGAGGTTGTTGGTTTCGATTTTGATTTGGGTCGTTATTTTTAATCACAAAGCAGAATCTCCAACTTTTGTGATTGCGATGAGTGGCGTCGGGATCTGGTATTTTTTTAGTGAAAAAACTAGAATGAATTTAGCGTTGGTGATTTTGGTATTTGTGTTTACTTCGTTGTCGCCGACGGATTTATTTCCAAGATTTTTGAGGGAGCAATTTGTGATACCTTACGTAATGAAGGCGGTGTTTTGTATTTTTATTTGGGGGAAGATTATTTGGGAAATGTGGAATATTGAAAAGAAAGTTGAAGTTTTTGCTACTGACTAGGACTGACTTTTTGAGACATCTCCACTATGGTTCAACATCAATATAGCGTCTTAAAAAGTCAGTCCAAGTCAGTAGCAAAAAAAAACTATTCCTTAATCTCCCAAACCCCTTTCTCATTCATGATAACTTTAATGTTTCTAGGTTTAGTTTCTTTGTCAAAACTAGGCGGCATCAAAGTAACTTCGACTGTTTTAGGATCAATCCATTTTGGCGTATGAGGTTCCATATTATCAAATTCTTTTTCCAATAATTTTTCAAAGCGACCATTCGGAAAACCAAAAATTTGAATACCATTAAATTCAAAACCTGCTTCCGCATCTTGATTAGTTGCGATTAAATGTTTTGCATCAGGAGACAATTTTGGATGACCTTGAATGGTAGTTTCCTTTCCGGACTTATCGTTTACTAGAGAGTAATTTCCACCTTCATATAAATTATTCCTAAAAACAAAAAAGCCAACTTTCGGAAGATATTCTAAATAAATTTTTTGGGTAAATTCATCATCGTCTGTACCCTGTTTATCATTTTTGAATTCTACTATTTTACCAGTCAATAAAGTGAGTGTGATTCCTTCGGCATTTTCTGAAACATATTGAGCATCTTTTTTTAATTGTTTCGCTCTTACTTTTTCAGAACAAGCATGAAATTTACTCCAACTCCCATCCTTTTTCAATTCAAAACAAGCATCATAAAGACTAGGATTAGCATCCACCACCGGCTCATAAAATTTCACCGCACCACCATAAACCCAGCCTTCTTTTTCATCGTCAGTTTTGATTTTGAGCCAAGGTTCGTTAAAAAGGGTACCTCGCAAATTGATTCTTTCTTTATAATCAGTTTTTTCGTGGAGATAAGTAAAAGAAGTCCCTTCCTTCACTTCGCTGACGATTTTACTTTTGGTCGTCGGTTGTTCTCGAATACGTAATTTATCAACCCAAGCATATAAAATAGTAGGAGCTTTTTCCTCAGTTGCAGGATTTGTTGTATTTTCGGTAGATTCGCCTTCTGAAGAATTAGATTCCGTTTGTTGGGTGCTTTCGGAGGAGTTTGTATTTTTACAAGAAAAAATAAAACCTAGGAAAGTTAAAGAAATAATAAATAAGGTTTTTTTCATAAGTGTTTGAATTTTTAAAAACGTTTGATCCTCGCCGAATTTAATTTTTTTTATAAAAACGTAAAAATCAAATTGAAATATTAATTTTGATTTATACGAGCAAAGTTATTTTTGCAAAATTAATAAATAAAAACATCTCAAGACCGATATACTTTTCACACTAAAAAAAGAAATGCGCCATGATGAGAACTAGTTTTTTAATAATTTTTATAACAATACTTTCACAATTCGCTTGTGGGCAAGGTCAAACTGGCGATCAAGATTGGGTAGTATTGAGATACATAGAACGTTACAAAGATGTGGCGATGGAGGAAATGATCCGAGCAGGAGTGCCTGCGAGTATCAAGTTAGGACAAGCAATTCTAGAAAGTAATGCAGGTCGAAGTGATTTGGCTCGGAAATCTAACAATCATTTTGGAATAAAATGTGGAAGTAGTTGGACAGGCGAAACACATGCGCATGAAGATGATGATTATGATGAAAACGGAAATTTAATCAAGTCTTGTTTTCGAAAATTTGATAATGCGAAACGTTCATTTTATGGGCACTCTGAATTTTTGCAAATACCTCGATACCGTTTTTTATTTACCGACTTAGATCCACAAGATTATGAATCATGGTCACATGGATTGAAGACTGCGGGGTATGCTACAAATCCAAGATATGCTACGATATTGATTAGCATTATCCAAAGATATGAACTATTCAGATATGATAAAATGGCTATTGAAGGTGTCAATGCAGAACCTGGAGATCCTATTTTGGTCGTTGCTTCATCTGGAACGATTGCTCGAAATAATGATTTACGAATGGTTTATGCCGCAGAAAAACAAACACCAAGTCAAATTGCTAGCCAATATGATGTGAAGTTGAAATGCCTTTTAAAATACAATGAAAGACTAGGTACAGGAGGGAAGCAATTAGCGCAAGGAGAAAAAGTTTATTTGCAAAAAAAGCGAAGAAGTTGGAGAGGTCGGGAGAAATATCATTTTGTGCAGGAAGGAGAAACAATGTATCAGTTAGCTCAACAATATGGAATTCGCTTGAGTCAATTATATCGAAAAAATAGATTAGAAGAAGGTTCTCAACCTGCGATCGGAGCAAAGGTGAAAATTAGAGGTTGGAAAATAAAAAAAGGAAAATCTCCTAAATTAAGAAAAGCAGCAATCGATGAAAATGGAGATGAAATTATCGAAGATGTAGTTGGCCCAGATACGGAGGACGATGATGATTTTTTATTTGAAGAAGATCAAGTGGAGGTTTATCATTTGGTGAAAAAAGGTGACACCTTATATAATTTAGCTTTACGGTATGATATTACTGTGGATTACTTGAAAAAAATAAATGAGATGACTGCCAACTCGATTAGTGTAGGACAGCGATTGAGAGTGAAATAAAAATTAAGAGTGTGCTTCCAGATTTTTAAAATCTGGAAGCACTAAAATATTCAGATCAAGTTTTTTTAAAATACCAAAATAGATATGAAAAAAATTGTACTACTTTTTATGACAATGATATTCCTGAGCGGAAGTTTAATAGCGCAAAGTCGTGCTTATGGAGTTAAAGGAGGATTGACGATTGGGACTCAAAAGGAAGGGAACTTTGAACAAGATGCCTTATTTTCATACCATGGAGCGCTTTCGATGGAGTCGGTTTCGGATGTGAATTCATTTGGGATTTTTGTTCAACTCGGTTACCATGTCAAGGGTAGTGCTTGGAGGAATATTCAATTTTCAAATTTTACCAATAATAATGTTACTGTAGTGACGCGAAGGTTTAAATATGAAAATGTAGGATTGGTATTAGGTTTTAAAAATAACTTCAAAGAGGCAGATGCATATAGTTTATATTATCTTTTTGGAGTAAGAGGAGATTATACGGTAGGAACAAATTTGGATGAATATGAGGAACAAAATGCATTTTTTGGTGCTCCACTTTATCCATTTAATGAAGCGGTAAGAAAGTTTAATTATGGCGCAACACTTGGAGGTGGGATAAGATTTCCATTTACAGAGTATGTGAGTGGAATCGTTGAATTAACGATTAGCCCTGATTTTTCAGATCAATATCGACAAGGAGCCTTTAATGGAACTATCTATCAAAATGGAACTCCGGTTGCTCGAAGTTTTGCAGAGCGAAAAATTAGAAACCTAGTTTTTGAAGTATCAGTTGGATTCCGATTTTTGCATAAAGTAGAATATGTTGATTAAATAAATTAAGTATTCTTCTAGTTTACATTTTATATTTCAAAATCATATCTTTGCGCCTCTTTTCAACAGAAAAGAGGCGCAAACTTTTTATAAAATAAAGAAATCATGTCAGCAGAGATTTTTGCAGTAGTCAATCAATTTAAATCTGAAATAGAAAATGCCGCACCTTCCACGAAGGAAGAAGTGGAACAATTCCGTATTCGATTTGTAGGATCTAAGAATGTTTTGAAGCCTCTTTTTGGAGAAATTCGGAATGTAGAAAACGAGCGAAAAAAAGAATATGGTCAATTGGTTAATGCAGTTAAAGATGCAGCCGAGGCAAAATTCCAATCGCTAAAAGATGCAGCTGAATCAGCAGCAGAAGAAGCGAGTAGTCAAGAATTGGATTTGAGTGCACCACCTGAGCCAATGAGTTTAGGAGCGCATCATCCGATTACAATTACGATGAATCGGATTGTTGATATTTTTTCACGGATTGGATTTACCGTTGCAGAGGAGCGAGAGATCGAAGATGATTGGCATAATTTCACCGCGATGAATACGCCTGAAGATCATCCTGCGAGAGATATGCAAGATACATTCTACTTGAAAAATAGTACAGAGATGTTGTTACGAACACATACTTCATCCGTGCAGTCGAGAGTGATGATGAGTCAAGAACCTCCGATTCGAATTATCGCACCAGGTCGGGTATATCGAAACGAAACGATTTCTGCGCGAGCACATTGTCAGTTTCATCAAGTCGAAGGATTATACATTGATGAAAATGTTTCCTTTGCAGAGATGAAGCAGACCTTACTATATTTTGCACAAGAAATGTATGGACCTGATACAAAAATTCGAATGCGACCATCATATTTTCCATTTACAGAGCCAAGTGCAGAAGTAGATGTGACTTGTTTTATTTGCAACACCGAAGGATGTAATGTTTGTAAATATACAGGTTGGGTAGAAATTATGGGTTGTGGAATGGTTGATCCAGCAGTACTTAAAAACTGTGGAATTGACACGGAAAAATATACAGGTTTTGCTTTCGGAATGGGAATCGAACGACAAGCGATGATGTTGTATTCGATTAATGACATTCGATTGCTTTTCGAAAACGATGTTCGATTTTTAAAACAATTTACTTCAGCGATTTAAACCAATGATGAACTATGAATGATAAATGTCTTTGTTTCATCATTCATAGTTTATCATTCATATTCCTCTTATGACTTCCCTTTTTTCCATTCAACAAAGTATTTTTAAAGGTGAAACTAATTGTCAAAAATTAGTTGATCACTATTTGTCCAATATTGAAAAATCGAAAGAGCTCAATATTTATGTGGAAGTATTTGAAGAAGAGGCTCGCGAGCAAGCCAACCTTTTAGATCAGAAATATGCAGAAAATCCAGATTCAGTCGGACGACTTTTTGGATTAGTCATTTCGATTAAAGATGTACTTTGCTATAAAGATCATGGGGTGACTGCAGGCTCGAAAATTTTAAAAGGATTTAAATCTTTATTTTCTGCCACGGCAGTCCAACGGATCTTGGAAGAAGATGCCATCATCATTGGTCGAGTGAATTGTGATGAATTTGCGATGGGATCTGCTAATGAAAATTCAACTTATGGGCCAGTTCGAAACGCGGCAGATACCTCGAAAGTTCCAGGAGGTTCATCAGGTGGATCAGCTGTTGCAGTTCAAGCGGAAACATGTTTGGTTTCCTTGGGAACAGATACAGGAGGTTCAGTTCGTCAGCCCGCAGCATTTTGTGGTGTGATTGGAATGAAGCCAACTTATGGTCGAATTTCAAGATTTGGATTGTTGGCCTATGCCTCTTCGTTTGACCAAGTTGGTGTTTTAGCACACTCGGTAGAAGATGTAAGTATATTGTTAGAAATCATGTCAGGCTATGATGAAAATGATAGTACTTCGAGCGAAAAGCCAGTAGAGAATTTTTCTAAGAATTTAATATCCGAAGGAAAAAAGAAAATCGCGTATTTCAAAAATGCCTTGGAGCATGAAAGTATCGATGAAGAGATCCGACAACAAACATTTGCATTAATTGAAGATTTAAAAAAAGCAGGTCACAAAATCGAACCTATTGAGTTTGACTATTTAGATTACATCATTCCTGCTTATTATGTTCTGACAACTGCAGAAGCATCATCGAATCTTTCTCGATTTGATGGAGTACGATTTGGGCATCGAAGTAAGAAAGCAAATGACTTAATTGAAGTTTATAAGAAATCTCGATCAGAAGGATTTGGAAAAGAAGTAAAACGTCGAATTATGCTTGGTGCGTTTGTTTTGAGTTCAGGTTATTACGATGCATATTATACCAAAGCACAAAAAATTCGTCGATTGATTTCGGAGAAAACCTTTGATATATTTAGAGATTACGACTTTATATTAATGCCTGCTTCACCTACTCCACCGTGGAATATTGGCGATAAAATGGATGATCCTGTCGAGGCATATTTAGCTGATATTTTTACAGTACAAGCAAATATGGTTGGAATTCCAGCGATCTCTTTGCCCTTTGGAAAACATGAAAATGGGCTTCCTATGGGTATTCAGCTCATGGCAAACAAATTTGAAGAAAAAAAATTACTAGCCTTTTCTCAGCATCTCATGCAAGGTTTTTTCAACAAATAATTCAAGTATAATTTTATGGTCTAATATATAATTAGTTCGCTGTCAAATGACAGGGGGTAATATCCTTTTATTGTCTTTTTTTTAATGTGAAAATAAACCCTGTCAGGAAAGATGATTAAATGGAGTAGCAAATGTTAAATATACTTCACTAGGGTTGTATTAGATTTTAAAACCCCATAATTTTGCATTATCAATTACACAAAATCTAATTTACCTCTCACCGAATTCTTCCATACCCAAATTATAATAAATAAGATTTAACGAATATTAGGTGTCAAGAAAATAATATTTTCATAATGCCTAGTGAAATTTAAAAAGCATTTGAAAGAAGCGAAAAATTGCATTTCAAGTGTCAGAATCAAATTATATATCCATGAACATATTAAAAGGTACTATGCCTTTTTTATTAATGATGTTATTAGCATCGTCAATAAAAGCCACCACTACATCTCTTCCAATTACTTCCTCTTCAGAAAGTAACAAAACCAAAGTTTCAAAAACAGCTTTTGTCGAACGACTTGAAAGAAGATCTTTCTCGATGGATGTTACGTACAATAAAGATGTCAAGAGATTTGTCAAAAAATACATTTCAAAAGATCGTACAGGGACTGAATTACTACTCGGAAGACAAACGACTTTTTTACCAATTTTCGAAAAGTACATTGAGGAATTTCAATTGCCTAAGGAGTTGAAAAATTTACCAATAATTGAGTCTGCTCTAAATCCAAATGCAGAATCTCAAGTTGGAGCAAAAGGCTTGTGGCAATTTATGCCAAGCACAGGAAGAATGTATGGATTGACCATTAATGATTATGTTGATGAGCGGTGTGATCCAGTAAAATCAACTATCGCAGGTTTATCTTACCTCAAAGATTTATACGCTAAATATGGTGACTGGAAATTGGCGATTGCATCTTATAATTGCGGTCCAGGAAGAGTAGATAAAGCAATCAGAAAAGCAGGTAAATCTAGTTTTGAAGGCATCAAAAAATATTTGCCAAAAGAAACTAGAGAATATGTGGCAAAATTTATTGCAACGTCATACGTGATGGATAATTATTTCTTCCATGATCTTCGACCGATTTATCCGGAATACACTTTACAATTTGTAAAAGTCGTAAAAGTGTACAAAAGAACTACGTTGAAAAAAATAGCTAATAAAACAGGAATGAACCTCGAAATCATCCAAAAACTAAATCCTTCCTACCGAAAAGGAATCATTCCGCCAAGTGCAGATGGGAATTTCATAATAATTCCTATATTTGGGGAAGATCTTTCGATAGGGAAATAAAATATCTTATTTTTTCCCAACCTCGTGTCTGTCAATCAAGCTAATCCTTAATATCTGAAAATTTACAATTAAGCCAAACACCTTTGTGTTTAGGGTAATCTTTTTTATGCAAAAAAGGCACCTCTACACAGTTTTTGACGTATTGTATGCTTTTAAGAACTTATATCAAGCTCATAGTTCTTAAGAATCCAGAACCTATTTCCTAAGCTTTAAATTTTTTTGTCAGAGATGAACCTAAATAAACTAATTACACTATTTTTTTTGACCTTAAGTTTTGTTACTCCAACTCTAAGTCAAAGCACAACTCCTACATCTTATACTCCCGTCCCTGTTTTTAGTGATGCAGAGTTAGAAGTAAGAGTCAAAAATCTTTCGTCACTTGCCGTAACTCCTCAACTGGATAATATCGTCAAAAGTTATATCAAAACATACTCTGTTCGAAAAAGAGATAGAACGGAAAAAATGTTAGGTAGGATCGTGATGTATTTTCCCATTTTTGAAAAATATCTATTGGAACAAAACATGCCATCGGATATCAAATACCTTTCGGTGGTAGAATCGGCCTTGAACCCTCATGCAACTTCCCGAGTAGGAGCTGCAGGTTTGTGGCAATTTATGCCAGCAACTGGAAAAGAATATGGATTATCTCAAAATAGTAGAGTGGATGAGCGGAGAGATCCTCACAAATCAACAAAAGCTGCTATCAAATATCTAAAAAGGTTACATAATAAATATCAAGATTGGGAACTTGCATTGGCTGCTTACAATAGTGGGCCAGGTCGAGTTAATCGAGCTATTCGAAGAGGGAAGAGCAAAGATTTTTGGAAAATAAAAAAGTATTTGCCTAAAGAAACTCGAAATTATGTACCTGCATTTGTAGCCGCAAATTACATTGTAAATAATTATCACCTGCATTATTTAAGTCCTCAATTTCCAGAAATGGATGTCCAAATGACGGATTATACAAAAGTGTATAATTCTATATCGTTTCGAGAGATTTCAGAAATTACAGGAACGCCACTTCATTTGGTAGAACAATTAAATCCTAGTTTTAAACAAGGCATTATTCCTACTTCTCGAAATGGGCATTTTTTGACTTTACCAAAACGAAATATGCCATTGTTCTTAGCAGCTTTTCCTACACCTGATAGTAATCCTTCTATAACTCAAAATCTAGGAGGGCGAACGGAATTTTTCAAATCAGTTTATTATGTTCAGAAAGGTGATCATATTGACAAGTTAGCCAAGTTGTTTAATTGTGATAGACAACATATCATGGCTTGGAATAATTTACCACAACCATATCTAACAAGAGGGCAAGAGTTGACTATTTTCCAAATTAGCAACAGTTTGAATGTAGAAGTAAAAGAACTCCCTGCTCGTAAACAAGAAATTGAAAGCCCTAAATTGAAGGAAGAAACAATTCTGTCTAATGGTAGGAAAAGGACGATTAAAAGCCAAAGAGTAAATGTTAAAAAAGAAGAAAAAGAAAATCGTCCCCAAAGGAAAATTTCTATAAAAAGAGAGGAATATATTTTTCATACTATTCGTCGGAATGAGTCAATTTTAGAAATAGTCGAAAAGTTTCCAGGTGTAACGATTCAAGATATTTTGAGATTAAATGAAATAGATGCGAATGATTTTCCATCTGTAGGAACTAGATTGAAAATTAAAAAGAAATAGAAAAATAATTAATTCAGCTATAAAAAAGGAAAAGGTCAGGATGTGTACATCCTGACCTTTTTTTATAAAATTACTAAAACCCTATCTCATGAAAAACTTAATTTACTTGAATTGCTCTTGGAGGTAATTCTTTTGCTTCTTCTTTTTTAGGTAAAACAATTTCTAAAATTCCATTCTCATAATTTGCCGAAATTGTATTGCTCTCAATCCCTTCTGGCATCTGGAAACTTCTCGAAAAATTGGAATAGCCAAATTCTTTGCGAGTGAATTTTTCTTCACTCAAGTCGTTTGAAACTACTTTTTTCGCAGAAATAGTTAGTGTTTTTTTCTCAACATTGATGTCAAAATTTTCTTTGCTTAAACCTGGAACTGCAAGTTCAATTTTGAAGTCATCTGCAGATTCAGAAATATTTACTGAAGGAACGTTTGAAGCAAAATCTGATCCTACAAAATTTGAAAATGAATTATTGAAAAGGTCATCAAAAATAGAATTGACACCTGTATTGAAATTTCCTAAATTGCTCATATTACTTAAATTTTTATTTTTTAAAAATGGTTTTTGAAAAAATCCGTGCCGCCCTGAAAACTCAGGGCGACTCGGTTTAAACAAAACGAAAAACCAACTTTACTTAATTATTTTTTATCTTTTTGATCGATCATCCAATCATCCAATTAATTACCCAATTGCTATCTTCCTAGCAGGCAATTCTTTCGCTTCTTCTTTTTTTGCTAAAGTCAAATACAAAATACCATCTTCGAATTTTGCTTCGATTTTAGTCAAGTCTATTGTTTTTGGCAAATGGAATGTTCTTTTGAAATCGTTGTAATCGAATTCTTTTCGAGAGTATTTAATTTCTTCTGATTTTTCGTTTTTTACATTAGCTGAGATGGTTAAAACATCTTTTTCAACATTGATGTCAAAGTCAGATTTCTTCAAACCTGGAGCAGCTATTTCTAATTTGAAATCTTCTTTTCCTTCGATTACGTTGACCGCTGGTCGTGATTTGACTATGTTTTTTTCACTTTTCCCAACGGAATCAGTTAAAACATCATTAACTAAGTTGAAAAAAGGATTAACTACGTGAGATCGTCGTCGTCTTGGATTTACATTTACAAAAGTCATAATTTGATATTTTTTTATTTTTAGAAAATGATTTTTAAATATTGATTACACTTACCCTATCATCAACACATGTTCCATTACGTTTTTCACGCCTTTTTTGCAGAAAACTTAAAAATAAAGCGACAAAAAGTCATCTTTCGGTGATTTAAAGTGACAATATGGCTTAAAAGCGTAACATGGGAAGGTTATCCACATTTTGATGTTTAAACTAACAGGATTATGTTAATAACTTTGTCGGCGATATTTACTATCAAATACCTCGTAAAATTTTAATTAAAAACTCTTCTGAAAAAGAAATATCCGCTTCAATCATATTTTTCCATACAACTACTTGATATTGTGAGAAATACACATTTAAAATTTATGACAAAATGTAAAATTGAATTACTTTTGCCCTTCGAACGAAAAACCTCTTTGGAATTATGCAACATATTATTGAATAGTTCCTGTTAGAGGAGGGCTTGGTGGTAGACCATTCCCTTTTTTATTTTAAAACAAAAAAATTAAAATCAACTAGATTATGGGTAGTAACATTATTTATGCAGTTCCAGCTTTAGGTGTAGTAGCATTGCTCTTTACCTTCTGGAAATCTTCTTGGGTATCAAAACAAGAAGTAGGTACCGATAAAATGGCTAGAATCGCCAAAAATATTCAAGATGGTGCTATGGCATTCTTAAAAGCAGAATATAGAGTATTAGCAATATTTGTTGTAGTTGTTGCAGCAATTTTAGCATTTACTGCAAATGCAGAAAATTCTTCTTGGATGGTCGCAGTTTCTTTTGTTTTAGGAGCAATCTGTTCTGCTTTGGCAGGATTCGTAGGAATGAAAGTAGCAACTAAAGCAAATGTAAGAACAACTAATGCCGCTCGAACTAGTTTAGGAAAAGCCTTAGAAGTAGCTTTTGCTGGAGGAGCTGTAATGGGAATGGGAGTTGTTGGGTTAGGAGTATTAGGATTGAGTATTCTCTTTATTTTTTATACTAGCCAATTTGGAATGGATTCTCAAGCGAATGTAACAAGAGTAATTACAGTATTAACAGGATTTTCTTTTGGAGCATCTTCTATTGCATTATTTGCACGTGTAGGTGGAGGAATCTATACTAAAGCTGCCGATGTAGGTGCGGATTTAGTAGGAAAAGTAGAAGCAGGTATCCCTGAAGATCACCCTTTGAATCCAGCAACGATTGCGGATAATGTAGGTGATAATGTAGGAGATGTTGCGGGAATGGGAGCTGATCTTTTTGAATCATATGTAGGATCTATCATTGGAACAATGGTATTAGGTGCTGCATTTATGGCTTCTGGTGCATTTAGTACTAGCAATGAGTTTGGAGGATTAAATGCAGTTTTGTTACCATTAGTATTAGCAGCAACAGGTATTGTTACTTCTATTATTGGGACATTCTTGGTAAAAGTAAAAGATGGTGGAGATCCACATAAAGCATTGAATTTAGGAGAGTTTGTCTCTGCTGGGTTAATGTTAGTATTAACTTTCTTTATTATTCAATGGATGTTACCTGGGGACTGGGCAGTAGCAGGAGATGAAACAGCATATACTTCTATAGGTGTTTTCTACGCTGTAATCATTGGTCTAGTTTCAGGACTGGCAATTGGTAAAATTACAGAATACTATACAGGTACAGGTACTAAACCAGTTCAAGGTATTGTAGATCAATCTGTAACAGGAGCGGCAACAAATATTATTGCAGGTTTGGGAGTTGGGATGATGTCAACAATGTTTCCTACTTTAATTTTAGCAGCTGCTATTATCGGAGCACATCACTTTGCTGGATTATATGGTATTGCGATTGCAGCAGTAGGAATGCTTTCTAATACAGGTATTCAATTAGCTGTTGATGCTTACGGACCTATTTCTGATAATGCAGGAGGTATCGCTGAAATGGCTGAATTGCCAAAAGAAGTTCGTCAACGGACAGATAAATTAGATGCAGTAGGTAATACTACTGCAGCGATTGGAAAAGGATTTGCGATTGGTTCAGCAGCATTAACTGCGTTGGCTTTATTTGCAGCATTTATGGTTACCGCAGAGATTTCTTCTATTGATATTTCAAAACCGATCGTAATGGCTGGATTATTAATAGGAGGTATGTTGCCATTCGTATTTTCAGCAATGTCAATGGGAGCAGTTGGACGTGCAGCAATGGATATGATTCAAGAAGTACGTCGTCAGTTTAAAGATATTCCTGAATTGAAAGCAGCATTAGCTATGATGAGAAAAAATGACGGAAAAGAAATGGATCAATGGTCTGACGCTGATCGAAAAGTTTTTGATGCAGCAGATGGAAAAGCAGATTATAATAAGTGTGTTGAAATCTCAACAGCAGCTTCTATTCGTGAAATGGTTGTTCCTGGTTTATTGGCAGTTATTAGTCCAGTTGTAATTGGATTTGCTGGTGGTGCTGAAATGTTAGGAGGGTTGTTAGCAGGTGTGACTGTTTGTGGTGTATTGATGGCTATCTTCCAATCAAATGCAGGTGGTGCATGGGATAATGCTAAGAAAATGTTTGAAGAAGGTGTTACTATTCAAGGTGAAAAACACTATAAAGGATCTGATGCTCACAAGGCAGCTGTAGTAGGTGATACTGTTGGAGATCCATTCAAAGATACTTCTGGCCCATCATTGAACATCTTGTTGAAATTGATGTCAGTAGTTGCTTTGGTAATTGCTCCATTTATCTAAGATTTCAAATATTAGAGAATTAATTATTCTTTAAATTAAGTAAAAATATGTGGCAACGCCCTATTTGATTCGTCAAATAGGGCGTTGTTCTTTTTGTAGAAAAAACAATTTCACCTTTAGACTGTTTTACAAAAAAATAAAGAAGTAATCTTTGAGATAATTCTCGTCACATAAACTTCGTTATTATTTCGTTAAAACAGCCAATTGGCAAGGTTATCGCCTTAATTTATTAGGAATTTAACCTATATTTATTGGCTAGAAGCAATTATGTAAAATAAGTATTGTCTTTTAGTTAGATTTCGAAATAAGTAAATATTTAAAACTTCACAATATGAAATTCAGAGGTCCCATTTTCTTTTCAATAATTCTTGTCGCATTAGTATTCGGAGCATTTTATATTCCTGCTAATAATGCTGAAAAAGAAGCAATCCTAATCAAATCTATCATTGCTAATTTAGATAGGTTTCATTTCCAACCACAAAAAGTAGATGACGACTTTTCTGAAAAAGTCTACGATCTTTACATGGATCGAATTGACGGAAACAGAAGATGGTTGACTCAAGAAGATGCAGATCGTTTAGGGAAATTTGAATTAAAATTAGATGATGAAGCAGATGCAGGAACGTATGAGTTTTTCGATATGTCTTTGTCTCTCCTAGAAAAAGGATTGAATAAAACGGAAGTATACTACAAAGATATTTTATCAAAACCTTTTGACTTTTCTATTGATGAGACAATCGATTTATCTGATGAGAAGAAACCTTTTGCCAAAAATGATACAGCACTAAAAGAAAGCTGGAGAAAATATTTGAAAAGAGAAACTTTGACTCGAGTAGTTGATGATCTTGAATTACAAAAAGAAGGAACAGATGAAGATGTAAAAGGGAAATCTTTTGCTGAGTTAGAGGAAAAAGCAAGAGAAGATGTTTTAACTGTTTTTGACAAATGGTACACTCGAATGAGAAAAGTAAAACGTGCAGATAGGTTAAGTAACTACTTAAATGCAGTTGCTAATGTGTACGATCCTCACACAGGTTATTTCAAACCAAGAGACAAAGAAAATTTTGACATCAGAATGTCTAAAACGTTAGAAGGTATCGGAGCACAACTTCGAGCAGAAGAAGAATATACTAGAGTGGTAAGTATCATTGTTGGAGGGCCAGCTTGGAAAGGAAAACAATTGGACGCAGATGATATGATTATGGCAGTTGCTCAAGGTGATGATGAGCCGGTAGATGTTAACGGGATGGTTATCGACGATGTAGTAGATATGATTAGAGGTAAAAAAGGAACAGAAGTTCGATTGACGGTGAAAAAGAAAGATGGAAAGAAGGAAGTGATTGCTATCGAAAGAGATGTAGTTATCATGGAAGAAGGTTACGCAAAATCAACTTTGCTTACAGCTCCACAAAGTGAAGAGAAAATGGGATACATTAATTTGCCAAGTTTCTACGCTGACTTTGGAAGAAACGGAGGACATAGTTGTGCAGAAGATGTAGCTAAAGAATTAAAAAAATTAATGAAACATAATGTCGAAGGAATCATCCTTGACTTAAGAAATAATGGAGGAGGATCATTGGAAGAGGTGGTTGATATGGCTGGTCTATTTATTGAAAAAGGACCAATCGTTCAAGTAAAATCAAGAATTGGCCGTTCAGGAGTTCATGAAGATGAAGATGGAAAGGTGCTTTATGATGGACCTCTTGTAGTAATGGTAAATGAATATAGCGCATCAGCTTCAGAGATTTTGGCAGCAGCTTTACAAGATTACGGACGAGCAGTAATTGTAGGAAGTACTTCTACTTTTGGAAAAGGAACCGTTCAAAGATTCTTAGATTTGGATAGAGCAGTAATGGGATATTCAGATGTGAAACCATTAGGGTCTATTAAATTGACTATCCAAAAATATTACCGAGTAAATGGAGGCTCTGTTCAATTAAATGGAGTGAAATCTGATATCGTTTTCCCTGATTTGTATTCTTACTTTGATTCAGGTGAAAAGGACTATGATCATGCTTTAGATTATACTGAAATCGCTCCAGTTCAATATGGACAAAATGTATATTCTGTAACTGATAAGTTAGATGAGCTTCGAGCAGCAAGTGGAAAAAGGGTTAAAGGCCACCCTGCTTTCCAACAAGTCGAAACTCATGCGAAGTGGTTGAAAACTCAAAGAGACATTGATATTTATCCTTTGAATATCGATAAATATACTCAGATGGAGAAAGATCAAAAAGAAGTAAGCGATGCTTTCAAAGAGGTATTAGATAAAAAAGTGAATGGAATGCTTGTAAAAAATCTTCCTGAAGATATGGATGCATTAACTAAAGATGAAGGAGTAGAAGCCCGAAACAAAGATTGGGTGGAAGGATTAGAAAAAGATATTTACTTAAATGAAGTATTATCTATCCTTAGAGATATGAAATAATTTTTGGAAAACCCCAAAATTACATTTTATAGAAAAGAAGCCGAAACAATTAATTTTGTTTCGGCTTCTTTCATTATTGCAAAACTTCTTTGTCCAGATGAAAGTCGGTTGTAAAAAAATATTTCAAGCCCTTTTAATTTTATTACTTTTGCAAAACATTTGGAAAATCAAACTCCTGGTTTCTCAAATAATTCAAATTCTCAAATAATTTTTAAATCAATATATGAATTACCTGTCTCTCGAAAATATTTCAAAATCCTTTGGTGATAAAGTCTTATTTGAAAATGTCAATTTTCAAATGAGCAAAGGCGAAAAGATCGCACTTGTTGCCAAAAATGGAGCAGGAAAAACTACGCTAATTAAAATCATTGCTGGAACAGAATCAGCCGAAGGTGAAAATCCAAAAATTCTTTTTCGAAAAGATATTCGGATTGGAAACCTATTGCAAGATCCAATTTTTAAGGATGGACACACGATTATGGAGGCAGTTTTTGAATCCGAGAATCCAAAAATTCAAGCCACTCGACAATATGATAAAGCGATGCTTAATCATGAAGATGGGGATGGAATGGCAAAGGCAATGCAAGATATGGATGATTTGGAAGCTTGGGATTTCAAAGCGCGTATCGAAGAGATTTTAGGAAAATTAAAAATTACGGATCTTGACCAACGAGTGGCACATCTTTCAGGTGGGCAAAAAAAGAGATTAGCACTTGCGCAAATTTTGATTGATGAACCTGAGTTTTTAATTCTCGATGAGCCGACCAATCACTTGGACTTAGATATGATTGAATGGCTTGAAGAATATTTGCAGTCGCCTAACGTGACTCTTTTTATGGTGACGCATGATCGTTATTTTTTAGAAAGAGTTTGTAATAATATTATTGAATTGGACGCTGGGGTTATTTATAAATACAAAGGAAATTATTCCGACTTTTTAACCTCCAAAGCAATCAGAGAAGAGAATCAAGCAGTTGTTTTAGACAAAACAAAAAAGCTGATGGGGAAAGAGTTGGAATGGATGCGTCGTCAACCAAAGGCTCGAGGAACGAAAGCAAAGTCTAGGGTAGATAGTTTTTATAAAATTGAAGAAAAGGCTTCTCAGAAGATTGCAAAAGACAAGATTCAAATTGATATGAGAGGAAGTCGATTGGGGAGTAAAATTTTGGAAGCTAATTATATTTCCAAAAAATATGATGACCGGGTTCTAGTAAAAGATTTTAATTATAAATTTAAAAAAGGAGAAAAGGCAGGAATCGTCGGACCAAATGGTGCAGGTAAATCTACTTTGCTAAAAATGTTAACTCAGGAGATTCGGCCAGATAGTGGAAAGGTCGTAGTTGGTGGAACAGTCGTTTTTGGGCACTATACCCAAGATGGGATTCAATTAGAAAATGACAAAAAAGTCATTGATGTGATCCGTGATATCGCAGAATATATTCCTTTGGAAAAAGGAAACAAGTTGACGGCTGAATCATTACTCGAGCGTTTTTTGTTTAGTCGGAAACAGCAACAGGTTTATGTTTCAAAATTGAGTGGGGGAGAGAAGCGTCGATTGCATTTGTTGACGATATTGATGGAAAACCCAAATTTTCTAATTCTCGATGAGCCGACCAATGATTTAGATTTGATCACGTTGAATATCTTGGAAGATTTTTTGATGGACTTTCCAGGTTGTCTTTTGGTCGTGACGCACGACCGTTTTTTTATGGACAAAATAGTTGACCACCTTTTTATATTTGAAGGTGATGGAAAAATCCGTGATTACAATGGACAGTATTCTGACTACCGTGCCTTACAAAAAGAAGAAATTGAAGAAGAGCGCCAAGCTGAAAGAGATCGACAAAAGCAAAAAAAGATAGCAAAACCAATTATCGAAAAACCAAAAGTAGAAAAACCGAAATTGACTTACGAAGAGCGCAAAGAGTATAATCGTTTGGAAAAGCAGATTTCAGTTTTAGAAGAGAAAAAAGATAAAATCACCGAGCAGTTTAATAATCCAAATTTGACTTCTGAAGAAATTCAAAAACTTTCTATTGAACTGGGCGAAGTGAAAAACGAAATTGAAGAAAAGGAAATGAGGTGGATGGAGTTAGCGGAGTTGGCTTAATCTTCGAGGAAGTCTTCAGAATAAAAAAAGCGGATATTCTCTTTAGAGAATATCCGCTTTTTTTATTCTGAAG
>JBGCFD010000062.1:0-2841 GCA_045106765.1 Saprospiraceae bacterium | reverse complement strand
TAATACATCAGGAGGTACTTACATGTTTGCAGAAGGTTCTAATATCTTCGTGGGAATTGGTTTTGGAGGAAATACAATTGGAGACTATAGTGATGATAATTTTATTGAAGGAATAGTAATAGATGATTGGAATATCTTCCAAAATGATCCTTTTACCTCTTTTACCGTAACTCAATATGATACCAAAGCAGTAGGAACATTTAGTGGTCTAGTCAACAACAACGGTGTAGAGGTATTCCTAGAAGGTGAATTTAATGTCAACTTATAAAAATATCAACTTTAAAATTAAAGGCTCGAAACTAAAACTATTCTAATACTTAAAGCTAAATCCTAAAACTACAAAAAGAGGTGTCGGGGATTAATTTCCCCGACAGCTTCTTAAAAACCCTAAACTCTTTTTTGAAAAAACCTTTTGTAAAAAACAAAGAATTTGATCTCTGAAAAACAATTAATAAAAGATTGCCAGCAAGGTAAAAAGTCAAGCCAATACGAATTGGTTAGACGATACTCTGGCATGTTGATGACCGTGAGTCGTCGGTATGTTTCAGATCAAGCTTCGGCAAAAGATGTGGTGCAAGAATCCTTAATTCGGATTTTTAGATACATCGATAAATTTAAGAATACTGGTTCATTCGAAGGATGGATGCGAAGGATCACAGTTAGATGTGCATTGCAATGGATAGGGAAAAGTCATTTTAAAAGAGAAACTTCACTTACTAATTTGGAAGTGGAAGACTCGGTTGACCCTGCGATTTTTAATACTTTAGGAATTGAAGCAATCAAAAAATTAGTGGAAGAGTTACCTGTTGGATACCGAACTGTTTTTAATTTGAATGTAATGGAAGGATATAATCATCAAGAAATTGGAGAACTTTTGGGTATCACCGACAGCTCCTCCAGATCGCAATTAACAAGAGCAAAACGAATGCTTAAAAAAAAATTAGAATCAATTAATATTACTAAATATAAATCAGCATGAATTGGGACAAGTTTAATAATAGATTAAGGAATGATGCTGAAGAGCAAAATAACGATATCGATATCGATAGCATTTGGAGTGCGATTGAACCTCAAGTCGATGAAATAAATACAGAGAAAAAGAAAAAACGTAGAGCAATTTTCTTTTGGTGGGGAACAGGTATTTTGTTGTTGTCAGTAGGATTATGGTTTTTGGGAAATCAAATTTTCCAAAAAGAAAATACTGCACAAAATATTGATAATCAGACAGTTACTTCTAAAACAAAAATAATTACAAAAGCAAACAATCCAAATTTAGAAGTAGAATCTCCAACTATAAAATTGGATAATTTAAGCGAAAATAAAAATGACAGTCAAAGTAACAACGCTAATTCAATCATAAATTCGAAATCAAATTTTTCCAAAAATAAAAATCTAACAACCGAAAACAAATCAACTACAAATAATGTAAATGTTGTGTTAGAAAATAAAATACCACCCGTTATTTTATCTTCCGAAGTGAAATCTAAAAATGATCATGAAGATTCTTCTTTACAAAATTTACCTGCTCAGAAAATTCAAAACGAAAACAAAGAAGAAATTTTAGATATTGCTTCTTTGTTCAACTTATTAAATTTCTCCTCTAAAAAGATTTCATTAACTCAGGTCAAGAAAGTCGGGCAACCATATAAAACAATAAATTTTGAAGAAAAAGAAAATAAGTTCTCAATTGGAATATATGGCGGTGCTAATTTTACAAAAAGAAATTTGACTGCAAAAAACGACAATGCAAATACATTGTTACAAAATCGAAAAAACTACGAAACACCTTTGGAAACGTCTCAAGTTGGAGTTAATTTTTCTTATAAAATATTAAATAAAGAAAAATATAATTTAGAAATCACTTCAGGTTTGCAACTCACTTCAATTGTAGAGCAGTACAAAAATTATAGTTCTACCATTTCTGAAAAAGATGTAGAAGGTGTTGAATTTTTAAGTTATGGGCTGGGAACAACTCCAATAGAAATTATGGGATTTGTTACTGAAACTACAACAACTGAAATTCAAAAAGAAATTTACAACACCTACCGAATGATAGATATTCCTATTTTGATTAGCTACAATCGTTCCTGTGGAGAAAAATGGCAAGTAGGAATTCAAGGTGGAATTTTCGCAAATCTTTCTTTAAAAACAGAAGGAATTATCCCTGATGTTGAATTACTTGATATTGACTTGGAAAACAATGATCTTAATATTTTCAAATCAAACGTAGGATTGAGTTATCATTTGGGATTGAACTTTAAAAGAAGATTATCGCAGAATTGGGAATTGAGTTTTTCACCAGCAATCAGATATTTTAGAAATGATTTTGCAAATGACAATTATGGGTTATCGCAAAAGTACATTTTGTTTGGAGGAAATATTGGAGTGAATTATATATTTTGATCATTTCCCACAAACTTGGACTGACTAAAAACGCTCTCTTGTAGATAAGCATATCTTCATTGAGATTGTCTTAAAAAGTCATATTAGTCAGTCCAAGTCAGTGGCAAAAACGCTCTCTTGTAGATAGACACATATTCATTGAGAGTGTCTTAAAAAGTCATATTAGTCAGTCCAAGTCAGTAGCAAAAAACGCTCTCTTGTAGGTAGACATCTCTCCATTGGGGTATCTTAAAAAGTCATATTAGTCAGTCCAAGTCAGTGGCAAAAAACGCTCTCTTGTAGATAGGCATATATTCATTGAGAGTATCTTAAAAAGTCATATTAGTCAGTCCAAGTCAGTGGCAAAAAACGCTCTCTTGTAGATAAGCACATATTCATTGAGAATGTCTTAAAAAGTCATATTAGTCAGTCCAAGTCAGTGGCACAGAACGCTCTCTG
>JBGCFD010000061.1:0-52199 GCA_045106765.1 Saprospiraceae bacterium | reverse complement strand
CATTTGCTGTTACCCATGCCCATCCATGACTTGGAGCTGAAGTAATCGTTAAGGTCCATGCCAATAAATTACCATTATCATTACCTAAAACATCAACCTCTTCTCCCCAATTAATTGGAACATAAGCATAATCATCAGTAGCAAAATTATTTTGTGCTGGCAAATTCATTACTTCAGCAGTTACTGCATATGTACTTGTACCATTTGAATTGGTTAAACTAAATGAAAAGTTATCTTGTCCACTAAAACCAGTATTAGGAGTATATAAATAAGAAAAATCTTCTAACAATTCTAATGTACCATTGCTAGGAGATTGACTAATTGTATAATTTGGATATGGTAAAAGAACAGGAATAGCTTCTTCCTTTGAAGTTAAAATCTCTGCAGTTTGAGAAGAAGGCAATCCATAATCATGAACCAAAACGCTAATAATTCCTTTTTCACATACAGCAAATTCATTACAGCCAATATAACTCATATGAGTTATTCCTTTAAATCCATTATTTGGAGAAAATGCAAACTCATTTCCCGTAATCTCTACCGTCCCATGATTAAAGATTGGAGATACATCTAATAAACTAAGCGTTCCTATAGTAGTACTATCATTATCTAGAGGGTAAATAGTTACTTCTGAATTGACATAAGTACTAGCAAAATCTCGTTTAATTAGAACAAGTGATTCAGAGATCTCCATGGCATAACCAACAAAAATGTTAGTCAAAGGAGGATAGAAAACTTGGAAATAAAAGGTATCCAATCCCATATAGTTGGAATCAGGTTTATAATGGATATGTTCTTCTCCACCAACTACTTCGATCCACAAAGATCCATGGTCTGGATGACCTAAAGCTGGTATACTTGGAATTCCATTAGGTATGTCAGTTATGACAAATTCCTGATTCAAAGGAATTTTTTGATTCTCATAGCTACTCGGTTGTGCGACCGCCACAATCGCTCCACCCAAAAAGGCTAAGATTAAAATAAATTTAAAATGTTGTAAAGATATGTTCATTGCTCTTTTAAATTGAGTCCAATTCTAATTTTTAAAATTGAACATGTTTAAGTTTTTAGGTGCATAAATTAAATTAATTACAATATATAGTTTTTAAATAATTGGATTCTAGTACAAAAATAAACAATTGTAACATATTTTCTAGCATAATATATTAAAAAAAATATAAAATGTTGTTAAAAATCAATGATTTATAAATCATTATAAAAATAATTTATAATAATTGTGAATTATTTAGCTTTATTTGTTTATTGAATTAATAAAAATTATTCAAAACGAAACAAAGAAAACAGTAAATTCTACAATCAATTCCAGTTACAAGATACTTTAAAAACGGTGTTGTGTAAGGTTGGTTAAAATTTATTTTAAATTTTCACATCAAAATATCCCTCAATATAAAAAAAAATGTAATAAATGCACAATAATAAATTAATTACTATATTAAAGCATTTTAATAAGACTGATTTAAATCAATTTCACAAATATATTGTCTCTCCATATTTTAATAAAAGCAAGCAATTAATTCAATTTTACGAAATTATTTTAAAAGGAATTAATTCCCCTAAAAACTCCCTTTTAGAAAAAAAAAATGTTTGGATAAAATTATTTAAAGATCAAAAATATAATGATGTTAGGTTTAGAAAATTAAATTCTGATTTATTAAAAATGATTGAAGGGTTTCTTTCTCAACAAATTTATGATGAAAATTCTCTTCAAAAAGCAGCTAATTTAATTGAATCTGTAGGCTTAAGAGGAATTGAAAAATCCTATTCAACAGCAATTAGAATTGCCAATAACGAATCTGAAAAATACCTATATGAAGATGCTGACTATTATTTAAAACAATATCAAATTCAAAAAAAATATTATGAGATAATTCAACATGAATTTAAACATTCTGAAAGACAGAATTTGGAAGAAATTGATAGAAATTTGGATAATTTTTATTTAGCGGAAAAATTAAGGTATATGTGCGCAGCTCTCAGTCAAAAACAAAGAGGATCACATGAATATAGTTTATCATTTATTGAAAAAGTGATAGAGATAATAAAAAGTAGGGACAAGAACTTGTCCCCTGCTGAAGCAATTTACTATCAAATTTACCTAACATATGTGGAAGAAGAAAATTTAGAACATTATTACCATTTAAAATCCTTACTTAGAGAACACAGTTTAAAATTTCATTCTATAGAAGGAAAAACTCTTTATGATTCCACAATCAACTATTGTGTTAAAAAACTAAATAAAGGAAAAAGCAACTTTTTATCTGAAACATTTGATATTTATGAAGACTATCTAAAGAAAGGACTAATTTATATTGACAATGAATTAGATCCTTTTCATTTCAAAAATATTGTAGTGATGGCTTTAAGGTTAGGTAAATATGATTGGACTGAAAACTTTATTCATTCTAACAAAGAAAAACTTCCTGAATCATCAAGAGAAAATGCAGTAACATTTAACCTAGCTAGACTATACTACTATAAAAAAGATTATGAGAAGGTAATTTCTCTTTTGCAAGAAGTAGAATATGAAGATATAGTTTACAGTTTAAGTTCTAAATCCTTATTACTTGCAACATATTATGAAAATGATGAAATAGAGCCACTCTACTCATTACTTGAAAGCTTTAGAGCTTATATAAATAGAAGAAAAGATATACCAGAAAGATGGAAAAAATCCTATTCTAACCTAATTCGGTTTACTAAAAAATTAACTAGAATAATCCCTGGAGATGAAAAAGCCTTAAAAAGGATAAAGGAAGATTTAGAAAACGCTGGGGAAGTGGCTGATACTAAATGGCTTCAAAGTCGCATCGCTGAACTAGAAAAATAAACCCCATAACTCCAAAAGTCATGGGGCTTAAATCTTCAATGATTAAATTCCATTAAGATCATCAATAACAATCCCTCCCTTCACTCTAACCTTCTGATCCATCATCAAAGTTTTTACACGCTTCCCATTCTGGAAATCCTTCAATGATTTTTTTGACATCTTTTTCATAATAAAATGTGTTTTAGCGATCTGCTTAAATGTTATAAAAAGCAGCGTTATTTATTGCAACGAAATTGTTACGGATACAATAAACGTAAAAACATCAAAAAAAAAAGATATGAATAAATTTTAACTTAAAGTTCTCCCCTCATTGGCAAAACGAAGATGACTATTTTAATTTTAAACACGACTTCTCAACTAATCTCCAAGATAAAAAAGCCAATATCATCGTAACAATAATCGTAAGCATCAAATAATACATTTCTCCAAAACAATTCCGCTGCACTAAAAAATTAACGACCAACATATGATAAATATATAGTCCATAAGAAATATCATTCCCTCTCAATAATCTAGAACTAATTCCATAAAAAGAATATGCCATAGAAAAAGTTACGCCAGCTAAAATAAAATCTGCCAGCAAATTTACAGGAGTCATCAGCCAATATGAATTAGTATTTATCCCAAGATAAAAAGTACTAATTGTTGACAAGAGTAAATATCCAATTAGCCAAATCAAAAATTTATGTTCAAAATAGGGTTTTAGTTTTTTCCAAAAAACCCGAATCAAAACTCCGATTAAAAAATAATGCAAATACGATAACACAAATACGCCTCCCAAATTTGCGATAAAATCATCTCCATTTCTTTTTAAATCACCAACAAAATAATTGACAAAAAGCGAAACCAAAAAAACGATTCCAAAGGTCAACCAAAATTTATTAAAGCGACTAAAAAACCAAAATAGAAAAGGAATCAAAAGATAAAATTGAACCTCAACTGTAATCGTCCAAAGACTTCCATTGGGTGCTCCAACTCCCCAAAACCTAAGAATATCTGGTGTGTAAAATTGAAAAATTGATAATTGCCCAAATATCCAAAACAAAATTTCTTTAGAGAAAAAGGAAGAATAGTGTCCTGTAAAATCATTTAATAACAATACAATTACAAATAGAAAACAAACCCAAAGTGCAGGATAGATTCGCAAAAATCTATTCCAAAAAAACTTTTTTAGATTGTCTTTATTTCTTTCAAAAGAACCATAAATTAAAAATCCGCTGATAAAAAAAAAGATGGGAACACCGGGAAAAAATTTTAAAAAATAAAGTGAAGCATAATCTAAAAATTCACTTTCAATTTTTAAATGAGCCCTGGCATGAATAATCAGAACTTGCAACGCAGCTAAAAATCGAATTAAATCAAAGTTATTTTTTCTAGGATTCCCCATGAGTAAATTTATATTTCAATCCACTTTCCTTCCTTCAAAGATTGGATGGCAGCAAAAGAAGTTTTTGTGGTATTGACTATTTCATCAAAAGGAATCAGCACATCTCTTCCTTCATTAATACTTTGAAGAAAAAGGTTGAATTGATTTTTATGCCCTTTGTCTAATTTGGTTTTCAACTTAGAAAAATTTGGCGTACCATAGCCTTTGGTCAATCGAAAATTATCCATAGTGATTGTTTTTTCATCTGAGAAAACTTCAATCCTCTCTTTTGAATAAGCTTTATTCCCATTGGAAAAGTAATTAATCACACCTTGGTCTCCATTTTTATATTTTAATAAAAGTGTAGCATTATCTGTATTTTCTTTTGGATGATTTCCGAGTGACGACATACACACCGCTTGAACTTTGCTCCCTGTCAAATAAGTAATTAGGTCAATCAAATGGCAAGCCTCACCAATAATTCGTCCGCCACCAACGTGCATATCTTGCACCCAAACATTGGAATCAATAAATCCTGCGTTCATCGTGGCGATGATATTTTTGGGAGAATTGGAATTAAGAAGCGTTTTTATTTTTTGAATATGAGGTGAAAATCGTCGATTAAAACCGACCGTAATTGTATTGTTACTTTTTTTGTACACCTCAATTATTTCTGAAAGTTCGGTCGTGTTTATCGCTAGTGGTTTTTCCACAAAAACATTTTTCCCAGCCTCCAAACTTTCGATAATCATTTTTGCATGCAAGTCATGTCGAGTCGTAATTAAAATAGTATTCACTTCTGAATCTTTCAATATTTCTTGATAGTCAGTTGTACTTTTTTCGATGCCATATTTTTTGGCTAAAAGCGTTCCCGTCACTCCTCCAGCACTTGCGATGTATTTTATATTTGTATCTTTTAAAACGGGAAGCATCGTCATTTTAGTAAAATTCCCTGCTCCTATAATTCCTAAAATAGCCTTACTCTTTTTATTTTTTTTATTGGAAAAAACATCAACGGTAGATTTCAATTTTGAATGTTCAGGATAAGATAAAAGCGTAGCGATAGATTTTGATTTTCCAATATTGCTATAAATTTGTTGAAAATCAGTTATTGGAATGACTTCAGAAATTAGTGGCTCAACATTTAATTTTTTGGATTGCATAGCTTGAAGAACGGCTTCAAAATTTCTCTTCTCTGTCCAACGAACAAACGGAAGCGGATAATCTTGTCCTTTTTGCTCATAGTTTTCGTCATATCTTCCTGGCCCATAGGAACATGATACTTGAAAAGTCAATTCTTTTTCATAAAATTCAGCTCGACTCAAATTCAATCCAATTACTCCTACCAAAATAATTTTCCCACGTTTGCGACACATTTGAGCAGCCTGTGAAATGATAGAATCTGTTTTTGCGGAAGCAGTAATAATCACACCATCCACTCCAACTCCATGAGTAAAATTTTGAACAAATTTTATTGGATCATTCCCTTCGCTTGGATTAATTGTTACGATTCCTTTTTCTTTTGCAATCGCTATTTTAGTTTTGTCTAATTCAATTCCGATCACTTGGCAACCATTCGCCATCAATAATTCAGCAGTAATTAATCCGATTAAACCTAGACCAATTACCACTACGGTTTCACTAAACGTAGGGTTTAATAATCGAATTCCTTGCAAACCAATTGCACTAACTACGGTGAATGCAGCTTCTTCATCTGATACCTGATCGGGAATATGTGCCACTAAATTTTGAGGAACGGAAACAAATTCTGCATGATGTCCATTGGATGCAACTCTGTCTCCAATTTTAAAATCACTCACTCCCTCTCCTACTGAAACCACTTTTCCTACATTGCAATATCCCAATGGAATCGGTTGTTCCAATTTATTAAAAACAGTATTCAATGTAGGCATTAAACCCTCTGCTTTTATTTTATCCAAAACCATTTTGACCTTGTCCGGTTGTTGTCTTGCTTTTTGAATCAAATTCGCTTTTCCAAATTCTACTAACATTCGTTCTGTTCCAAGTGAAACTAAAGTTCGAGTAGTTTGAATTAAGATTTGTCCCTTACTCACCAAAGGAGTGGGAACTTCTTCTAGAATTGTTTCGCCTGTTTTAAAACTTTGAATGATTTGTTTCATTATAATTTTTGATAATACTTTTCTAATTTTTCAAAAGCAATACTGCTCAAAAAGTTTTCCATTAAATGTTGTTTTGCTTTTCTTGCTTTTTGTTTTGCAAGAGGTCTATTTTCATTTATTTTTTGAAAAATTTGAGCAATTTCACTTGCTTGAATTTGATTCATAAAATAGGCTCGATCTTCACTTAATATCGAATCTAAAAATCCATGCCGAGTCGTTACAATGATCATTTCCATCATCATAGCTTCATTGATGGTGTTATTATGACCTTCTCCTTGGTAAGAAGTTGGATAGCAATAAATATCATTTTTGGTAAATTGTTCAATGACTTTTGAGTGAGGTTGCTTTCCTAATCTTTTGATAGTAAATTCTTTTTCAAAATTCATTTTTTCCATCCACTCCGTAAAATCAGGATGTTCTTGCCCCACAATAGTTAATGAAATTGGAATTTCTTTCGCTGCTAAATTACAGGCTTCTACCAATTCAAAAATTCCTTTTTCCTTGATGCAATATCCTACAAATAAAACACTTAATTTTGGATTAGAAAATAAATTTCGAGGTGTCGCTGAAACTTCAGCATCAGGAACAAAATTAGGAAAGTAAAAAACATTTATCCCCAATTCTTTTTTTAAAAAATCAATATTTGGAATTCCTTCTGATAGCACAATTTTGGATTTTGTTAAACAGAATTTTGCCATCCACCGAAAAAGGAAATGGGTACTTTTATACCACTTAATAAAATGTCCAGCTTTCAAATCATACAAAACAGTAACTCTAAAAAATCGAGCAACCAAAACTACCATAAACTCTCGCACAATAGCCGGTCTGTAGCGGCCTAAAATATGAACCCCCTTTGGATTATTTTGTAATAATGCTTTTACAAAAATAAAAACATCATAGATTAATCGTAGAGCAAAATTTTTAAATCTAAATTCCCCACGTACACTATGATAACAAGGTATTTGCAAAAAAAAATCACTTTGGAAATGATTTTTGTAAACCGTCATATTTCTAACATAACCACCTGTACCTCCTCCATAAGATTTTATAGCTTGTCCAGCAGAAGGGCCGTACAGTAAAATTTTTTTCTTTTTTTCCATGGAGAGGAATTTTAAAAATCAGCTATTTCTTTTCTTTTTTCAATTTTGATTGATGAATATAAAATAGATTCAATTACACCATACATTTTGAAAGCTAAAGTTTTTCTATCAAAGGCTTTTGCCAACTGAATACTTCCTTCTTGAAAATCTTCATATTGTTTTTTATTTGATGCAATGTTTTCTAACTTTTTTAAAAAATCAATTTTATTTTCAGGTTCAAAACAAAGCCCTGCGTTGAAATCTTCGACCACCTTTTTAGCTTCTCCCTCCACACCTAAAAGTATAGGTTTTTTCATCGCTGCATTTTCAAATATTTTTGAAGGCAATACTTTTTTGAAGGTATCCTTCTTGCGAAGTGGAATCAGGGCTACATCAGCAAGGTTGATGTAGCTAGGTACTAAATCTTTTGGAATGGAATTGCCAAAAGTAATATTCGTCAATTTTAAATTCGCAGCTTGTCTGACTAATCGATCTTTCATAGCACCATCGCCCACAAAGAAAAAATGAATTTTTTTATTGGAAACCTCCTTTGCACAATCCAAAATAAAATCCAATTTATGCGCCATTCCATGAGTGCCAATATAGGCAACAATAAATTTTTCTTTTAAATTAAACCGCTCAATTAATGCTTGATCTTTTTCTTCCGTTTTAAATTTATGTAAATGAACGCCATTTTTCACAACGTGGATTTTTTCATCAGCCACGCCCAAGGCGAGCATTCTCAATCGAAAAGCATCAGTCACCACCACGATTCTATCTGCTCGATGATACAAAAAATAAACTAACCGATCTAAGATTTTCAGGACTCTTCTTTGTCGCATTGCACCTACTGCTTTTATGGATTCTGGCCAAAGATCCCGAACCTCCATAATCCAAGGTTTTCGCTTGAAAAAAGAAGATAAATAGCCAGCTAATGCTGTAAATAATTGAGGCGAAGTTGCAATAATTATATCAGTTTTAACAAATAAACTTGCAATAAATGCAGAAATACAAAAACTCATATAATCTAAAATCCGCCGAAACAATCCGCGGTTTGGTGTGATATAAGTCCAGACTCTAATAACTTTAATACCATCCATCACTTCTGTTTGGTACAATTTATTTTTATAGCCTGGATAAACTTTTCCCCTCGGAAAATTAGGTACGCAAGTGATCACCGTAACCTCACAACCTTTCTTTAACCATTCCACACAATGCTCGTAAGTTCGATTAGCTGGTGCATTACTTTCAGGCGGGAAATTATCTGTTAAAAATAGTATTCTCATGAAAATGAAATTTTAGTATTTAGGGAATGCTTAAAGTGAATGACAATTTTTTGCGCAGTTTGCAGTTGATTAAATCCATTGGCATATTGAAATTTTTCCAAATAAATATTTGAATGATTTTCAAATTGCATGGTACCAAAATCTCCTTGGATTTTTGAGTCTTGGAGAATGACTTGGATATCGGGATGAAAATGAAAAAATGCCATTGCACTTTTTCCTCCAAGAATTTTATCATTTATTTGAAGATCATTTTCTCCAAAAATAAATGTTCGCTGATGTTGACATTTTATCCTTTGATAACCATCGTGTATGGCAAATAATCTATTAGAAGTCTCTTCCAGAAAAATAACCTTTGCTCTTCTCGCCACTCTGAATCCTCCCCAAATTTCAGATTGTTCTTTGCCATCAATCATGACTGTATTATGTGATGCTGTCGAACGTTCTAGATGTCTTCTTTTATTTTTTTCATAGGTCGAAATACCAACATCAACTAAGATTGGTTGACCACGAAAATGAAGTACAATATTAAATGTATCGCTATGTGCATGCCCTGGAATATAATCTGGCCCAATCTGACCAACATCAACTATTGCTTCATAATCTTCATAAGAAAATTTTCTGTAGCCGCACTCTTTTATTTTTATTTTCACAATTTGAAGTCCTAATTCTTTAGCATAGGATTGGAGTTCAACAGTAGTTGGTGCAATTGCTGAAGCACTATCATTTAATCGTGGTAGATCTCCATTTGACCAAGTAATCTCAGTTAACCATGCAAGCATCAATTCAGCCTTTTTACGAAAAACTGAAAGCAATTTTTCTGTTTTTTGGGATGATTTTTTTTGCAATAAATTCACGGAATCTAAAATCCTAAATAAAATTAACTGGTGATACATTGGACTTAATTCATAGTGTGCTCCGTCCAGTAAAATTTGTTCTTCTAACTGAGGAAATAAGATTCTTTTTGCTATTTCTAATAATGAATCATCATCAAAATAAACTGCTCCGAATAATAACCCAAAACTATTTTCGAGTAAGTGATTTCCTAATAAATGATATTCTAAATTTAATTTTAAAGCTTGCAATTGCCGCTGCAATGATTGGTCAATTCCTTCATCCCTGATTTGATGTTTGATTAGAAATTTTATCCAAAAAATCACACGAAGGGAAATGGGAAATGACTCCATTCCATCTTTTATATTTTTTTCATTTTGAATAAAATCATGAATTAAATTTAAACCTTCTTGCTTTGAAATATTAGGTTGATCTAGAAATTCAAAATAATTTAAATTATACGTCCATAGTTTTCCATTTTTTGAAAAATTCCAATCAATTTCATTTTTAAACTGATGTTCGATATTTAAAAAATTAAACCTATTCTCCCCTTCCCAAGCAATCCTACTAGGAATCGAAGCAACTATTTTTAAATCATTTTGGGAAGATAAATATGCTATTGAAGGATCACTCTTCTTGAAGAAACTAACCTTGCTTTTCCATAGATATATCAACCGATACTTGAATTGAATCCATTTCAAATATTTGACCGTATGATAATATCGTAGCAATTGATTAACCATTTGAAATAGTTAGATTTTTTTTCATTTTGGGAAGAGAATGATCCAATTTTTCTACTAAAATTTCTGCAATTTTGTGAGCTGCCTTTCCATCCCAAAATGGAGGAGTAATTCCTTCCGTTTTTCCTGACATCAAACTATTCTGATTTTTCAAAGATAATATCTGTATCCAAAGTTGGAATCAAAACATTTGTTCTTAACTCAATTATGATGGGGCTTTCTGTCATACTGTAAATCGTTAAACAAGGGAATCTCAAATAAGTTGATTCTTCTTGAATCCCGCCAAAATCCGTAATAACCACGACACTATTTTCCATTAAATGAATCAATTCTAAATATCCCAAATAATAATCTGGCTGTGATAACTCTAACTGATCAAAAAACATTTCACTCATTTTTTTATCATAAATATTGACCAGTATGGACTATTTTTGAATTTACGTAAGTATATTGTTGGAAAGCCTTGTGCAGAGGTACAACTTTCATAAAGCTGAGACGAGCGCTGACTACGCTGCTAATGTTTAGATTATGCTTTCTCACATAAATATTTACGTATAAAATGATTGAAATGGATTATTATTTTGGGATTTTATTCTTTCTCGAAATATTTCTTTTTGTAAAATGACTTTTTAAACAGCGAATAAAATATAGGCTTAGAGAAAATATCTTGAATAAGTGATTTTATATAATCGTATAATCTATTCTTAAGCGGCATATTTAATTCGATTACTTGTTGGTTCCTCATTCCTATTTTCTTTTTTCTAAAAATAGAACGAAAGTTATCGAGTTGATTATAATAAATTTTCCATCTAGAGGATAATAATTTAAAATCAGATTTTTTGAAATCATTGACTAACTCATACCCCATTTTTTGTAAAAGTGGCCCTTGAATTTTTTCTATTATTTTCACCTCCTTGGGGGAAAGTTGAGTTTTCCATTTATCAATCTTTGAAGTATCAAAAAAACTTTTTACATAGTTTTTTTCTTCTGCCAATCCATTTCCCGAAAGCTGAATTATACTATCAAAGTAAGGAAGATTTAAAAAATCACAAATCATTCTCATTTGAGTTTCAGGGTGATTTAATAAATCTTCATATTTGATGATTAAATAGTTATTTTTTCCTAAAATATTTTGATTAACGATTCCACGTACATTTCCATCTACCCAATTTTGAGCACTTAATTTTAGATTTCTATATCCCCTCGTAGACAAACTATAGGCATTTGACCGACCGTCTCTTATGATATGAATAATCTTAGTAGAGGGTAATAATAATTTTAAATCAGATAAGTAATATTGTAAATTAGGAGATTTATCTCCCCATATTTTTTTGCTATTCTTTTCTAGTTTTTGGGAAATAGAATGCTCGTACAACTCTTGAACATTTTCAAATTGGTCTACATTTTGAACATCCAAAATCTCTGCTAGCCTTCCTTTCCCATCATTTTTGATAAGCCATTGGAGAAAATTATTTTTTTCAATTTGAATATTAAAAGGTAATAATCTATAATAATTATTCATACAAGAAATCATCCGAAACGCAATTGACCGAGGTTCCATAAAAATATCTGAATGTTGGCTCAATAATTTTTGAAGCAAGGTAGTACCTGATCGTTGCATTCCAACAATAAAAAATGTGTTTCCTTTTTTCATGAAATTTCTTTTAATATTTTTTGAGGATTTCCACCAATTATTACATTGGATGGAACATCTTTATTCACTAATGTATGTGCTGCTATCACTACATTGTTACCAATCGTTACTCCTTTCAGAATAGTGCATTTATCTCCAATCCAGATATTATTTCCAATTTTTATTGGAGCGGTTGTATAGCCATCTAGTTTTAATTTATTTTCCTTAAATTGATAAGCATGATCGTGATCAAGAATGCTCACCATTTGCCCGATGGTGACAAAATCTCCAATTTCAATTTTTTCATGTGCTACAATTCTGGAGAACTTGTTCATCCCAAATTGTTGTCCAAATTGAATTTTTCCTTTTGCCAAAATCATAGTTTCATCATCAATAATAATTCGCCCCTTACAAATAACTTGACCTCCTTTTGGAATATGAAAACTGCAATTGCGGCCAATCATAGAAATGGTCTTACTCTGTAATTTTTTTCCAAAAAAAATTCTTATCACAAAGTACCTGAGGACAGAACAGATTTTGTAAAGAGTACTTTTATGAATCAGTTTCATGAGGTTTCTTTTAAGATTGAAGTAAATTCTCTTTCATTGTTTGCACTACATGTGGACTGTGGAATTGACGAACCGTTTTACGACTTGCCCGAACTAATTCTTTTTGATATTCTAGATCATTCGCAATGGATTCTAGACCTGCAACAATCATTTTTTTATTAGGCACATCAACTAATGCAGCACATTGATTCGCTTCAACAAATTCATTTAAAAAACTTCCTTTTGGTGAATGGACGAAGATTGGTTTTCCTGCAAGTAAAAATTGGATAATTCGGGTAGGAAAGATAGTTTGATATTCTATCTCTCCATATTTACCTTCGAACCCATGTGTTAGTATCATCATATCATAGGTCTGTAAAGTAGTTTGTAACTCATGAGATTTCACATATCCTTTGTAATCTACACTTGTCAGATCTAATCCTCTTTTACGCAAAAACATAGGTGGGACAGGAGTATATAAGCTTAAAGTAAATTTCGGATTATCCTTAATGGCTTCGACAAATCGAATGGTAGCTTCCATATTTGATTCATTAAAGTTTCCAATGGCAACTAATTTGTAATGCTCTTTTTTAAGGGGTAAACTTTCTGGGTTATTTATTTTTGGAAAATCATTAAAAGTGTGAACAAGCGGAATAAATTTATTGAGTTGGTATTTTTTTTCATAAAATCGTTGCATCCCTTTGCTCATCACAAAGATGTTTTCAGATTTTTTAAAAATCTCTGTTTGAATCAATTTCGCATTTGGATCTGTGATAGCTGTATTGTCAAAATAAGTATTATGAAAATAAGAACTAAAAGAAATTTTCATTTCTTGCGCTGCCAGACAAGCAGCATGACAATAATATTCGTTTGGAAAAACCCCAATAACATGTGTGATCTTATCTTGTAATATTATTGTTTTAATTTTTTCAATTAATGCTCCTTTTCTCCATTTTCTAAACCAATTAAAGAACCTAGCTCCTCTTCCAAAGAAATCTAACTCACTAAAAAAATAGCGAAACTCTGCTGAACCAATAGGTCTATTTACCTTTTTAGTAAAAAAATTTCTCCCTCCCAATACAATCATTTCATCAGCTTGGAAATTTTTAGCTAGGTTCTCAATGACCACACTTGACCCGCCACTTCTTGGAAGAATACTCCAACTGACTAGTAATATTTTCATGAGATCAATCGTTTTTCCCAACTTTCGGCAATCTCTTCAAATACCGTTTGTAACGGTTTTGTGATCGTCCATTCTGGATAGTGAGATTTCATTTTCTCAAGATTCGAAATATAACAGATGTGGTCTCCTATTCGATTTTGATCACTATATTTAAAGCGCATTTTGTTTCCACTAATATTTTCAATTCTAGAAAAAGCTTCTAAAATTGATGTGGAATTTTCTCGACCTCCACCGATATTATAAACCTCTCCACTTCTTGGGTTTTTGAAAAAAGCATGAATGAATTTTGCTACATCATAGGAGTGAATATTATCTCGAACTTGCTTTCCTTTATAGCCAAAAATGGTATATTCTTCTTCTAATAAATTGACTCTTATCAAATGACTTAAGAATCCATGCAGCTCAACTCCTGAATGATTTGGTCCAGTCAAACATCCTCCTCGCAAGGCACAAGTTGGCATATTAAAATATCTTCCATATTCTTGCACCATCACATCTGCAGCCACTTTAGATGCGCCAAACAAAGAATGTTTGCATTGATCAATTGAAAAATTCTCTGTAATTCCATCAAAATACTCTGCATCAAAATCATAGCGATTTGGTTTCTCTATCAAGTTCAAATGATTGGGACCATCGCCATAAACTTTATTAGTACTCATATGAACAAAAGGTGATTCGGGGCAAAACCTTCGCATTCCTTCCAACAAATTTAGCGTACCCACCGCATTAACATCAAAATCATCAAAGGGTCGAGAAGCAGCTAAATCGTGACTCGGTTGAGCTGCAGTATGGCAAATATAATTGGGTTTGAATTTTTCTAACAATGCTAATACGTCTTTCCTATCTCGGATATCTAATTCAACATGTTTAAAATTTTTACATTGAAGTAAAAGCTGTTCTTGCGCCCATCGAGTATCTCCTTTTTCTCCAAAAAAATCAGCCCGCATATTATTATCGACCCCAATAATCTGCCAACCTAATTTGTCAAAATAACGAACTACTTCCGATCCAATAAGACCAGATGAACCAGTCACTAAAAGCTTATTTGTACTATTGGTCATATAATTTTTTTTTAAAACATTTCCTTTAAAGAATTACGTAAAAAGAGGGTTTCTTGGATTCAATTTTTATAAAAATGTCTCATTTTTTTTCACAGCCGCATCCATTCTTTTGGCACCAAATCAGAAGTATCAATTTCGGAATCATTAAACCAGACTTTAGGTGCGACCACTAATTTTGATGGATTTGCATTTAACCAAACCGCCCACCAAGCATAGGAACTATTTGGAATAATAAAGTGCTGGCAAGCAATCATCAATTGCATATAATTTCCAAATTTTCTTCCTTTATGTTCGTGCCCAATCACCTCTGTCGGGTAATCTAAACGTATATTGTCACGACACCATTCTACATCATCAGAAAAAATATAAAACACCGGATTTTCAACTCGTTCAGCAATATATTTGGCCGCTCTAAAAAAGTATTTTTCATTAGTAGTGTTTAAAGTATCTACTTTCAAGAAATCAGTACGACGAACGTTTAAGCAAACAGAATTAGAATTTTGTAGTTTATGAAGAAGTTCTTTTGAGTCTTTTTGAATAGGATCTATAAAAGAAAAAACGTCTTTAACTTCAGCGGCAATCTCTGAAAAATAATCTTCACTTTGCCACCAGCCTTCATAAATCGTATTATCCTTTGGATGATTTAAAATATCTTGCGACACATGAAAGTGAGGTTCTTTTATATAATTTTTATTTCTTCCAATCCATTTTCGAGTAAGTTTTGAAATCTTGGAAGATTTAGTTTTATATAAGGTTTTGAGAATCGAAGGATTAATCGTAAAGTCATGCGAAACATTAAAAATAGTCAAGTCATAGTTGCGATAAACATGCTTGTCTCCCCTTGCCCGATCTAATAATAATGATAAATCAATACGTAAATCTACTCCTAGAGCCCGCGCCATACGCAGTCCAAAGGCATACTGAAACATTTGATTCCCCATTCCTGCTTTTAATCTAATTGTGACCATTAGCGATAATTCATTCTAGATTGAATACTCTGCAACGATTTTTTTTTTGAAAAACTTTTGTTGTAAAGTATTGAAACCTGTTAAATATTATTTTTTAATTTTCCAATTTTCCCATAAAAATTCAAATTGATAAGTCAAATGATGTGTCCTCGCCAATCCTTCTTGAATTGTCTTCATTCGAGATATTGCATTTGGAACAAAATGGTGAAATTGGATTTGTAATTCTTGAAACCTTGTGATTAAACCTTCTTCAATTAGAAATTCTAAAAGCTCAAATTCTCCTCCTTCAATATTGATTTTTATTAAGTCAATTTTTTGAAAATTATTTTTATGAATAAAATCTTTGGCGTTTTTTAAATCTACTTCGACAATATTTGCATTATTTTGAATTTTGAACGTAGAAGTAGATTCTGCATCTGTTCCCAAATTCAACTTTTCATCTTTCGCTCCCAATCCAAAAGCATGAACATTGATATTTGTATTACCTTTAAATCGGTTCGCAATATTTTTTGCAAAAACTGGATGTGGCTCAAATAGTTCCACCCTTGCTTCATAGCGTGCTGCAATTTCACTTGTCCAATCACCTTCAAATCCTCCCAAGTCAAAAACAATTGGTCGAGCAGGCAGATCATATTCATACCTTAATTTCTTCTCCCCTTCTTGCTGTTTCCATGCAGTAATTATTTTTTTTCTAGTGGCATCTAGTGGGGAAAACTTCCTTCCCATTTGTCGAAAAAAAACAGCTATTCGAAAACAAATGCGTGCTATGGTTTTTTTCATTTATTAGTTTTACTTGGATAATTTTTTAAATCAAATACTTTTAAATTTCTTTCCATTCCGTGTAAAAATTTATCTCCTACTTTTTTATTCGCAGCCAAAATATCACCTTCAAATCTAAATAGACAATAATTATTTTCTAAAAAATCAGCGGATTGTTTCAAATCAGATTTTGATAAATGAACAGCTTCATAAAGAATAAAAGTTGGTTGGTTTTTTTCTTGGTTTAACTGAGAAAGAACCTCCCAATCATATCCTTCCACATCAATATGCAAAATATCGAAATCAGCAATTTGATGTTTTTTTAGAAGTGTATCTAGAGTGATTCCATTTACTTTTTCTGAGATAATATAAGGTGCTAGTATTCCATCTAAGGCTTTGACAATATGATCCTTGTTAAAAGAACCTAACTGGTCATAATAAAATGGTAAATCTGGCAAGTGTTTTTTAGCAATCGGATCCACCCAATGAAATTCTAATGATTCTCCCTTATTAATCGCAGAATTTTCAAAACGAAAACGAGTGGAGTCTGGGTAATTTTTTTTAAGATTTTCAAATATATATGAAATGGGTTCTACGAATAGGCCATGCCAATTTGTTCTTTTTTGTAACAGGTGATAAATAGGATCTCCTGACCGTCCATCGTTGGAACCAATTTGAACAATCTGCACTTCTTTATCACCTAGAATTTTTTGAAACCAATAAGCAGGATACCTTTTATCCTTCAATTTAGGATTCCCAAATAATCTCCAACGCAATCTTCTAACTTTTTGTTTTAGACTCATGTATTCCGTTTTTTTTGCCATTTCTCAAAAAGGCTAATGTCCTGTTGGTTGTATTTTTCGAGGATCGCTTGTTCTACTGAAGTTGGTTCGATATATTTCGCTTTTCTTTCTAAAGGTATTTTTTCAAATGGAATTTCATGTTCCTCAAGGAATGCAGCTGCTTCTTTTGCAAAATTATCAAAACTAATAACTTGATAGAACTGTTGCAAATTTGCAAAGGCTTTTTCGATGGTTTGGATACTAGGTTCACCTTTCATTTCACCTGACAAATAACGACAAACCATATTTCGAGCGGCTTTATTTTTTTGACAAAAAACTTCCAAACCACGTACTGCGTATTTTCGATAAGGATAGTTTTCTGGCTGACGCAACATCATTTTATAAAGTGACCAAACTCGACTTGTTGGCTCTCGAATAATTGTGATATAACGATAATCTGATGGAGGACAAGTTGAGGAAATAGGGCGATGGATTAATAATTCTTTAAATCGATTTTTAGGATCATTTTTTAACATTTTTGAAAAAGAAGTTCCTGCACATTTTGGTAAATGCAAAAAGTATATATCTTCCTTTTCAAATTGATAATTAGGATTGTCGTAACCCACTTTGTAATTTGAATAATCTGCATACATCTGCGTATCCGCTATGCTATCATAGAGTCGATAAATATTTTGAAACGTTTTCTTTTTAGCACGAGCTAAATAAACTTTAAGCATCATATTATTTTCTATTTCAATTGACGATAAAAACTAAGAATCTCTTTTGGTAAAAAATTCTTTAATCGCCTTCTTAATGACTTTTGTTTTCTAAAAATTATTTTTTCTCGACGTGGAAGCCATGTTCGATGTCCGATGTTTTCATTGATTTTTATTTCCAGATCAATCACATCTCGTGGACGTCCATGAATAATTTTCACTTTGCCAGGCGGTAAGGAAACCATAAAGTGTTCTCTGAAATTATAAAAAGGTAATAAAACGTATAAGCGTACTTTGTTCTTTAGCAGCGACTCCATAAATGGTGTTTGGTCAGATGGATAAACCTCAAATTTTTCTTGATACGCAGTCAGCCAATCTTTAAATAATTGAATAACTTCTGGTATTTTTTTATACACAATTACTCCAGTATTATAAGGATGATAACCTTCAATTTCTTTACCTTCAATTATGACTTTGGAAACATCTGCTGGGGAGTGAGCCATTAGAATATCATTGTATTCCAATAAGTCAAATAGTTCCTCACAATCTTCTATAAAATAGGTATCCGTATCCACAAAAAAAGTCTTTTCGTATGGGGAATGTTGTAAAGCAATGGCCTTGTATAGAAGTCCTTTTTTCCAATTAATATCTGAGCGATCAAAATCAACGATTAAGATATTATCAAACTCTTTATAAACGCAAGGCTTATCCGTAATCAAAGTCACATGCACTTGAGTATTAAACCGTCGCAAACTCCTGACTGAAGCAGCAGCTTCGTCTGTGAATGATTTGCCTGTTGCGGCGTATAAGTATCCCTTCGTTGTGTTCATTCTTTTTATTAAATATTTTTTTTAGTAATAAACATCAATAAAAACCAAAATAAAGGATGGATCAAACTATCTGTTGTCAATCCAAAAATGATCAATCCTATCAAAATGATAAAATTGAATCGGATTAAAAAATGTTCTTTTTCCCCCTGTACCACCCTATTTAAAATTCTGCCTAGTCTGCTCACCTGCAGTATTAAAAAAATTAAATACAAAATTAAACTTGGCAATCCATAATCTGTCAGGAGGTATAAATAATCATTATGTGGAGATAAATAATATCCACGATTGACCATATCCAAAATAATTCCATTAGATTCTTCCCCATAATATTTTACAAAATTAGCCTTGAATTGACCAATACCTAGCCCCGCATAACCTTGATCTTCTAAGGTCCGAAATACACCTTTCCATATGACAAATCGGGGGCTATCGTCAGATGATTCAGAACTTAAACTTTTACTTACTCGATGTATCAAAGTAAAAGAACTATCAGAAACTACGCTGGACAGATTATTAAATAAAAAGAAAAGAGAAGCGACTGTTGCTAAAAAAATTAAGGTGATTTTTTTATAAAAATTAGAAATAATAAATACTAAGAGTACAGCAATAAACAATGAAACAAGTGCTCCTCTACTTCCAGCAACTCCGAACATATTGAATAAAAACAAAAGAAGAAATCCTATACTAATTTTGGTTTTGAATTTTAGAGGATAGTTGAATTTTAAAATAAAAAAAACAATCGCTGCTAAAATTCCCAAGGCAAAATAATTTGGATTATCAGAAAAACCAGCATTCCTTCCTAACTCTATACCCTGCAAAACCGTCCAAAAAGAATAAAGTGAATTGAGACAAATCCCTGCAATAAAATAATGAAGAATCGTATGGATTCTTGATATGGAAAATGGAAGTGTTTTGAAAATAAAAAAGTTACCAAGAAAAAAAACAAGCTGGAAAAGATCGTTAAAAAATAGTCCCATACTAAAAACTACTTCAACCATTCTTATCATGGAAATGAACAATCCATATAAATAAGCTCCATATAAAAAAAAGTCAATTCTATTGGCTGGATCAAATTGAATTCCTTTCGTAATTGTCTTTATTCCAAAAATACCAATAATAATAATGGAGAAAATCCGAAATGGTTTGAAGATGGTTTCTATCCCAAATAACACCTCAAAAAATAGCTCGAAAGGCAATGAAAAAGCATAACAACAAAATAAAACAAAGAGTGTTTTATCCAGATCTATCTTTATGGTAGCTGAATTATTCATAGACTACTCCTTCTTTTTCTAAAATATGTAACATTGCTTTTACAACTCTTGTGGTTGCTTCACCATCGTTTCCGTGACACTCCATTTTAAGTGCATGCTGGCGTTTTTCAATATCCAATTCTGGAGTAATTACGTAATCCAAAATTGATTTAGTGAGTTCTTCATAAGAATGAACGACCTTTGCGCCACCTAACTTTACAAATTTTTTTTGATGAGGATAATCGACTAATCTTCTAGCAGATTTCCAATAATTCAATTCTTTATCACCATCGAACGAAGTTAGAATCACAGGTTTTTCCATCACCAAAGCATCTATCGAAACAGTCGAACCTGAATTCATACAAACACTACAACCTGCCAACAAATTAGACAAATGATTCATGTCTGATTTTTTCATGCTCCATCTCACATTACTTTTTATTAGTTGTGGAAAATCGACTGCAACTCTTTCGCTATTCAAATTTTTTAAACGCTGAATCCATTTTTTATCTGCCAAACTTCCTTGTACATTTTGTGGATGAGGTCGAATGATAAGTTGCATCTTTTTACCAAAAGTATTTTTAGAAATTTCTTTTGTTAACCATTCCACTATATCAATTTCGTGAGGTGCGAATCGAGGGGAACTCATCGCTACAAATAGGTATGGGAAGTCAAAATTGAGCCCTAAGTTTTTCAACAAATCTTGATATTTAGGTTGCCTTTTCACTTGGGTATGTTGATCAAAATGTGGTACTCCACAAACATGTATTTTGTCATCAGAAGTATCATAATATTCCTTCAACTCTTGTTGCATCACTTTTCCCCAAGCAATGAATTCATTAGGGATTACGGGGAAAATTCCTTTGCTTGTAATATTATCCCAACTCAATAGATGAATGACTGTTTTAATATTTTGTTGCTTGGCTGCAAACAAAAATTTTGATTCCAAAAAATTTATTGGATAAGTGGAGACTACCACTTTAGGATTTATTTTTTGAATTAAATCGGATGCTTTTTTTGAAATTAAATACTTGCTTTCATTACGTTTGAAACGTGAACGAATGCTTGGAATGTATTTTATCAATCGTGAAATCGGATAATAAATAAATGGAATTAATCGCTTCCAAGGATGAATAGATTTGGTGTAAAAAATATTATACAAATGCTTTTCCCAAAAGACGGGATTACTTTTGATATCTTCCATGAAATACATTCGTTTAGCAGCATAATCATCATCCCAAATATTTTGTTTTATTTGTGGATCAAAGATTTGAACATTAGCATTTGATTCTAATTTTTGTAAATTTTCATCATTAGCATCAGGAGTAATAATAGCAATTCTTTTACCTGTTTCAACTAATCTTTGCAAAAGGTTAGTTTGCAAAAGCATCCTCGCAGCAAAACCGTGAGAAATAACATAACATATATCTACGGGGTATTTTTTATCCATGAATATTATCTATTGAAAAACTATTCAAATAAAGTTCAGCGTCTATCCAATCTTTCTTAGTATCAATATTTATGTTGGGAGAATTAACCATTTCGTGATAAGTAATTTTTTCCCCATACAATGATTTATTTGATAAAATCACATCTACTTTTGTCAAATAAATGGAACCATCTCGATGAAATGCTTTAGGCAAATCTTGTCTTCGAGAAATCATTTTTTCACTAGAGATAGTTCTTTTTAAAAATCCAGTTTCTTTATTTTCTTCATATATCCAATGTGGATTATAAATGTGTGGAACTTCTCGAACGGAAATCAAACTATCTGCATCACTCTCTTTAAATTTTAAAATAGCTTCTGTAACGTCATCGAAATTTCGAAATGGTACTGTTGGTTGTAACAAACAAATTGCATCAAAATGATCTCCACTCTTATCTAAAAATTCCAACGCATGAATGATCGTATCAATACTTGGCGAATCATCTGTAGCCAATTCTTCAGGACGTAAAAACGGAATTTTTGCTCCTGCATTTTTTGCAATTTTAGCGATGTCGACATTTTCTGTAGAAACAATAACGTCATCAATTAGTGGACAATTCAAACCAGTCTCAATGGAATATCGAATCAATTCTTTTCCATGAAGTAATTTTTTATTTTTAAAAGGAACTCCTTTCGAGCCTCCTCTTGCGGGAATTAATCCTAAAATTCTCATTGGTTTCATTTTTTTATTATTTAAAAAAATCACTCCCTAATAAATTGTATTTTCCCAATCGTTCTTCTTTTAATTCAAAGGTTGTCACGTCTCCTTTTTGATCCCAAATTATTTCATAATTACGTCTTAAATTGTTTTTTAAAAAACGAGCGTTATTCGTTCTTCCATCAATTAAAACAAAAGTACCTGGCAACAAAATGGATTCCATCAACAATAAATCTCCTGACATGACTGTTCGCTCTGAGCATTGAAAAGTCATTCCATTGATCGAACCTTTTACAGCTTTAGGATCTGGGCCATCGAGGTAAATAAAATCAGGAATGATGTCAGGGAGGTTTTTATAAAAGTGGCAAATTTGCCCATTGAATGTTCCAATTTCTACATCGCTCAATTGAAAATGAACAAAATTTTCTAATTCTTTAGGTAATCGCTCTTTTGAAATATTTATCCATTTTTCAGCAGTATCTACCGAAAAACATTGGAACATAAATCGGTTTCGAATCTTTGGTTGTGATGTCAAATTCTCCCAATCTTTTTTATTCTTTTTGAGCGCATCTGCAATGACAACAGTTGAAAAACCAACACCAAATTCTAGAACGGTGAAACTTTTTCTTTGCCGAATCAATTGATGCAATCGAACTAAATCTTCAATGTCTGCGGGAATTACAGCTACACTAGCATCGTTTTCAAAAGGAGTATTTCCATTTTGACTAGCCGCATGATTTGAGGAAAAATAATTTTCTAATCCTTCCTTTTTCCAATATTCCGAAACTGATGATTTTGTCATTTTATTTATTTTTTCGTAGAACTTTTAATAGGTCAACACTTTTTGAAAGGTCAAAGGAACTTCCTTTAATAATTTTGCAATTTTCAAACCTGCATCGCCATTTCCATAGATTTTATTTTTTGGATAAACTCCGTGTTCTATTTGTTTTTTGATGGCATTTTTGATTGCTAACTTTTCATAATTGACATCTATAACATTATCTGCACGTTCTCTCCCATTTTGTCTCGAACCGATATTAACCACCGGAACACCCAAATATGCACACTCTCGAATTCCTACACTAGAATTTCCAACAAGACATTTACAATTATTTAAAAACTTTAAAAAATCAAGCGGAGCCATGTTTTTAAAAAAATGAAAATGATCCAGTTGATTATTTTCCCGAAAGGAACGAATCGCTTTAGAAGTGCCATCTGATCCTGCATCTACATTTGGCCAAAACCAAAAAGTGGGAATTTTTAAATCATAAATTGCCTCCAAGGTTTTAGTAACTTGAACTCTCGATTGTTCATATTCTGTCGTCACAGGATGTTGCATCACAATGACATATCCATCAGAAATATCTGGTTGACTTCCAACTCCTCCATATTTTTGATAAGGATCGAAATCAAGATTACCATCTTGAAGAATCTCTTCTGCTAAGTCAATTGAAGGGCAACCTGTTTGGAAAACGCTTGCCGAGTTTTCGCCCATTTTTAGAACTCTTTCTTTCGCTTTTGCTGAAGAGACAAAATGAATATCTGATAATTTAGTGATAGCATGTCGTACTTTTTCATCAATATTTCCAGTTACTTCTCCACCTTGAATATGTACCAATGGAATATTCAAATAGGAAGCAGCGATAGCTGTTGACATGGTCTCAAATCTGTCAGCTACTGTGACAACAGCATCAGGTTTTAGGTTTTCAAAAACATTGGTCAACTCGATTATTCCCATTCCTGTGGTCTTCGATTGAGCGGCTAAATTTCCACCTTCGAGGACATTATAAACCTTGGCTACAATTGAAAAACCGTCTTTTTCTATAATTTCTACTGCTGTTCCATAGCGATCTAATAATGCACTTGCAGCTACCACCAATTGTAATTCCAACGCTTCATTATCATGAATGGCTTGGAGTGCTGAGCGAATTCTACTATAACTCGGACGAGCGGTGACTACGACACAAATCTTTCTTTTTTCCATTATTCTAAAAATCTTCTTCTTTTAAAAAATCATATTGTTGCTTTTCCCTTTTCAATTTTTTTCCAATAAAATCTTGAAATCGAGCAGCAGCTATTCCTTGTTGAGCTGGTTTTTTTGCTTCCAAATCCTCAAATTTCAAGACATGATTCTTTGATAAATCTTTATTGACTGCAAGTGTTTTTTCAAATATTTTTTTCAAATCCAAATAAGGATTTAAGTCATTCTTATCAATCGGATGATTCAATGCTTTCTCCAAAAAGCGAATCGATGTAACCAATTCTTTCACTTCATCAATAGTCAACGAGGACGATGCATCCGGACCAAATATCCTTCGATCGAAAATGGTGTGAAACTCTAAAATCTCTGCGCCTAATGCAACAGCCGCAAGCCCTGTAGCTTTTTGCCCAGTATGTTCTGAAAGTCCGATTTTTTGATTTGGATAGCGTTTTTTCAATTCACCAATTACATTAAAACCAATTCTCTCTGCAGGTGTGGGATAACTTGTGGTGCATTGCAAAATGGATAATTCGTTACCAAATTTTTCAATAAATTTTACTGCTGCATCGAGTTCTTCATAGGAACACATTCCTGAAGAAAGGATGATTGGTTTGCCAGTTCTAGCAATTTTTTCAAGCATCAAAAAGTTGTTTACTTCGCCAGATCCAATTTTATATTTCTCCATTCCAATCTCTTCTAAAAGATCTACCGCAGCTTGCGAAAATGGAGAGGAAATAAATTCCAACCCTTTCTCTTCACAATGAGATTTAATATCTTTCCATTGATCTTTGGTAAAAGACATTCTCTTCCAATAATCAAATCGAGTGGCATCTTCGTAGGAAAAATTTATGCGAAAAGGCTCTTCCAAACTACTTTCGGCTTCGGCAATATGCGTTTGGAACTTGATGGCATTTACTCCCGTTTCAGCAATCGCATCTATGTACGAGTGTAAAATTCCAAGGCTGCCATCATGAGCTTGTCCTACCTCAGCAATTATGTAAGTGTATTGTTTTTTATTATTCATCGACATAGTATCCTTGATTGTAACCGTTTCCATATCCTCCATAACCATAATAACTTTTACCACTTTTTACTCCATTAAATATGATACTCGAGTGTTGAAGTTCATTCTTAGAATACATATTTTCCAAGTTCTTCAGCATCCCTCTTCTAGTTCTTCTTTGATGAACAATAATTAAAATATTGTCCACAAACTTTCTCAACAAAAGAGCATCGGAGACTAATCCAATGGGTGGTGTATCAATTAAAACATAATCATATTTATCTTTTAGTTCCATCAACAATTCTTCCATCCGATTGGACAAAATCAATTCAGCAGGATTGGGTGGAGTTGGTCCACAAGCAATAAATGAAAGATTAGGATTTTCGGAATAAGGTTGAATAATCTCTTCCAGGTTACTTTGTCCGATCAAGTAATTAGTGATCCCCTTACCTGATCCTACATTTAAATACTCTGCCATTTTGGGCTTCCGCAAATCCATACCTAAAAGGATTACTTTTTTACCAGACAAAGCAAATGAGATGGCCAAATTAATAGCGATAAATGTTTTTCCTTCTCCCGAAATAGAGGAAGTTAAAAGCATGGTTTGCTTAGGTTTATTATGATTTAAAAAATTTAGGTTGGTTCGAAGTAATCGAAACATTTCATTGATGGCAGAACGACTTCCATATTTCACTACAATATTCTCATCCCCTTTTCTTTGAGCAATTCGCCCTAATATGGGAATATTGGTGATGCTCTTTATAGTTTCGTCTGAGTCAATTTTATTATCGAGAAACGTTGCCAAAAGAACTAACATCATGGGAAAAACCAAACCTAAAATCCCACTCACCATCATGGTTAATTTTCGTTTTGGAAAAACAGCGTAATTTGATGCTCTTGCACGATCAATGGTACGAGTTTTGGCAGTAGTCACAGCCTCCGAAAGTGCGGTTTCTTCTCTTTTTTGTAAGAGATATAAAAACAAATTTTCCTTGATGGATTGAGTTCTCATTTTTTCAATGAGCTTTTTTTCCAAGCCAGGAATATTACTCATACTACTTTTTAAATTTTTAATATTGAGTTCAATTTCATTGATTGGAATTTGCAAATCCTGTCGAAGATTTTGAATAGTTTCAAGAATTAATTTTCTCAAATCAACTATCTGTTCTTCTATCAAAATTCTAGTAGGATTTTGAGCACTTGCAGTCGTTGATATTTTTTTATTTTGAAGAACTAAATTGTTGTATTGATTGACGAGACCAGAAAGGACGGGGCTTTCAGCAATCAAGTTTGCTGGAATCAAATCAAATGTAGTTTGTTCTTTTATCAAAAAACCTTCAAGTGAGAGCAGTAAATCTTTTTGAATTTCGAAGGAAGAAATTTGTTGAACAGCTGATCTAATTTCATTCAAAGTGTAATCCATACTTCCTGAGGCAGTATTACTTATTATCTCATTTTTGCTTTTATAATTTTGAATTCCACTTTCAACTTCATCCAATTCAGTCACTAAACTTTTGACTCGATTATCAATAAATTCCAAGGTGTTTTCTAATACTTTATTTTCATCTTTTATCTCCTCTTCATTATACACATCAATCAATGTATTTAAGATATCTCTTGCCTTTTTGGAAACAGGATTAAGGATGATTAACTGCAAAACACTTGAAGCATTTTGATCACCTATCCGTTCCACTCTCAAACCTGACTTGTAGGAATAAGCAGCAGATTCTATTGATTTTATGATCAACCGATATTCGCCTTTTAGAATAGCGATTTCTGGGTTTAAAGAAATTAAAAATTTTCCTGCATTCGTTTCAAAAGGAATTCCGAAGTAGCATTTCCTCCCTTCATCTTCTGCATTTTCTTTAAGTACAAAACTTTTATAATCTTCCAAAACCACTTGAAAGTTAACATAAGAAATATTACTATTGCTCATCTCAATTGAATCGACCAAAAATGGAGAGTCTTTATAAAGTTCGGTTTCTTTAAATTGTCCAATTCTAAAATACTCTACATCTAATTCTAATCGGTCCACCACTTTTTCCATCAAAGTGAGTGATTTTAAAATTTGAATTTCATTATCCATCGCCTTGCCCCCAGAAAGACCTTGATCAGAAAGTAAAATACTTTCAGCGGAAATATTGCCGCTATTCCCTGCATCTTTTATTAACAGAATAGCTCTGGAAGAATATTCAAAAGTGGTATACCTCAAATATAGTTTTCCTAAACCAATGGCTATTCCAAAACAAATAATAAACAACCACCAAGCAGAAAGCATCTTGGAGAATATTTTTTGGAAATCTATCAAAATAGTATTTTGAGGAATTCCTGAATTCAAATTTGTTGTTGTTGTGTTATTCAAAATAATTTACTGATTATCTAGAAATTGAAAATATAAGAGCAACTAATGAAAAACCTGCTGTCACCCAAGGCAATACTCGAGAAGCAGGGTCTCGCACTTCATTAATTTTTGCTTTTTTAGGACGAATGTAAATGACATCATTTTGCTGCAAATAAAAATAGGGCGATGAAAAAACTTCGTAAGAATTAAAATCTATGTAGCCAAAAGTTCGAGTATTATTTTCTTCTCTTATGATTAAAATGCTATCCCTACTCGAATAAGGCGTAAAGTCACCAGCCAAAGTAATTGCTTCAATTATTGTCAACCGATCATTATAAACGGTGAAGGAACCTGGTCGCCTTACCTCACCATTTACATTAACCCTAAAGTTGATTAAGCGAACTTGTACGATAGGTGAATGAGTAAAAAAAGGAGTCAATTTTTGTAATATCTTAGCTTTGGTTTCTTCTATCGTTAATCCACTTAATTCAATTCTTCCAATGGTTGGAAAATCAATATAGCCGTCGCTACTCACTAGAAATTCATCAAAACCTCCCGAGGCAGCACTTTTTTCCTCACTCCCAGAAATTACAAAAGGGCGAACGGCATCAGCATTAACACTACTAATTCTGATTCTCAAAATATCATTTGATTGAATCACAATTGGTTTAAAGTTCGTAATTGACTGTGGATTAATCGGAACTTTTGGGGAGTCACTATAGTTCAATAGAGACTTATAAGAAGTGCAACTACTCCCCATAATTATGACAAAAAACAATAATATTACATTATTTAATTTCATTCGTTTTAATTTTTATTTGAGGTTAATTCCACCTCTGATCGATTTCTCTATTATTCGCTCAAGTTTTTTTTCATTTGTATATTTTTGAAAAACTTGGTTCATCTTTTCTATATTTTCATTGTATTTTTTATTGGTCAAAACTTCATTTATTTTCTCTCGAATTTGTTCTGGTGAATCAATATCCTTATCAGCCATTAATCCTAATCTATGAAAATCAACTCTTGCTGCACATCCATTTTGATCTGATTTTTTTCCAGAATAAACTAACATTGGAACTTTGAAAAACACACATTCGTTTATTGTATGGATTCCTCCATGGTTGATAGACAAATCAGCTTTTGCTAAAACTTTCAATTGTGGTACATAGGAAAAAGCAAAAACATTTTCGGGCAATTTCCCTAATCTTGTTTCATTAATTAATCCTCCCATCCCAATAATTAGAATCCAATTTTTTTCATCTTGAAATACTTGAATTAATTTTTCAATAAAATTTAAATCACCTTCTAACAAGGTACTTACGGAGCAGTAAATTAACTTCCCGCCTACTTTTTTCTGATAATCAAAAACATCTTCAATAGAAAAACCATTATTACTTTTTTCGATTTTATCAACTCGATTTTCATTGACCATTGCTCCTACATAAAAATGATTAGGCCGAGGATCATGTGGGAATTCCATTTCCTCGGCAGTCATACTAATCACAGGCAAAGCATCATAAGAAAATGGTCCAGGCCAGTAATTTTCTTTTATCCATTTCAAAGGAAATTTTTCCTGCTTCGAAAAACTTAAAAGAACACTCCGTCGATCCGTAGAAACTGTATAAATTTTTTGCCAAGAAAAAGCCAACCATCTTTTTAGTTGAATTATTTTCCATGAAAAATAAATGGCGACATTGCTTCCTTTCCATCCTCTCCCAGGAATAGTATCATGCAATAAATACGGTAACCCTTTTCGATTCCAAAGTGAAAACCATTGACTTAAAAGCACAAAATTCAATTGCTCAGAGTATGCTTTAATAATGTATTCATGCAACTCAATATCTATGATTAAAAAGTCAGGTTTTTCGTTTTTCACCAAAGTCAAAAAAGCCTTTGGTTCTATCATTTCGAGTGTTTCTTTTTTTCGTTTTTCTTGATTTTTCACCTTGTAAAAAAAACGATTAATCTTCTTAAGAAAACCTTTAAATTCAGGCACTCCAGCATCATATTTCAATTTTATTTCAGGTAATTTCTTAAACGAAACATGGTGCGATTCTAATTTGTCTCCGACATCTCTTGGAGCGGCGTAACTCACTTCATGACCACTTTCTTTTAAGCGTTCTACCAATTCCAAACTTGCATTTAAAATACCAGTCAATCCTGTCGTTATACAAATAATCTTTGCCATCTTTTTTAATCTGAATTCTCATTTTCTAATTCTTGCAAAAGCATTGTTATAAGTTCTTCTACATGGATTGAAATTTGTGAAACTGTTGGTTTTTCAAAAACTAAATTCACCGGCAATTCCAATTCAAATGCGTTATTAATCCTTACAATCATCCGAATGGCTATCAATGAATCGCCTCCTATTTCGAAAAAGTTATCGTAGATCGAAATTCGATTTTGAGGCAAAACTTCTCGCCATATTTCATGGATAATTTCTTGAAACTCATTTAACTCCTCCTCCTGAATAGGTTTTGTAATTGTATTGTTTTTGACCAAAGGGGGCAAAGCTTTCCTGTCGACTTTCCCATTTATAGTCGTTGGTATTTCTTCTATTTGCAAAAAATAAGCAGGGACCATATAATCAGGCAAATGATGATTTAAGAATTGTCGAATCGAATTTATTTCGACAATTTGGTTACTCACGAAATAGGCAACTAATTGATTATTTCCATGTTGGTTAGAATTAGCTATAACAATACATTGACGGATCGCAGGATTTTTCAAAATGATTGTCTCAATTTCACCTAGCTCAATTCTAAACCCTCGAATCTTCACTTGCGAATCTATCCTTCCCAAAATTTTTTTATTGCTATCAGGAAGCCAACGGGCGAGATCGCCAGTTTTGTAAACTTTAAAATTATCTTCAGATAAAAATGGATTTTCAATAAATTTCTCTTGATTTAATTCAGATCGATTATGATAACCTCTCGCCACTTGAATTCCTGAAATATATAATTCGCCCTGCACTCCAATTAGGCATTTTTTTCCCAATTTATTTAAAATAAATAATTGAGTATTGGCGACTGGTTTTCCAATTGGAACTTTATTAATTACTTTATTTTTGGGCACTTCCCAATGAGTCACATCTATTGCAGCTTCAGTTGGTCCGTATAAATTATGAAGCTCAATATGCGGTATTTTTTTATAGCATTCAGAAGCATGAAGAGGTTTTAATTCTTCCCCGCTGCATAAAATTCTTTGCAAACTTGGACAGTCTCCGACTTGGACATCAAGCAAAAAAACCTCTAACATTGAAGGCACAAAATGAAGAGTGGTAATTTTTTCCTTTTCAATGATTTCTTTAAGGTACGTACTATCTTTATGTCCATCGGGTTTGGCAAAAACTAATTTGACTCCAGTTATTAATGGCCAAAATAATTCCCAAACCGACACATCAAAACTGTAAGTAGTTTTTTGCAGAATTACATCCGATTTTTGTTTTAATTGAAATTGATCTTGTGCCCATAACAATCTATTTACAAGTCCATCATGCTGATTCATCACTCCTTTTGGTTGACCTGTGGAACCAGAAGTATAAATCATATACATCAAATTTTGGGGCAAGATGGCTAAATCTAAATTAGCTTCAGCGAAATCTGAGATAGCATCCCAATCATCATCCAAAAGGATGATTTGAATATCTTTTTGATTAGAAAAATGGGGTGCATATTTTTTAGTCGTCAGGATTATTTTGGATTGAGTGTCTTCCAAAAGTAAATTAATTCTAGCCTCTGGATAAGTTGGGTCAAGAGGAACATAAGCTGCTCCTGCCTTTAAAATCCCCAATAATCCAATCATCATTTCAAGTTGACGATCCAAACAAATTACGATCAAATCTTCAATCTCAACATTTTTATTTTTTAAGAAATGACCGAGTTGATTTGATTTTTTATTGAGCTGATTAAAAGTCAATTTTTCATTTTCAAAAATAATTGCATCTGCCTCAGGAGTTTTTCCAACTTGTTTTTCAAAGAGAGAAACAATAGTTTCGTCAGTTGGAAATTCAACTTTAGTTTGATTAAAAGATTCTAATCTTAGAGATTCTTTTGGTGTTAAAAACTCAATCTTTTGATTTCGATTTTCCAAAAAAGAATTAATCAAAAACATAAATCCTTCTCCAATTGCTTGATGTTGTTCGGCGTCAAATACAGACTTATTACTATCAAAGATTAAATGGAAACAACCGCTTGAGTTGAAATCATGAATTTGCAATTTCAAAAAATGAGAAGGATCAGCATGTCCTGTGTCCAACCAATTAGACTGCATCGGAATTTCTCCAAACTCAGAAAATGAAGTATTGATATAATTTAAAACAACATTAAATGTCTTTCCCAAAGCAGGCGAACTTGCACCTGTTTTTGCATTTTTTAAAAAATTAAAATACTCATTTCTTACTTTTTCAAACAAAGAAACAAAGGTATCATCATTTTTAATTTCAACTGACAAAGGAAATAATTCAATGAATAATCCTGGCATTCTTTTGAAGTCAGCATTGGTTCGATTATGTACAGGAGTTCCGATGCTTTGTTTTCGCTGACCATTAATTTTTGAATTATAAATAAAAAGTAAAGTCGAGAAAGTAATAAAAAGAGACAGATCTTCTGACCACGTAACTATGTCAGATTCTTTGGTGAGTAATCTAAGTTGATTTGATTTTTCTTTACTTAAAATAATATTGGTTCGATTGGTATGACTTTGAAAACGGTCGTTATTTTTTCCCAAAAAAGAAACTGAATCAGCAGATGTATTTATATTGTTATTCCAATAAACATGGGTGTTTTTACTTACTTCTGCTTCTCTCTTTTCTTTTTCAAATTGAATAAAATCTACAAATTTAGGAAGATGATTTTCTATTATCTTCTCTCCTTTTTGCAGTCTTTTATAAAAATCTAAAATAGTATTATATTGAATCGTTACCGACCAACCATCAGTAATTAAATGATGTTGATTGAAGTACCAAACGAAATATTGGTCAGACATTTTTATCAAAACGGCATCAAATAATCGCTTTGAAATATCAAAAATAATTTGCGAACGAGTAGCTACAAATTCTTGTAGAACAGTTTCATTATTTTCTTTTTTGGAAAAATCTAAATACGGAAAATCGTAGGAAAAGTCGTCGTATATTTTTTGTTTGGGCGCTTCTTCAATTAGGTGAAAGGCTGTTCGCATCGCATCACTTTGTTCTAAAAGCAACTGGAAAGCATCTCGAAAAAGGTCAATATCTATCTCTCCATGAAATTCAAAAGTAAAAGCCATATTGTACAAAGGTGAGTCTGGACTCAACTGCTGACCAGTCCAGATTTGAGATTGACTTTTCGTCAATTCAAAGTACTCGTTCTGTAAATATTTATTATTTGAATCTTTCATGGCTATTGAAAATGAATTATTTTTTACGTTAGTGTTTGGCTCTTTTTAACATAATTTGCAATTGCCTCAACGGTGACAAAATTATCGATTGTCATATCTTGAGGAGGGATTTTTATTTGAAATGTTTCCTCAACAAAATGAATCAATTGCATCATACTCAATGACTCAACTAACCCACTTGCCAATAAATCTTCATCTGGCAAAAGCTCAAAATCAGATTTTCCATTGTGCAAATCTTCCTTGATAAAATTTATTATTTGTTCTTCCATCTTTAGATACTAATGTGTTTTAATTCTTTTTTGATTGCGTTCCGATCTATTTTCCCAGAGCCAGTTCGAGGGAAACTCTCCATAAAAAATATGCGCTCAGGAATAGCATAAAATGGTAAGGAGTTTTTTAAAATTGTTTTTAATGTTTCTTCATCCATTTCTTCTTCCCTGTTCTTCTTCAAAATTATTGCTGCATAAATACTGACTGTTTCATCTTTGTTTTTGATTGTGTAAACTGCTACTTCATTGACTGACTTTTGCGATATCAAAGCAACCTCTACTGCGTTGAGTTCCACTCGGTAACCTCTAATTTTTATTTGATGATCTTTCCTTCCCAAAAAATGTAACAATCCATTTACATCTTTTTTCACCAAATCGCCCGTTCGATAAAATACTTCTTCAAAACCCGAATCATTTATTTTTTTGAACAACGCTTTTTTAGTTAACGCTGGTTTTTGCCAATAACCTCTCATCATAGTAGCAGTTCGAATTAATAATTCACCTACTTCTCCTTGCTCAACTTCTTCTTCCTTTTCATTGATAATTATTCCTTCTGAATTGCCCCAAACTTCCCCAATTGGAATTGGATCAGTTATATTTGGAAATTGTGGGATATGATAAAATGTACATTGATTCAGTTCGGCAGGTCCGTAAATATTACTGAATTTTGCTTGCGACCATTTTTGCATCAATGGTCTTAAATATTTAGGAGGGAAAGGCTCACCAGCATAAAGTACCCATCGTAAAGAACTTAAATCTCGTTGATCTATCGAACCATTTTGGAGTAATTGTATCAATGCTAAAGGAACGGAATACCAAATTGTCAGTTTCTCTTTTTCAATTAATTGACTCAAACTCGTTGGGAAAATAGTATGAGCATCCGAAATAATTAAAGTGTATGCTCCGACCAAAGGTGCCGACAAGTAACCAAATAATGATATATCAAAAAAAACTGGTGCGTGATTACTCACTCGATCTTCTTCTGTAATTCCATACAAATTCGCAGACAATCGAGCATAACTTAATCCGCTATAATGAGTGTGAACAATTCCTTTTGGATCACCCGTTGACCCTGAAGTATATATGATATAAGCTAAATCATTCTCTAAAATTGGAAAGTTAGGTTGAAAATCATTAGACTGCTTTTGAATTTCCTCCCATGAAATCGTGGCAATATCTATCGGCTCATTTATTCCAATAATCGTCTCCAATCCTGTTTTTTCTGCAACGACTTTTAGTAAATTCTTTTTTTGTAAATGGTTTGTTATAAGAATTTTTATTCCACAATCTTTTATCAAAAATCGAGTTACTGTTGGTGGCGATTTGCTATCCAGAGGAACATAAACCCCACCTGCTCTCATTATCCCAAAAATAGCGACAGCAGTTGCTAAATCTCGATTAAGATACACTCCTACTCTATCCCCTTTCTGCACTCCTAGTTGCTGTAGTTGGTTCGCCATTTGATCCATTTGATTCGAAAAGTTGGCGAAGGTCAACACTTCTTTTCCATTACCAAATGCAGGCCGATTAGGAAAACGAGCAGCAGAATTTAAGATAATATGTGGAATATTGTAAATCATAGTTGTTTGGATTTCAGGATAAAAAATGCTTTAATTCAAATTCATTTTTTCCTAAAAACGTATCGTCTGTTTTTAAATTCCTAAAAGTTTGGCGATTATATTTCGTTGAATATCTGAGGTGCCTGCATACAAAATTCCGCCAACCGAATCTCTTAAGTCTCTTTCAATTCCATTATCACTCAAGTAAGCTGAACCTCCAAAACTCCTAATGAAATCAAGGCTTGAAAGCATAAATGACTCACTCAAGTGAAGTTTTAACATCGCAGATTCAAGCGTTACATTTTCTCCTTTTTCTTTTAGCCACGCAGTTTTATATAATAATAATCTTGATGTTTCTAAGCGTAATTTCATTTCAACGATTCGATTCGAAACTGATTGAAACTGACCGACCGGTTGATTAAATTGTTTTCTATTTTTTACAAAATCAATGGCTTGTTCTAATTGTTTTTCCATTCTTCCTAACTGACTTGCCAAAATACAGCAACGGTCATATTCCAAAGAATGATTTAAAATACTGTAGCCTAATCCTTCGCTTCCCAAGAGATTTTCAGTTGGAATAAAACAGTTTTCAAAAACCAAATCTCCAATGGGAATAGAGCGCATTCCCATCTTATTTTTTTTGTCAGATTGAAGAAATCCTTTAGTGTTAGTGTCTACTAAAAAAGCAGAAATTCCCCATTGCTTTCGAGCAGGATTTGTAGTAGCAAAAACTAAAACAAAATCACAAATTGGAGCAAAAGTAATTAGGTGTTTCTTTCCATTTAAAATATATCCATCTGTTACTTTCTCGGCAGTCATTTGCATATTGTAAACATCCGATCCAGCATTAGGTTCAGTTAAAGCATGTGCACCGATTATTTTTCCATTTGCCATTGCTGGCAAATATTTTTGCTTTTGAGCTTCATTACCAAAATGTAAGATGGGCGTTTGGACAGTCCACATTTGAGCATTCAATCCAAATGCTAATCCATTATCTTCACATCCATATCCAAATCCTTCCATTGCCAACATGGCTTTTGAAAATGCAACTTCTTCATTTTTGCCTCCATATTTTTTTGGTAAGGCTAATGATTGAATTCCAAAATCAGCACATTTTTCCCATAGTTCTTTGGGAAAAAATTGTTGAGCATCTCTTTCGACAACTCCTTGATTTAACTGTGTTTTTGCAAAGTCAATTACTTGTTTTTTAAATGCTAAAAATTCTGCTGACCATTCGAAATCCATTCTCGTTTTGATTTTTGATTATATTTTCTACCAGACATTCCACATCTTCAATCGTAATATGCCAGCCAAGGTAATTAAACTTGAAGGGTATCACTATTTTTTTACATCGTTGACTAAAAAAAATCCAAATTCATTGGTGTGAGTATGATACTTGGTAGGAAGTAAAGTGATGCGTGTGCCCAAAATTCCTTGTTGGTATTCATCAGCAATTTGCCCTGAAATATCATGACCAAAACTACAAAAAGGAATTAAAATTATTAAAGAAAAAAATCCTAAAAGTTTCATCAAAGTATATTCTGGTTTTGTTCAAAATGCTCAATTTCTTTTCTCTTATTGTTAAATACGAAGAAACCTCGACAGGTGGATTATCAGGTAACCACTTATTTATTTTTTAAATATTAAATTAGCTTGCAGCAAAATTGGAGAAATTTAAAAAATCTCTCTAAGTTCTATCTTACACGTCAAAATCAGGTATTTTTTGGAATAAAAAAGTTAGATGAAATTTTAATTCGTGGGTTCTAATCCACTTTGATATTTTATTACGTAACTATTATTGTTCTCTTTTACTTCAAAAAAATGTTTTTTTACAAACTTAGTAAAGGCGGCCTAAAATTAAAATCAACAACAAACAAAGAAAGAATTGGTTTAACATCTTAAGAAGCCATGAAAAACAAGAAATTTATCAAAAAAAACAAATAAAACAGCATAACCATCAAAAAAATACTTCATATATTAAAGCACGAAGAAAAATTAAAATTCGGATGGCTTTTTATCCTTATTCTTATCACAGCAATTCTTGAAGTTGCTGGAGTTGCTTCGATCCTCCCTTTCATGGAATTACTTTCCTCACCAGATGTTGTTGAAAAAAATAGATGGTTAGCAGGAGCGTATAATTTTTTCCAATTTGAAAGTCCCAAACAAATGCTAATTTATTTTGGCATTAGCATTCTTATTTTGATTGGCGTTACTAATCTGATTTCCATGTTTGCCATATGGATACAGTTTAAATATTCGTGGGATATTGCTCATGAATTGAGTGTTAGACTTCTCAATACTTATTTGAAAAAACCTTACAGTTATTATTTGAACAATAATTCAGGTAATTTAAAAACATATATTATTTCTGAAGTAAATTCTTTGACTGGTGGTGTGATTATTCCGATCATTGTTTTATTTTCAAGATCTTTTGTTTCAATAATTATCTTTCTTTTATTGATTAAAGTTGATCCTAAAATTGCTTTGATTATGTTTGGTGGATTGGGTAGTGCTTATCTTTTAATTTACCTTTCTCAAAAAAATATTTTAAAAAACATTGGAGAACATCGAATCGCCATGAATTTACTTCGGTACAAAAACTTGGGGGAGCTTTTTGAAGGAATCAAGACCGTAACAGTATATAATCAACATAATTTTTTCTATTCAAGATTTAGTCATGCATCAAAAGAATTCTGTGGAGTTCAACCAAAATATAATTTTATTCTAGCTGCTCCAAAGTATATTTTAGAATTTTTGGCCTTTGGAAGTATCCTGTCGATTACCATTTATTTGTTTATCAATTCTGGAGATATTCAAAAAACTATTCCTCGATTGAGTCTCTATGCGGTGGCGGGTTATCGACTCTTACCTGCTCTACAAAAAGCATTTGCTGCTGCTGCAAAACTTCGTCATAGTCTTCCCGTCTTAGATAAATTATATGATGATTTAATTCTTAGTTTGGGTTACGACGAACCATCTCAGGCAGAAATCAAGCCTTTGCAATTCAACGACCAGCTTCAATTATCAAACATTCATTTCACTTACGAAAATACAAAACAACCAATCATTGAAAACCTTTCGATAAATATTTCCAAAGGTCAAACCATTGCATTTGTAGGTTCAACAGGTTCAGGAAAAACCACCTTGGTAGATATAATTGTCGGCTTACTTCATCCTTCGAAAGGAGAAGTCAAAGTAGATAAAACCACTCTACAACCTAATGAAATCAATGCTTGGTGGGCAAGTTTGGCATATGTTCCTCAGGATGTTTTTCTTTTTGATGATACTGTTTTGAAAAATATTGTACTTGGAATACCTGAGGAAAATATTGATTTAAAACACTTAGAAATTGTCACAAAAATGGCAGATATTTATGATTTTATTCAAGAGGAAATGCCTGAAGGATTTCAAACTAAAATTGGAGAGCGAGGTGTTCGACTGAGCGGAGGACAACGACAACGGTTAGGTTTAGCACGTGCATTATATTCAAACCCAAGTGTCTTGGTTTTGGATGAAGCGACGAGTGCATTGGATAGTATTACCGAAAATGGAATTATAGAATCACTAAAATCTTTACCCAAAAATATTACTACCATAATTATTGCACACCGACTTTCGACAGTTCGACATGCTGATTATATTTACTTTTTGGAGGAAGGAAAAATTACTGCTCATGGTAATTACGACACTTTGGTAAATGCTAGCAACACATTTAAAACAATGGTTAAATTTTCATAATATTATACTTACAACTAATGTCAAAACTTACACGAATAACAATTTGCTTCTTTTTTTTAGTTGGTTTTTTTTCCAACTCACTCGAAGCTCACAAGCCTGATCAAAGTTATTTATATCTCCGAATTTATAAAGATGCTATCGGTGGTAGATTTGAAATGACTGCAAAAGATATGAATAAAGCACTCGGATTAAATTTAGATGACGAGTTAAAGATGGAACAACTCGCCGAGTTTCTTCCCGACATAAAAAAATATCTAAAAAGCCGTTCCAATTTCCAATCATCAGAAGGAAAATATGAAGTCAAATTTACAGAAACAACTATTTTGGATTTGACAGAAATGGAAGATTTTGCTCGTATTAATTTCGATTTAATTAATGTAAATAAAATTCCCGCTACGCTTGATATTGAATACAAAGTCCTTTTTGATAAAAATCCAATTCATCGAGGTGTCCTTATTATTGAGCACAACTGGAAAGCAGGAATCGTCAATAATGAAGCGCTAATTTCTAGTATTTTTACGCCAGATAATACGAATGAAAATCTTTCCATGACGGATATTTCGCTCTGGAAAGGGTTCGTTGCTTTGGTCAAATTAGGTGTTTGGCATATTTGGATTGGGTTGGATCATATTCTTTTTATTGTTGCTTTAATTTTACCCTCCGTGGTTAGGCGAAGAGAAGAAGAAACATTTGTTATGACAAAATCTGATGATTGGATTCCTGTAGAAAATTTTAAAGATGCATTTTTTTATATCTTAAAAATAATCACTTTCTTCACTATCGCACATTCGATTACCTTGGCTTTGGCTTCGCTAAATATTATTAATTTGAATTCACAATTCGTAGAAGCGACAATTGCCATTTCTATAGCTTTGGCCGCTTTTCATAATATCACTCCTATTTTCAAACATAAGGAATGGATCATTGCTTTTGGTTTTGGACTGTTTCATGGTTTTGGTTTTGCAAGTGTTCTGGGTGACAAAGGCTTGGGAGATGACTTTTTAGTATTGTCTCTTGCTGGATTTAATATTGGAGTTGAATTGGGGCAAGTTTTAATTATTTGCATGGTTTTTCCAGTTTTATATTTAATTAGAAAATTAAATATTTACCCTGCGATCATTAAATATGGTTCTGTGGTTTTGATACTTATTTCGATCTATTGGTTTGTTGAAAGAGCTTTCAATATTGAATTGGCCTGGGGTGGGTATTTTTGGAATTTTTATAATGCGATTTTTGGATAATTTTATTTAAAGAAAGAAGAGATTGTCTCAGGAATAAAAAATTAGAAACTATCACAGAATTCTTATTACCACACAGGCACACACATAGAAAGCATAGAATTTTATTGATGAGTTCAATATACTTATATGGTGAAATGATATTTGAAGGACTGTTTTCTATATTTATTTTGAGACAATCTACTCTTTTGTACCTTAATTTTTTTTAAAAAATGTCTTTGGACAAAAAAAATACTTCAGAAAAATCTTCCGTTCTCAGTCAATGGAGAAATCGGAAAAAGGCAAAATCGATAGTTCCCTCTATTTCTCCTATGCCAATAGGCGAAGCCACAGTCGCTTCTAATGGTCAGCATCGGCTTTGGCTTTTGCAACAACTTTATCCCGAAAATCCATTTTACCAATATGCTCATCTTTATAAGATTGATGGAGATTTGGATATTAATCTCTTAGAGAAAAGTTTTCAACTACTCCTAGATCGACATGAAATTCTTTGTACCAATTTTATCAAAAATGGAGAAATACTTTCGTTAAAAAATCAGCCATCTGCAAATTTTAAAATCCAGATTTCAGATTTTCATAACATAACATTTACAGAAAATGAAACAGCTGTTTCTGATTTTATTAAAAAAGAAACCATTCAACCTTTCGATCTAGTCAATGATTTTTTAGTCAGAATAAATGTGCTCCAATTTTCCAAAAACAAATTTTGGATTGTTTTAAGTATGCACCATATTATTGGCGATAGGTTGTCATTGCTGCTGTTAAATGAAGAATTATTTAAAATTTATACGGACTTAAAAAACAATCAAACAATTTCTCTTCTTCCTTTATCTATTCAATATCAAGATTATTCCTATTGGAAAAAACAGCAAAAAACAAGCGAGAAAAATCTAAACTTTTGGTTAAATAAATTGTCAGGTGAATTACCTGTTTTAAATTTACCTAGCGATTTTCCTCGCCCGAAAGTTCCAACGTTTGGTGGAAAAACTATTGCTAAATCACTTTCTCCAAACTTATCCAACGAACTGAAATCTTTGGCAAAAAAAGAACAAACTACTTTGTATGTCATCATTTTAGCCGCGTTTAAAATTTTGCTTTATCGATACTCCAACCAAACTGATATTTTAGTTGGAAGCCCAATCAATAATCGAGAAAAATTAGAATTAGAAAAATTAATTGGTTTTTTTAATGAAACGATTGTTTTACGGTCGCAGCTTTCTGAAGAGCAAAGTTTTGGCAATTTGGTACAGCAATTAAAGGATACAACTAACCAAGCATTTGAGCATAAGAATACGCCATTTGAAGAATTAGTGAGCGCACTTCAACCAGAAAGACATGGAAGTCATAATCCTATTTTCCAATCCATGTTTTTATATAACAATATAAATACAAATTCTTATGAGGGTTTAAATTTACAAATAAAAGAAGAAAGTATTGACCTCGGAGTTTCCAAATTTGACTTAACATTATTTGCAAATGACCATAAAGATCATTTGGAACTAGCCTTAGAATTTTCCTTAGATTTATTTGAGGAGGCAACCGCTCAACGATTGTTACAACATCTAGAAGTCATTTTAAATTCGGTAGTTCAAGATTCAAATCAACTCATTTCCAAAATTCCATTACTGCAAAAAGAGGAATTAAACGAAATGCTAATTGATTGGAATAAAACCGAAATGACTTTGCCAAATTATTCTGCCATCCATAACTTAATGGAAGAAATGGCCGAAAAATTTCCAACCAAGAAAGCAGTTATTTTTCAAGAAGATGAATTGACTTATCTTCAACTCAATGAAAAGTCAAATGCTATTGCAAAGGTTTTAATCAAAAATGGCGTGCAAAAAAACACTCCTGTCGGACTCTTTACAGACAGAAGTATTGAAATGATTATTGGAATTTTTGCTATTTTAAAAGCAGGTGCAGCTTACCTTCCACTTGACCCTGAATATCCATCTGAAAGAATAAAATTTATGCTCAATGACTCGGATGCAAAATTTATTTTAACCCAAGAAAAATTAAAATCACAACTAGAATACTCTAACTCCAAAATAATCATCCTCGACTCAGTAGATCAGAACACCTCGGATAGTATAATCTTGCCAAAAATAAATTCTGATCAGTTAGCCTATATTATTTACACATCAGGAAGTACAGGTAATCCAAAAGGTGTTCCTATTTCTCACCAAAACTTGATGCATTCAACTACATCTCGTTTTTCATTTTATCCTTCGAATCCTGATTGTTTTTTGTTGCTATCCTCTTTTTCATTTGATAGCTCTGTGGTCGGTATTTTTTGGACTTTATGTTCAGGAGGCACTTTATTGATCCCCAAAAAACGAATAGAACAAGATGTTCGAGAACTTGGGAATTTGATAAAAAAACATGAAGTGACACACACTTTAATGTTACCTTCTCTCTATGCAGTTTTACTTCAACATATTTCTAGGGAACAACTTTTTTCTTTGAAGAATGTAATGGTAGCAGGAGAAGCTTGTCCATCAAAACTGTTGGACTTGCATTTTAATTTATTACCTCAGGTTGAACTTTATAATGAATATGGACCTACGGAAGCTTCTGTTTGGTGTATCGCTCATCGCATCCAAAAAGAAGATACTTCCTTTGTTCCCATTGGAAAAGCTATTCCAAATGCTTCTGTTTTTATTCTAAACAACCAACTAAATCCTGTTCCAATTGGAGTAGCGGGAGAACTATTTATTGGTGGATTAGGATTAACGGATGGATACTTAAATCGACCAGAATTAACTGCTCAAAAATTTCTTGACTTTTCTTTTTTAGATCAAAAACAACGTATTTACAAAACTGGGGATCTTGCTCGTTTTCATTCAGATGGGCAAATTGAATTTTTAGGACGAGTCGATCAACAGGTAAAAATTAGAGGTTTCAGAATAGAATTAGAGGAAATTCAAAACGCTATTTTGCAATTTGAAAAAATACGGGAATGTATTGTTATAGTTTATGATAATAATGAGGAAGGATTTTCTAAAAAAAATCTAATAGCCTATATTTCTAATTTGTCGAAAAATCAAATTAGCGAGCTTCGCATTTTTCTAAAAGGATTTTTACCTGAGTATATGATTCCTTCTGCTTTTATTCCGTTGGATAAATTTCCTCGATTGCCCAATGGGAAAATAAATCGGAAGACCCTTCCCTTCCCTAGTGAAATAATTTTAACAGATAAAAATAATTTTGTTGCTCCAAAAACAGAAGAAGAAAAGAAACTAGTTAACATTTGGGAATCAATTTTAAAGATAGAAAATATCGGTATCCATGATAACTATTTTGACATTGGAGGTGATTCAATTAGGAGTATTCAAGTTATTGCAAAAGCTCGGGAAGCAGGAATGGAATTGGCGCCTCATCATTTATTTGAACACCAAACCATTCATGATTTATCGTTTTTTTTACAAAAAGAAAAAAAGAAAAAACCGGAAATAGATGCCGAGGGTTCCATTTCCAAGTCTTTAATTTTATTAAATAAGAAAGGAAATAAACCTCCTTTATTTTGTATTCATTCGGGAGGAGGTCATGTGTTTTTTTATCAACCACTTGCGCTTCAATTAGGCATAGATCAAACGCTCTATGCCTTGCAACCAAAAGGATTCAATGGTGAATCAGACTTGCAAAGTAGCATTAAGGAAATGGCCGCTTTTTATATTCAGGAAATGAAAAAAGCGCAATCGACTGGACCATATCATTTATTAGGAACTTGTTTTAGTAATGCGGTAGTTTTGGAAATGGCGAACCAATTGCTTCTAATGAAAGAAAAAGTAGCCACTTTAATCATTGTGGATTCGGCCCCTTTACATCTTTTTGGAAATACTTCCAATGGAAATAACAAAACATTTACACGTTTTTTAGATTTGGTAAAAAGAGGAGATTTTCAGCAAATTCAAAAGAAACTTTCCACTCGTTTTTTCCCATCAAAAAGGAAAAAATTAGTTTTAAATATTGAAGACAAAGAATCTGAAGAACAGCTTAAATCTACGATTTCAAAACTCAATAAAATTTATGCTGATTATGATTGGAAACCATTTGAAGGAGAAATTCATTTTATTAGAAGTTCAGAATTTGAGGGTCGGTCTGATAAAAAATATCATTTGACGCAATGGAAAAAATTAGCTATGGGTGGATTGAAGATTCATGTTGTGGATGGGCATCATCTTACCCTTTTTGAGGAGCCAGAAGTAAAAGGACTTTCGAAATGTATTAAGAGTGTCTTGAAATAGAAGTGGAAAAATACTAGTCAGTTTCTAATTCAACTCTTGATCGAATAGCAATTCCAGGTGTGGAAGAAGTAACGATTACTTTATGTTTGCTGTGGATAGGGATTTGCATAAAATCACCTTTTTCCATATTAAAAACTTGGTCATCAATATAACAATCTGCCGTTCCCTCCAAGATTAAAAAACTTTCATCCACTTCGGGATGCTCTTCCATAGGAACTATTTTTTTGACAAAAAATAAAAATAATTCTTTGCCTTTGCCTTTATATAAAGGCTTAGCAAAAATATTATCATACTCTGTTGGTAGATGAATATCCTTGATTAGTTTCTTGATTAATTTGATATCCGAATGTTTTGAAATACTAATAAATTCTTTAAGCATTTTATCTTCCCCCAAAAGTTCAGCATCTTCCCATCTTTTATTTTCAATAATACTTTGTTTGATGATTTCTAAAGATTGAAGAGGAGCAACTTTATCAAATTTTTTATGGAACGTATTAAATTGTTCTTGTGCTTCTTTAAGGTTTATTGCAATCTCATCGTATTGCTCTACTAATTTCAACAGCTTCTCCCCTTCTTGGGAATTAGTTAATCCAAGACAATATCTTTCAATGATACCACTATTTAAATAATCTTCTACCGTAAACATTATTCTTTAAGTATAGTTCTCAAATCAATAAATCCCTTTCTTATTCTACTTTTTACAGTACCTAAAGGGATATTTAATTCCTTTGCAACTTCCGAACCAGTATATCCTTTAAAATAAACCAATTCAATTATTTCACGACATTTTTTATCAAGTTTGGCAACAAACTCTTTAAGGTCTAAATTATCTAGATTTTCTTTGATTTGTATCTTCTCTTGATGGCTAACAATTTCATCTAATGCTGTTAATTTTATCATTTGATTATAATTCTTGGATCGCAACATATCAATCGAAGTGTTCCTCGCAATGTTCATGGACCAAGTAAGAAACTTTCCTTTCTCTGGTGAATAAGTGTCAATTTTATTCCAAATTTTTAAGAAGGTATCTTGTAACACTATTTCTGCAAAGTCATTGTGCTTAATTATATTATAAATTAACCCAAATAAACAATTACCGTATAATTCATACAGCGCCTCTAACCCTTTCTCTTCCTTTGCCAGAAGTAAAGTGATGATTTCTTTTTCAGTAAGATGTTTAATCGTTTTTCTCAAGTTGTTATTAGAACTAATAGGAAAAACCATAAAAGTACATAATAACTTTGAAATAGGTTGAAGAATAAAGCAATAGATAAAGTAGACAATATCTATATCTATAATTTATTAGTGAAAGGTCTTCGGCTTTCCAAAAATAGAAAACTAAATCGGAAAGAATTGTAGTTTTATTCGTTTGAGTGAGTTTAAATTAAGGTCTTATAATATTATACGAGAGTTAGAGACATTAAAGATTATTATTTTTGAATTTATTTTTTTGCAATAATGCATTAATTTTTTTGTCATTAAGAATATTTAAATTTCCTACCTGATTCATTCGATGAATATCCGTTCCTAAATAATCAACTAACCCTTCTTTCAGTAACTTCATTCCTAGTTTTTTTTGTGCTGATCCGTAATAATTAGATAAGGATAAAATATTGACTTGAAAATCACATCCCATTGATTTAATTTTTTTAAAAAAATTAAAATCATCAGCATAATAAAGATAGCGTTCAGGGTGAGCAAGAATGGGCAAGTAACCTTTTGTGTTTAATTGAAATATTAATTCATGAATATTATTAGATTTTGAAAAAGTAGAAAATTCAATCAATATTTGATTATTTCCAAAGGTCATTAATTCTGAATTAGCTTGAAGGAGTTCGAAGAATTTTTCATCAACAAAATATTCTGCTGCAACCTCAATTTCTATTTCTAATCCAATTCTTACTAATTCATTTTTTAATTTTTCAAAACCCAATCTTATTTTCTCAGGAGTATTGGGATAATGTTCACTCATGATGTGCGGAGTGGTAATTATCTTTTGAAATCCCATATTTTTCAATTCACGAATCAAAGATATAGATTCCTCCAACGACTTTGCACCATCATCAATTTGGGGAATTAAATGAGAATGCATATCCGTTTTGAGGAAAGAGAAATCAACTAGCTTCTGTTTATTTTTTTTAAAAAAAGAAAACACTATATGGAATTTATTTTTAAATTTTAATCAAAGTAGAAAAAATATTTTTATTAACGGAATTTAAAATCAATCGTATTATATTATTTTTCAAAGTGCAAAGACTAAATTCAATCGTATGTTACATTGAATTCAGAAAAGCAACTTACATCATGGATTTTAAAATATTTGGTAATCCCATTTTATCAACGTTCAAATGTGCTGCTCCATCAACATAAACTGTGATTCCTGTAATGTAAGATGATAACGGACTTGCTAAAAAACAAACTGTATTGGATACGTCTTCTACTGTCCCAAATCGTTTTAGGGGATTTGCCTTTTTGCCTTCTTCAAACATATCTTGAATTGGTTTTGGATAAGTATCTAGACCTGAACTTTGAATCGTTCCTGGGGCAACGCAATTGATACGGATGTTCGCATGACTCCATTCGAGTGCTAAGGTCTTAGTCATATTTTCTACCCCTGCTCGGGCTGCACCTGTATGAACCATTCCTGGAAATCCTCGATGAATTTGTGCGATGATGTTGATGATGTTTCCTTTTTTTTGAGGAAGGAAAAAGTTAGTTGCCATATCACGAGTCATATAAAATGTTCCATTCAAATTATTATTGATGACGGCATTCCATCCTTTATTATTGGTATATTCTGCGAGGGTTGGAAATTGTCCTCCTGCATTATTTACTAAAAGGTCAAGTCGTCCAAATCTTTCTTTAATAAATTTTACTAACAATGCAATTGCATCTTCTTGTCGAATATCGCATGGCGTTGCTTCTACTTCACCGAAAGCACTTAACTCTTTTTTTGCTTTCATCAACTTCTCTTCCTTTCTCGAACAAATCACAACTTTGGCTCCCATTTGAAGGAGGTCTTTTGCAATTTGATAGCCGATACCAGAACGTCCACCTGTGACTAATGCCACTTTATTTTCAAATGTATTTTCCTTAAACATGTGCGTTATTGTTGTAGCTTACTCGATTAATATTTAACCATTCTCTAGTCTCTGCAATCGTTGCAGGTTCTCTTCCTATTGTTCTAGCAAGGCTTGCTGCTTCTGCGATTAACTCGCCATTTGATTTTGCCATTTCGCCATTCGGCAAATAAAAATTATCTTCTAATCCTACTCGAATATTTCCGCCTAGTATAAGTGATTGTGCCGTTAATTTCCATTGTGCTCTGCTGATAACAATACTTTGCCAAAATGCCCCTTCAGGAACTTGCTTGCTTTGATGGATTAAATTTTCAGCTGTTGCTGGAATTCCTCCTAACACACCCATTACTAGACTGTAACATGCATTGTCAGGAATTAACCCCATGTCTCGAAGCGGTTCTGCATTTCTAATATGACCTGTATCAAAACATTCCATTTCGGGACAAACTCCATTGTCATTCATGACTCTAACTATTTCAGACATCGTGTCAAATGAATTTTCAAAAACTGCTTTCCATAAAAACTCTTTTCTTCTTTTGGAGTAAATTGCATAGTTCATACTCCCCATATTAAAAGCTGCCATTTCGGGTTGAGTCGCTTTTAGGTGGTTCGTTCTGTCAGCAACAGAAAGCCCAATCGCTCCTGTTGAAAAATTGATAATTACATTGGGACATTGCTTTCTGACTTCTTTGGAAATTTCTTCAAATACCTCTGTTCGCCAACTTGGCATCCCATTATTTTCCCTTGCATGAATGTGAACAATACTGGCACCTGCATCAACTGCTCTTCTTGCTTCTTTTCCTAATTCTACTGGAGTATATGGAATGGCTGGGCAATGAGAACGATTGGTTGCTGCCCCCGTCAGAGCAGCTGAGATGATGACTTTATTTTTATCCTGTTTCATTATTTAAAAATTTTGTTTTGTGATAACCAAGGTACCGGATACTCTATTTCTGAACATCATTATTATTCACCTGTCCAAATAGGTAATCTTTTTTCTCTAAATGCTTTTAAACCTTCTTGTCCATCTTTGGACTGCATCGTTTCCATCAATATTTTAAAAAGATATTTGTGGTCTTCTCCTTTCGGTTGAATGTGGTCATAGGCAATCAAACCATTTCGAATAGCAGTTGGACTATTGCCTTTTAATTCTGTAACAATATTTTCAATGATTGCATCCATCTCTTCTGCCTTAACCACCTGTGTCACCAAACCATATCTTTCCGCTTCCGCAACTGGTAAGTTATATCCTCTGATACACCAATCGACTACCTTTCGAGCAGGCATCACTTGCATCAAGGAAGCCATGACTTGAAAAGGATAAAGTCCTCGTTTCACCTCTGGTAAACCAAACTTGACATCATCTTGTGCAATAGCAATCGTTGCACCTGCCAAGAAGAAAAATCCTCCTGCATATACATCTCCAGTTATTTTTGCGATGGTAGGTTTATGAACTTTATTAAACAACTCCCCCATCAGAATTTCTCCTTCTGGTTGTGGGATAGTGGAATCATTTGGTTCGACAAATCCTGCGAATGCTTTGAGGTCTGCTCCTGCACAAAAGATTCTTCCTTTTGCCCCGAAGACTATCATCCAAATATCATTGTTGGAATGTGCATATTGAAAAGCATAAGCGATTTCATTGACCATTTGAGGATGGAGGGCATTTCTTTTTTTCTCTCGATTTAGCGTAATAGTCAATACATGGTCTGCTTCTTCCACCAATAGAAATGCAAAGGTTTGATTATGAAAGTCAGTTGTATTTATTTCTTTATAAAATTCCATGATTTATTATTTCTATTATTAAGTGGTTCGTACTTTTTTTTAAGTATCGGATACGCGCAACACGACCACTTAAGGAGTGTTTCCGTGTATGTATTATTCTATTTTTTCATTCTGAATTTAACTTTTCAATTGTATGTATTATTTCGTTTGATACATCAATTAATTTACTTTCAATTTCTTGAGACAATAACAGTAATTTATCAAAGTCTGGTTTGTCTTCTATTATTACTTCCAAAATCGAATATTTAGGCATTTCTATTTTGCCTCTATTCCATTTGGATTCCTTTAATAAATCCCAATAGTTTTTTTGAACAGTTATAGTATTGCCTAAGAGCCAAATTTCAAATCTCATTTCTAAATGGTTTAATACTAATCCTAACTTTAGTTTTTTACCTTTTAAAAAATCATTGGTGTAGTAAAAATATGTGTAGTCCATATATCCGTGAAGGATACCTGAAAATGAGTAATTTTGAGATGGACTCTTAATGAAATCCACCCTTAATTTCATAACAAATTTTACTAATTCATTGTAAGCGATTAAAATGTCTCCTTTGTTAAGTTGTTCCTTATAAATAGCAACATAATGATTTAGATTCTTCATTGTTGTTTTTTAAAATTCATTTTGATTTTGAGTATAACAATTCATATACAATTTCAAAAACACTCTTTGGGTATGCTTTACTTTTAACAAGTGATTGATTATCAATAGTTTCTTACTTTCAACTTTGGAACCATACTATTTTTTTAAACTTGTACCTAACTTGAAAGTATTAATACCTACACCTCAAAATCCAACATATTTTTCAAGGTCGGCATTAAAAGATTTTCCCATTCCTTTGAGGTAATCGTCTCCAAAGAATTTTCTAAAAGCTTTGATTCCTTTTTTTGTTAAATGTGGAAGTAACATACTCCAGATTTTCATCTCTCCTTCTACATTAGATTTTTCTGGTTTTGCGCCATGAAACATTTGTTGATGCAACCAATAAAAAGAAACCATCCAAGTATTAAAAGCTAAGTTATGATAAATTCCTTCGAAGGGTTCAGGGTGCATATTACCAGCAGATATAGCGAAGGCGATTGTTGCTTCCATTTCTTTGACATTTTGCTTCGTCATTTCTCGAAACTGCTTTTTTACTGCGGGATGATTGAGTACCTGATAATCCATGAACATAAAAGAATATTTTCTCTGAAAACGATAAAATAACTGTACTTCATTATGTATGTTTTCAAAGGAAGGCAGGAGTCTCGTTTTATTTCTTTCCACATCTAATTTTGACCAAAACTCATCTGAAATAGCCTTTAATAATAAGTCTTTATTTTTAAAGTGATAGGTCAGATTTCCTCTTGTAATATCTAATGCACCTGCTATTTCAAATAAAGTAATAGAAGCAAAACCGTTCTTGTTAAACAGCTCTATTCCTTTGTTAATAATTCTCTGTCTAGTCTTTACTTTCATACTAATAAATAACTTTATAAAAATAGTCATTGGCGACTAATCATTTATGTAATTCATTCTACTTTCAACAATAAAAACCCAGCCTCAACATTCTGTCCTTCTGTTGCATATATTTCTTTGACCTTACCATCTTTTTCTGCCATAATGGTATTCTCCATTTTCATGGAAGAGATAATCATCAGAGTATCATCTTGTTTGACCACCTGACCGTCTTCCACTAAAATTTTGATAATTTGAGATGGCATTGGTGCTTCGTATCCACCTTCTACTTTAGCTACTTTTTTTGCAGGGAAACGTTCTTTTTTGGTTAATGAAATGTTTCCAGTTTGTGGCGAATGGATGAATAAATAATTGCCAGTTTGAGCAACTGAGGCTTGATATTGAATGCCATCTACTCTAAACGAAATATGAGTCTGTTCCACTTCAATTAATGAAACAGTTCTTTTATCTTCCTCTATTTGAAATTCGAATTGCTTGTTTCCTTCGGAAGTATATTGCACTTTTAAATCTTCCTCACCAAAAATATAAGTAACTTGTTGTGACGTATAAGGATTGCTTCTCCAACCTGAAGGAAGTCCTTTTAGAAGCGTCCGCTTTTGCTCCTTGATAGACCAATGTAACAATGTACTTACAATCGCTGCTAATTCTTTTTGGAAAATATCTTTTTGATTAAAAGCTTCAACATTAAAATGATTTTTGATATAATGTGTATCGTAATCACCTTGTTGGATGGCTGGTTGTTCAAACAGATGTAAAAGAAAATCCTGATTAGTTGTTAAACCTAAACATTTTAAATGTCTCAAGGTATAAGCCATTTTTCGATGAGCAGAACTTCTGTTCTTATCCCAAATGATAATTTTAGCAATCATCGGGTCGTAATGAATGGAGATTTCAGAACCACTTTTGATAGCCGTTTCAATTCTTAAACCTTCTACTTTTGGAACATCCCATAATTGTACAACTCCTGTTACTGGTAAAAAATCATTGGTTGGATCTTCGGCATACAATCGAGCCTCGATCGCATAACCATTGCCCTTCACCTCTTCCTGAGTTAATGGCAAAGGTTTGCCTTCGGCAACTTCAATTTGCAATTCTACCAAATCCAATCCAGTTACTTCTTCCGTAACAGGATGCTCCACTTGTAATCGAGTATTGACTTCTAAAAAGAAAAAAGCCTTGGTCGTATCGTCATAGATAAACTCTACTGTACCAGCGTTATCATAGTTCAATACCTTCGCTGCTTTTACTGCTGCATCCCCCATGATTGCCCTTAATTCTTCGTTCAAAACAGGTGATGGACTTTCTTCCAACACTTTTTGATAACGTCTTTGAATCGTGCATTCTCTTTCTAACACGTGAATTGCATTTCCATGTTTATCTCCAAAAATTTGAAATTCAATATGTCTTCCTTTGGCAATATATTTTTCGATAATTAACTCATCATCTCCAAAAGAAGATTTTCCTTCTCGTTTAGCAGCAGCAATATTAGTTGCTAAATCAGCAGCTTTGTGAACAATACGCATCCCCTTTCCACCTCCACCTGCGGCCGCTTTTAGAAGTAAAGGAAAGCCAATATTTTTTGCTTCTTTTACCAAACGTTCTATACTTTGGTCGTCTCCTTGATAACCTGGGATAACGGGCACATGATGATCTCGCATAATAATTTTTGCCTTAGACTAAGAACCCATTGCTTGAATGGCACCCGCGTTTGGCCCAATGAAAATGATACCTTCTGTTTCGCATCGCTTTGCGAAACCAGTATTTTCAGACAAAAACCCATACCCTGGGTGAATGGCATCGGCGTCTTGTTCTTTAGCTACTTTGATTATTTTATTTTGGTTGAGATAAGAAGTCGATGGACTGCTTGCTCCAATGTGAATCGCAACATCTGCTTCTTTTACAAATAAGCCTTCACTATCTGCATCTGAAAAAACAGCGATACTTTTGATTCCCATCTTACG
>JBGCFD010000060.1:0-5801 GCA_045106765.1 Saprospiraceae bacterium | reverse complement strand
CTGGGTAAAGTGAATGTCTTGTGCATTCATCGTTCCAGCCAACGAAATAAAAAAGAAAAAGAGTAAACCTTTTAGAATTTTCATAAAAGCGAATAGTTTATGTTTTAAAATCTTAGTTTAAAGTGGTGATCGGTTTATTTTCAATTTGTAAAAACAAACATTTAGAATGTCGAAAGATAGGATTTTTTGTTTAAATCACCATACGTCGAAGTGCAAGATATTTTGAAATTATTTTTTGACCAAAAATATCAGCATTTTTAATACCTAATTAGCGACAAATCAGTTAGCTGTAACCAGTTTTTAATTGATAGGTGTAAGCTCTTTATTGCAAACTACCCACTACTTTATCTTCATCTATATCCATCATACACCTAAAATGACCTTTGGGACATTTCTCAAAACCAATTTTAGAGCACGGTCGGCAAGACAAATTTTCCACTTGAATAATGGTATTTCGATTTATTCCATCTGCATAAAAAGGAGTCATCCCAAATTCAGGGATCGTATTTCCCCAAATTGAAATAATTTCTTTTTGAAAAAAAGCTGCAATATGCATCATACCTGTGTCATGAGTAATTACCTTTTTAGCATTTTTGATCAATAGTATGGATTCCTGCAAAGTCGTTTTCCCACACATATTAATCACTCGATCTTCATTTATATTTAGTACGATTTCCTCACCATTAGTTGCATCTTCCTTTCCCCCAAGTAAAATAATTGGTGCTTTTACTTTTCGACAAATGGAAATGATTTTAACAATTGGTAATCGTTTAGTAGCATGAGCCCCTCCAATAGCGAAACAAAGAAACTCCTTGTCCTCTAAAGGGGATGAAATTTTTGCTAGTTCAGAAAATTTGTCTTCTAAATGAGATAATTCCATTTCAGGATTCAAAAGTCCTATGCTATCATCAGAATTATTTTCATTCAAGACAAAATCTTCACTTCTAATAAAATCGAACTCCCCTTTAGAAGCCAGAGGTTTTAAATACCTTTCAACAATATGTATGTTTGGCAAACGATTGATTTTAAAATTAACCATCAGCCATTTTTCCCAATTCAATTTGTCAAATGAAAAATAGGGTACTCGCAACGCCCAACGGACTTGCATTGTTCTTAAATTTTTGTGGAGATCAATGATCGCATCGTATTTTTCTAATTTTAATTCAGACAAAACTTCTGACACCTTTTTATTGATCGTATAAATTTTATCCAGATGAGGATTAAAAACAAGAATAGACTCGAAAGATTTTTTGGTTAAAAAATGCACTTCACAATTCAATTGCTGTTTCGCATATTGAACAACAGGAAGAGTCAACACAATATCTCCAATTGAACTGAATCTAATAATTAGTACCTTTTTAATTTTTTCTTTCGTCAAAAGTGTATTCAATAATTCGTTGAAAATAGATAATTTTGATTCTTGAAATTTAGAGTATTCTTTATATTCCTAAATTAAAAATCCTTCAAACCTAATTTTTTTTTATGAAAAAAATAACTCACTCAACTTTTCTCTTAATCTTACTGCTTGGTTTTTCTTTTTGCAAAGTCCAAGAATACACGCCTACCGATTATCCAAAAAGTCAAATCATTTTTGGTAGCGGTGGTGGAATCACCGGGGCAGTTAATGAAACTTTTATTTTTGACAATGGAAAAGTATTTTCCAAAAATGGACTTGATACCAATTATGTCGCTTTGAAAACATTAAAAAGTCAGGTAGTTGAGCAAGTTTTTAGTAATGTTGAGTCTCTAAATTTAAGAAAAATTAACATGGACAAACCTGGTAATATGTATAATTTTATTCGAATAAAAGATAAGGATGTTGATCACCAGATCGTTTGGAGTGAAAAAAATGAAGAGACCAAAGAAATCATTAAATTTTATGCTATTTTAAAACATCTGACAAAAGTTGAAAAGCAACCCAATAATTAAAATCACCTATTTTCCAATTACGTTTTTTATAAAAAACTCTACTTATAATATGAAATATTCAATCCTATTTACCTACTGTTTTTTACTACTTTTTTCCCAAAATACATTTTCTCAAACACAGAAAATAAAAGAATTACAAAATCTACAATCAGAACAATTGGCAGCGCCGACTTCGATTTTAAAAGATATTAGAAGCATTCCAAAAAAATCTAAAACTGTTTTGGAAAACCCTTTGAACAATTTCAAAGCAACCAATACCTTCCCAGCAAGAACTGATAATCAGCGTTTTATAAAAATAAAAAAAGATGAATCTACAGGTTTACCAATCTGGATTTATGGAAAATTAGAAAATGCGCCACAGCAAAGAAACGCTTCTATCGAAAGTCGAACAATCAATTATTTGGACGCAATAAAAGAATCTTTGCAAATCGAAAATCCTGCGGAAGAATTTTTTATCCAAAAAATAAATACTGATAAATTAGGACAACAACACATCCGAATGCAGCAACAATTCCAAGGAATTAAAATCTATAATGCTGAAATAATTGCTCATACAAAAGACGATGATATTTACCTCATCAACGGTCGTCACTATCCTACTCCTCAATTGGAAAATATTACTGCAACAATTGATTTGGACAATGCAAAACAAGTGGCTAGAAATGATGTCGGTACTTTTAAAACACTTTCTTTTGAAGAGAAAAAATATGTAGCTGGAGAGCAATTTGAAAGTGAGTTGGTTATTTTTTTTCCAGAAAAAAACACCACGAACCCAAAGTTAGCGTATCACTTAACCGTGATTCCAAATATGACGGAACGATGGGAATATTTGATTGATGCAGAGAATGGAAATGTGTTAAATAAATATAGTAGCATTTGTAAATTTCATGCACACTTTGAAAATCATGCGGCGCACAAATCGGAAATTTCAAAACCTAACTTGGAAAAAAATGAAAATGTAGTAGAAGTTGTCAACGGACCATTTACAGCTAACGAAACTGATTTGTTGGGCATCAACCGAACGATTAATACTTACGAAGTGAACGGTACTTATTTTATGTATGATGGCTCGCGTCCGATGTTTGATGTCAATTCTGATTTGCCATCTGATCCAAAAGGAATGATTGTGACGGTGGATGGTCTAGGAAATTATCCAAATGACAATAATTTTGATTATTCAGTTATCACTTCTACCAATAATTCATGGAACTACCCAGCTGCCGTTTCTACACATTATAATGGTGGAGAAGCATATCAATATTTCAAATCTACGCATAGTCGAGAGTCGATAAATGGAGAAGGAGGAACCATCATTTCGTTCTTTAATATTGGAGATGAAAATGGAAATGAGATGGATAATGCCTTTTGGAATGGTGCTGCTATGTTTTATGGAAATGGAAATCAAGCATTTAATTTTCCTTTGCAAAGAGCATTAGATGTGGCAGGTCATGAAATGTCGCACGGCGTAATTCAAGGAACTGCCAACCTTGAATATCAAGGTCAGTCAGGTGCGATGAACGAATCATTTGCTGATATATTTGGCGCTATGATTGATCGAGATGATTGGCAAATGGGCGAAGACATTACCAATCCAAGTTATATTTCAACAGGCGCTTTACGTAGTCTTTCTGATCCTAATAATGGAGGTTCATCACTCAGCACCCCAGGTTGGCAACCAAAAACAATGTCGGAATATCAAAATCTTCCGAACACACCACAAGGCGACTATGGAGGTGTTCATATCAATAGCGGAATCACTAATTATGCCTACTATTTGTTTGCAACAGACATTGGAAAAGACAAAGCAGAGTTAATTTATTATCGAGCATTAGATGCCTATTTGGTAAAATCATCTCAGTTTGTAGACTTACGAAATGCAGTTGTTCAAGCTGCAAATGATCTTTATGGAAGTACCGAAGTGAATGCTGCTAATGCTGCTTTTGATGCAGTTGGAATTGGTCAAGGTGCAGGTGGAACTTATCAAAATGATGTCAACCTGAATGATGGAGATGAACGAATTTTACACTCAGATGCTGGCTTAGATAATTTATATTTAGCTGATTTAGCTGGGACAAATTTAGCTGATCCTCAACTTTCTCTAACTAATGTTACGAGCAAGCCAAGTATTACTGATGATGGTAAAGTGATTGTTTTTGTTGATGATGAAAACAACCTTAAATTCATTGATATTGATTGGGTAACTGGAGATGTGCTAGAAGATTACTTAGAAAATAATCCTACAGGAGAATGGCGAAATATTGCCATTTCAAAAGATGGAAATCGAATTGCAGCGGTCAGAACTACTGCTGAAAATATCATTTGGGTTTTTGATTTTAATCTTGGAGCATGGAATGATTTTGAATTGTACAATCCAACTACTTCTGATCCGAATGGAGGAATCATCACCACAGGTGAAGTGCAATATGCCGATGCGATGGAGTTTGATTTTTCAGGAGAATATTTGATGTATGATGCATTTAATAATGTGTCAAGTTCACAAGGAAATAACGCAGTAGAATATTGGGATATAGGATTTTTAAATGTTTTTGAAAATGGCAATTTTGCTGCTGGAAATATTGAAAAATTATTTACTGGTTTGCCATCAGGTGTCAGTATTGGAAATCCAACTTTTGCCAAAAACTCCCCTTATATCGTAGCTTTTGATTTTAGAGAAGAAGGGTTCTTTAGCAATACTTATCAAATCCTAGGAGCAAATATTCAGACAGGAGATAATGAAGTTATTCGAGAAGGAGAAACTTGGGCTTATCCAAATTACTCCGTCAATGATGAACAAATGATTTTCGATTTACCCTACCAAGGCACAACTGTTTTGGGAAAAATAAATATCAACGCTAACAAAATTAGTGGCGATGCCGCCTCTGAAAATTTCCTTTTCCCAGACGGAACTATTGCTGAAAAATGGGGCGTTTGGTTTGCAACTGGTGAACGAGATTTAGTGGCAACAAATGAAATTAAATTAGCTGACTTGAATGGAAAAGTTTACCCAAATCCATTTGATAAAAATTTAATTTTAGAATTGGAAGGTGAACAAAATGAAAAGACGACAATTCAAGTTTTTAATCTTTTGGGACAATCTGTTTTTGAGAAAAATGTGGATATTACTTTAGGGAAAAACACATTTGATTTGCCTTTGGAAAAATTGAATGCGGGGACTTATTTTATTCAGCTACAATTGGAAGAAGGGAATGTGACAATGAAAGTTATTAAAAAGTAGTCAGGTTGAGAGAATATCGAACACCGAATATTCAATATTCATTTGCTAGACACCTGATAACGAGTTGTTAAAAAATTGGAAAACCCGAATCTATGGCGTAATTTTAGACAACTTTTGAATAAACAATATTATTAAATCAATTAAAATATAATCTTGACATGAAGAAATTATTTTTATTCTTAGCATTTTTTGGATGTATCGCATTCTCTGCAAATGCTCAAAAAGCTTGTTGTGCTAGTAAATCAGGTGCTAAAGTTTGCTCTAAAACAGCTGCTGCTAATGCAGAAACTGCAGCAAAATTTGCATCTTTAGATGATATGATCGAAACTAAAGTTTGTAGTACTTCTGGAAAAGTATCTTACGTAAAAAATTACGTTTGCTCTGAAAGTGGAAAAATGACTTCTACTCCAGTTGAATTTGATGCTTCAACTCAAAAATTTGTAAATGTTTCTCCTCAGAATGCTGAGCAAGGAGTTGGTGGTCAAAATGCAGAAGCAGTTAAAACTGTGAAAGCAGTTAAAGCTGTCAAAACAACAAAGACTGCGAAAACAGCTAAAAAAGCTTGTTGCGCATCTAAAGCTGGAAAATCTAGCTGCAAAAAAGAAGTAAAAATGGAAAACTAATATTTAGTTTTTTT
>JBGCFD010000006.1:0-44818 GCA_045106765.1 Saprospiraceae bacterium | reverse complement strand
AATTTTTTGTAAAATTGTAACTCAAAAAAAAAAAAAAAAAATTGACAAATTTCAGTATTTATGTTTTACAAAAAAAAAAGACCTTCTACAAATATATGCAGAAGGTCAGTTTCAATTGGTTTTTTGAATTATAAAAAATATAGAAATTATTTAGTTTTGACAAACCGTTTTGCAGCAAACGATCCATCATTTTCAATTAATATATTGTAACTACCATTTGGTAAATGATTGGTATCGATGGTCAGAATTTGTTGAAATTGATCTACTTCATTTTCGTACCAAATTTTTCCAAAAGAATCTGTAATAAAAATATAATGGTTTTGTTTATTGGCTCTTAATTCCAAGGTCAACTCATCAGTTGTTAACCCAATTGGATTTGGATAAACATTTATTTCAAACTCAACTCCATGACAACTTGAAGTAAGATTTTTTACATCTGAATAGACAAAACTTAAATCCAAATCAACCATCTTTAATCGGTAATAATAATTCTCGCTTTGTAGCGTGTTCTTATCCAAAAATTGGTAGGTGTTCAATTGATCTCCACCAAGACTTTCAACTGAGGTAATTCGTTCAAAATCAGTCCCGTTGTTCGATCTTTCTAATTCAAAATGACTGAAGTCTTTCTCAGAAGCAGTAGCCCAATTTATTAAAATTGAACAGTCAACTATTTCCACAGAGAATGCAATCAACTCTACAGGTAATGCAACCAATGCAGTTTCATCTCTCCAATCATTATCATTACCGCCATTATTATCAGGAGTTGGAGCAGCAGTTCCATTTTCATCCAAATCAAAAATCGCAGCTAATCCATCTTTATCAGCATCCACCCAATAGCCACTTCCTTCCACTAAAAATGGAGGTCGAATGTTAGGATTATAACCAGCAACTCCTGGTTGATTATCCAACCAGTCTGGTATATTATCTGAGTCTGCATCAGCAGTAGTGTATTCGCCAGGATTAGAATTGGCATTTTCGTAAGCTAATGCCATGCTGATAATATCGTCATTAGCTACTCCATTATCGTTAGCATCGTAACCTTCTGTCCAATCGTATTGGCCATCTTGATCCGTATCGGTATCAAGGTAGTCAGGTGTGGTGTCAACCAAGTCATCATCATCTAAGTTGGGAGTTGTTCCGATGTTGGAGCCTCCATTTTCGTTATTACTATTTAGTACTTCATATTTATCCAAAACTCCATTTCCGTTAGCATCAACTACAGTCAGATCGGTAAAGGTTGGACAAGTCGAACAAACCCCTTCCAAGTAATCCACAATCCCATCATTATCTGCATCTTTATCTAAAAAATCTGGAAGATTATCATTGTCAGAATCAAGTGTTGCAGAGGTGCTCGGATCGTGCCATCCATTTTTATCTACATCAGTTACAGTTGAATTGTCTCCAACAATTCCATCTAGAACTCCTGAAGAATGATCTGCGGAAACTGCACCACCTGCATTTTCAACTACATCAGTTATTCCATCATTATCCGAATCTAAATCTAGGTGGTTAGGATTTTTATCTTGATCCAAATTAGTATTATTATAACCTCCCCCGCCAGAAGCCATAGCTTCAGTATTATTAACGATGCCATCATTATTTGTATCAACTGTGGTTTCTACTAAGGCTAAACCATTTGGATTTCCGCCCGCGCTACTTGGGCCATCATTTGCATTTTCATCGTACACATTTGCCAAACCATCACCATCAGCATCCCATGGAGCAAGACCGGTATTTACTTTTCCATCTGCTTGAGGATCATTAGTTCCTGCTTCAATATTGTCTGGAATTCCATCATCATCAGCATCTAAATCTAATCCATCAATAAATCCATCACCATCGGTATCTTTATTATTTCCTTGACCATTATTCCAAGTGATCGCTAAATCATCAGATTTTTTATCAGCATCAGTATCTGTTCCCGCAGTTTGTAAAAGTGCATCAGTTGCGTCTTCCACACCATCAATTTTATCATCATTGGTATCATAAATATCTGCATATCCATCCTCATCAAAATCTGTAACAATATCCACACGTCCATCTCCATTGACATCAATTCCACCAGCTTCTACCAGATCAGGTATTCCGTCATTGTCTGCATCCAAGTCTAAATGATTAGGCAAGTTATCTCCATCTATATCGTGACTGTCTCCAGTTTCTCCATGAAAATGAGCAGCACTTGCATTCGTAACTACGAGTGGTTCTTCATCCGAACCAGAGTCAACTCCAAGCGTTCCATCATTATCAGGATCATACCAATCGGTAAATCCATCGTTATCTGCATCAGTAGTCAACTGGCCATTTGCATCCAAATCATCCACCATTCCGTCTCCATCAAAATCAATTCCTCCGGCTTCTACAATATCTGGAATACCATCATTATCTGCATCCAAATCTAAATAATCGGGAATCATATCTGTATCTGAGTTTTTGGCGTTTATACCGCCAGTTAATAAATTTGAGATAAAACTATTTTTGTCATTATCATCTGTATCAAAAGTGGTTGCTAGTCCATCACCATCGCTATCTGTATTATTATCCACTCGTCCATCGCCATCTAAATCTACTCCACCAATTTCAATCAAATCAGGAATTCCATCATCATCGCTATCCAAATCTAAATAATCAGGAATTCGATCACCGTCGGAATCTTCTGTATCACAAAAAGCAAAACTTGCATTGAAAATAATAGCTTGGTGTGCAGTTGGGCTAATTTGTTTATTAGAATAAATTACTACGACTGAATCAATCAATACTGGAAAACTTACTTGCGAAAGTGCATCCGAATTTGTTGTTTCTGTATGTCCTGTAAAGCTATTTTCCCCTTCATTAAAATTTGCATATGGGCCAGAGTTAGTATCCGTAATTTTTATGTTATAAATAGTATCTCCAGCATATCCATTAACGATAGTATGGTCAATAAAATTAGATCCTTGATCTACATCTACTATTCCAAAAACCAAATTTGCCACAGGTTTACTAAACTTAAAAATATGCTCTGATGAATCACTTGTTGTAGATGATTGAATCACTTTATAACTAGTAATTCCATTTTGAGAAGCAATACCCGTACTATCAGGATCTCCACCACCTGATCCATAGGCTACAATATTTTGCGGATCTCTTCTATCCAAACTTACTGATGTCAGTCCAAAATCTAGTGGCGAAGAAGGTGCATCTAAAACTGGATCCTCCAATGCTGACCAATAATCTTGAAAGATCAAAGTATAGGAACTACAACTTCCTTCAACAGAATTTGGAATCCCATCATTATCAGAATCCGCATCTTCCGAATCTGAAATTCCATCTTGGTCGGCATCTAATAATTGTGCAAAAATTTCAAAATTATCTATTGCCCACCAATATCCATCATCACCTATAAATGTCATCCGAACTTGAGCATTAGATGCTCCTGCTGCAATGGTTGAAATCTCAATCAATTCAGTTGAATTAACTAAATTTAAATTTGTATAAGATTTAATTTCTACCCAACTCGTTCCATTAAAAAATTCTACCTTCGCACTCGTTGCATTAAAATTACTATCATATTCATAATCATATTTTACAAATATTTTAATATTAGAAGTGTAACTGCTCAAGTCAAATGTAGGTGTAATCAATGAGGCATTTTGATTACCTGAAAATCCATAATTGTCACTATCTAAAATTGCAAAGTCACTATCGAAGTTTCCACCAATTGTCTGTCCTCCTGGATTGTTGAATTCCCATATTTCACTAGTTGAACCATTGTCGATATTAGACCATCCAACTGGTAAAATTCCTGTCGAAAACTGTTCGAAAATAAGTGTATCAATTGCTGATTGAGAATAGAGAGTGAATTGAAAAAAGAGGCAAAGGGATATTCCCAAAACCGTAGTTTTGTGTGCATAAAATTTGGGCTGCATAAAATTTTAATCTGTGTGTTAGTTAAAAAGGGATAATAATTATCGGGGGGATAAAAGTATTTGCTAGGTATAAATGATTGACTATCAATAGTTTATTGCCAATCAGGAATTTATAATTCTGCTTTGATCGTATATTTATAGTTCTAAGATTTGGGGAAGGGGGGAATAAATCTTAAAATATTATATTCATAATTTATGCCAACTGTGACGGATATTAATATTATATTAAAAAAAATAAGACTATTTGATTGTTGAAAAAATGTTTCGTTTTTTTTCGAAAAAATTTAAAATATATATGAGTGAATATTTATTCAAAACAGAGCGATTAGGAATTAGAAATTGGCGGAATATCGATTTTCCTGAGTTTTCCCAAATGGGGCAAGATGAAGAGGTTATGAAATATTTTCCATTCTTACTTTCTGAAAAACAGACAATGGATTTCATGAATAGAATGCAAGTCCAATTTGAGGAAAAAGGATATGCTTACTTACCGGTTGAAATTTTAGATACTCAAGAATTTATCGGTATGATTGGAATGTCAGATCAAAAATATAAAATTAATTTAGACCAATCTGATGAAGTCTTTTCAGAATTTGTGGATATTGGTTGGCGATTAAAAACTGCTGCTTGGGGCAAAGGTTACGCCACAGAAGGTGCAAGAGCGTGGATGAATTATGGTTTTGAAAAAATGAAATTAGAGACTATTTATTCAGTTGCTCCTGTGATCAATATTCCTTCACAAAATGTGATGGAGAAACTCGGTTTCGAAAAAATTGGAGCATTTAATCATCCTAAAATTGAACCTGCTCACCCTACTCGAAAGTGTGCACTATTTAAAAAACAACGTTCTTCGACAAACTCTGTGGTCAAGTTAAAATTGAAATCAAAAACGACCAACGGAAGTGTTGATTTTAATTTTCGTTTGACTTAAAACACAGAATTTGCCTAAGACTTAAAAAGAAAAATGAAAATAATTGACAAACTCGCATGGATCGAAATCCAAAATAAATCAATCCTTAGTACTCGCAGCAAAGGAAAAAATAAATACTACATTCCTGGCGGAAAACGGGAAGAGGGTGAAAGTGATAAGCAAGCATTGATGCGAGAAATTAAAGAGGAGCTTAGTGTTGATTTGAAGGAAGAGTCGATAAAATTTTTAGGAATATTTGAAGGACAAGCTCATGGGCATGCAGAAGGTATCATCGTAAAAATGCAATGTTACATGAGTGACTTTAAAGGTAATTTAAAACCAGCGGCTGAAATTGAAGAAATGATTTGGCTTAATTTCAAAGACATAGAAAAAGTATCGCCTGTCGATAAAATTATTTTTAAATGGTTAAAAGAAAAAGATTTAATAAATTAAGTTTTAAAATAAATAAGAAATACATGAATACTATAAAACTAATTATCTGCCTGTCAAGCCTATTCCTCTTCTCTAATATCCAAGCTCAAAATTTTATTGGTAAAAAGAAAGACATCAATAAAATTCTAAAAAATATCGAGCAGTTTTCTAAAAATTATGTCGATGGAAATATTAAAGATTTGGTGGACTCTTACACTTTTGATGGAAAAATATTTCCAAACCGAACTAAAATAATTGAAGGTAAACAAAAACTCACCGAATTTTGGACACCTCGAAATGGAAGTAAAACAATACGACACAAAATTACTCCCATTGAAATTAAAATTGTCAAAAAGACTGCCTACGATTTTGGTTACTATGAAGGTACAAGTCAAAACGCTAAAGGAGAAACTTTTGAGTTTCATGGGAAATATGTGATTGTTTGGAGAAAAGTTAAAGGCGAATGGAAAATTTATTTAGACATTTGGAATAGTGTAGACTTATAAATTGATTCTTTTATAAACCTCATGTCTCAAGTCAAACAAAAGTTATAAATAACTCTTCCTTCGGTCGTTTTTATTTCCAACTTTTGTCTGACCACGAGATTTCCAAAGAATAGTAAATTCTTTATGGCAAAATCATTTACAATTGAAACGTTGCAAACTAATGACTTGAAATATATTTCTGCTCTTACACCAGTCGGTTGGTATGATGTAACTCCACTTTATGAGATGCATTTAAATCAAGATTATTTTTTTCCCATCAAGTTAATTGTTGAAAATAAAGTAATCGGAGTCGGAGAATTAATTGTCAATGGTAAAAATGGTTGGCTTGGAAATATCATTGTCAGCAAAGATTTTCGAAATCAAGGTTTAGGAAAAAAGTTAACGAAACGATTGATTGAAATAGCAAATGCTCAAGGTTGCGAATCTATTTATTTGTTGGCAACTCCTATGGGAAAACCCGTATACCAAAACCTCGGTTTTCAAGAGGATGGAAAATATTTATTCTTTGAAAAAGGAGGAGGAAATATTGAACTAGAAAATAATAATGAGAACGATAATATAATTCCGTACGACGAAACTTTTAATGATCAGATTTTTGCGCTCGATAAAAAAGCGATAGGAGAAGACCGAAGTAAAGTTTTAACTATGCATTTAGAGCAATCTTTTGTTTATAAAAAACCGAATGAAAATAAAATCACAGGGTTTTTTATGCCAACGCTTGGTGATGGTGTAATCATTTGTAACAATACAATTGCAGGTTTTGAATTTCTCCAAAAAAGAGAAGCATCGGGCAAAAAAAGAATCATTGTACCTAGTGAATGTGTCGCAACTATTGACTTTGTAAAACAAAATAAATATATCTATTTTCGAGAAGCTACGTTTATGTATTTAGGAAAAATGAAAACGTGGAATCCCGAAATGATTTATTCTAGAATTGGTGGTTATCTCGGATAAGAATTTTAAAATCCTTTGGATGAATACAATTTTTACATTTATAAGTTTTAGAATAAAACAATTTTCTCGATCAATTCGAGAAATAGGAATTCCTCTATTTCTCATTTTACTCCTTGTGACGACTGGAATCACTTTTAAAATATTGGTTTTTTTATCAGAAGTTCAAGGAATTGAAATGGGCATTTTATCCTTGATAATAATTGGATCAATTCATTCGACTCGTAAGGACACTCATTTTTTAAAAAGCTTAACTGTTTCTCAACCTTTACTTTTTTTGGCTGAATATAGTTTGCTTTTATTGCCCGTAAGTATAGTGTTATTTTTTTTAGGAAAAATAGAACCTGCAATTTATTGGCAGTTGGGGATGTTGCCCGTTTTGCTTTTACCAGCAGGGAATTTAAAAAATAATAAAATTGCTCCTTTAATTAGTTTAGATAAAATTCCATTTAAATATTTTGAGATTAAGTTAGGTTTACGAAAAATGTTTTTTGGGATTGTATTATCATATTTTGTCGCTTTAGGATGCTCATTTTTTATTGGGACGTTAATTTTATTTAGTATTCTTTTGCTGATGTTGTTGCCTACTTTTTTTGAATATTTTGAGCCCAAGGAAATGATTGTATTGGAGTATGAAAAAGGTAATTTCTTGAAAAGAAAAATTTTTAGCCATCTCTTTATTTTTCAAATAGCTTTGTTGCCACATTATTTATTGTTTCTATTCTACCATTTTGAAATGTGGTATTTAGGATTAGCTTGTTTTATAGGATTGAGTTTGGGAATCATTTTTAGCATTGTTTACAAGTATGCTTCCTATCGTCCGAATATTCCAAAAATGTTTAGCAATACTTTTCAAGCTGTGTTTTTGGCAACTCTAGTTATGCCTGGGTTGGTATTGGCGAGTATCGGAATGATCATTTATTTTTGGCGGAAAGCCAATAAAAATTTAGCTTACTATTATGCTTGAAATAAAAAACTTAGCAGTTTCTTACGGAAAAAACGAAGTGTTGAAAAATGTCAATTTGACTTTTGAGGCGGGAAAAATTCATGGTGTCTTAGGAATTAATGGAGCAGGTAAAACCACTCTTTTTAATACGATTTATGGTTTTAAAAAACCAAATACAGGGAGCGCACAATTTCAAAATCGAATGATTCAAAATGGAGATATTGGTTTCATGGAAACATCTTGTTATTTTTATCCATTGATGACAGGTTTTGAATATTTGAAATTGTTGGGCATTCAAAACCAAGATTTTGACCTCCATAAATGGAATGAATTATTTGAATTACCGCTGCACGAATATGTCGAAAATTATTCCACGGGAATGAAAAAAAAATTGGCGTTTATTGGTGTGATAGCAATGGATCGACCTATTCTGATTTTGGACGAACCATTTAATGGAGTCGATATTGAAAGTAATGAAAAATTACTGCAACTACTCGTCCGACTAAAATCTACTCATAAGATTATCATCATCGCTTCTCATATTATTGAATCCTTGACTCGAATTTGTGATCGAATTAATTTATTAGAAAACGGAATTATCAAAACTACTTTTGCAAAAAATGAATTTTCCATTTTGGAAAAGGAATTAAAAGATTCGATCAAATTAAAAATTGATGATGTGCTAGAAGGACTAGTTTAATTTCAGAAGTCCTACCAAAATATTATGTACTTTTGCGGCATTATATTAAAGATGATTTTTGGTTTATGCCATGAAATTTATCTTTAACCACGAAAATAATAACTGTGACTTTTGACGATTTAAATATAAATAATCCACTACGGAATGCATTGGCAGATTTGGAATATATGAATCCAACGCCAATTCAAGCAGCAGCTTTTGCACCAATTATGTCGGGTAAAGATGTAGTAGGTGTTGCCCAAACGGGTACTGGAAAAACTTTTGCCTATCTGATGCCTTTGCTTCGGATGTTAAAATTTTCGACTGATGGAAATCCTCGTATTGCCATCTTAGTACCGACTCGGGAGTTGGTGGTACAAGTGACGGAAGAAGTAAAAAAATTAACTACCTACATGACGGTTCGACCGGTCGGAGTTTACGGAGGAACGAATATCAATACTCAAAAACAATCTGTAGCAGAAGGAGTTGATGTCTTGGTAGCAACGCCTGGGCGGTTTTTTGACCTTGCTTTGTCAGGGGCATTTAAAACTAAATTTTTGAAAAAACTAGTTATTGACGAAGTGGATGAAATGTTGAATCTGGGGTTTCGAACACAGCTTAAAAATATTTTGGATATGCTTCCTGAGAGGCGTCAGAATTTATTATTCTCTGCGACTTTGACGGAAGATGTAGAAAATCTGATCAATGATTATTTTTTCGAACCACTTAAAATTGAAATTGCTCCGCATGGAACACCGTTGGAACAAATTCGGCAACATGGATATTTTGGCGTTAATTTTAATACCAAAACAAATTTACTTGAACTTCTTTTGAAAGCAGATGAGTCCATGAATAAAGTGTTGGTTTTTGTCAGCACTAAGAAACTAGCAGACAAACTTTATGAAAAATTAGATCCGCTTTTCCCTGAATCGATAGGAGTTATTCACTCGAATAAATCGCAGAATTATCGACTCCGTATGGTGGAAGAGTTTACAGAAAGTAAATTACGAGTGTTAGTTGCAACAGATATTATTGCTAGAGGTTTAGATATTGCGGGAGTGTCGCATGTGGTTAATTTTGAAATGCCAGATGCACCTGCTGATTATATGCACCGAATCGGACGAACTGGTCGGGCCGATGAAGAAGGGATTGCCATTTCATTTGTTTCAGAAAAAGAAGATGAAGTTTTTGAAGCGATTCAGCAATTGATGGGAATTGAAGTACCTATTCTTCCAACTCCAGAAGGACTAGTGGTCTCAACTGAATTGCTAGAATTTGAAAAAGAAAAAATGGGCGGGGATAAATTTTATTATCCAGCTCCAAAATTGAAATCAAAAGGTGCTTTCCATCAAAAGTTAGATAAAAATATGAAGGTCAACCGAGCTAAAGAAAAACGACAAGCGAGAATGGCGGAGAAGAAAAAATCGAGAAGACCTGGGAAGAAGAGGTGATTTTTTTAATAGTTAACTGATAATGGTGAATGGTTAATATTCTCATAGTCTGAATTTTTTTCACCACATAGACACATAGGGAAATTACTATGTTTTCTATGTGCCTATGTGGTGAAAACAACTACTCTGGTTTTTGATCTTGACTTGTCAGTTATCCCCTCAACTAACCCAATCACTTCTTTTATTAATGATTTTCCACTTTCCATTTATTTTTTGGAGAATTAAAGTTCTTCCTTCGCCGCATAATTCTCCACAAACTAGTTCCATTTTTATCCAAGCAAGGTTTCTACTTTTATTGAAAATAGGAATGGAAAAAGTGAGGTAAGTTCCATCGGATTTAAAATTACTTTTTGATTTCCTTTTTCCAAATATTTGGTCACTCAATTCAATTGACTTTGAATCTTCCTCTTGTTTCTTGATGTAAATATTTTCGTCAGAAGAAAATTTAGTATCTTTTAAGTCACTAAATTCTTTTGCTAAATCTGGAAATAAATAATGGGCACTTAGCGGTGGTCCTGGTTGAAATTTATCTTGTTTTTCCCGAGGTACATATTTTCGCAAAACAGGAATTATTTTATAATCAGGATAATTATTTTCAATTGAGTCTAATTGGATTATTTGGACGATCAAATTTTCAATATCATTTAGATTATCTGATTGGTCATAAATGTTTTGTTCTTCAAAGCATCCACTCAGTAGAATTAAAAAACAAAAACTTATATGTTTAAATTTTTTTGTCATATTTTTTCACTAAAACTATTAACCATTATTTAAAAAGATATTTCGCTTAAAGGAATCGTAAATTCTACTCTTTGATTTCCTCTGATGTCCCAAATTTCAGATTTAATTTCAGGATTTTTATTTTGTAAGTTTATTGTTAGCAATCCAAAATGATTATCCATAATCGGTCCTTCGATTCGATTGACATTGGGAGTAGCAAATTTCCAAGTGGAAGATAAACCGCTCGAAGTCACATCATAAATAGGGTAGAGGTTAGGAATTTCCATTTTTGAAATTTCTGCATAGTGTACATCTCCGCTGATAAATAAAACACCATTCGCTTTATTTTTTTTAATCAAATCCAAAAACCGTTTTTGCTCATGTGGATAATTGACCCAAGCCTCGTAGCCATTGTATTCGATTCCAAATTGAGTGCTCGAACCAATAATTCTAACATCAGCTGGTTTTTGTAATTCTTGATCGAGCCATGCCCATTGTTTTTTTCCTAAAAAAGTAGAATCAGGAGAAGTGTGTGGCGTATAGTCTAGATGATAAAAATATCGTCGATCTTCATTGACCGAATCTTGATTGATTAATAGATTATCTCGAAAAGTTCGAGTGTCTAACATGATGATCTGAATTTTTTTTCCTTGCAAATCATATTCGTAGGAGCCATAAATTCCTTCTCGATTTCTACGTTCTGAATCTGCGGGTTCCTCAAAGAAGTCAAAAAATATTTCTTTCACTTCTTCCTTAAAAGGGTAGTGTCGTCCTGCATCATTCCACCCAAAATCATGGTCATCCCAAGTTGCTAAAATCGGCACATGCTGTTTTAAATTTTGAAAAGATTCTTTTTCTCCTAGTCGATTGTATTTTGCTCGAAGGGTATCCATGACTTTTGTATCGCCATAAATATTATCTCCTAAAAAAATAAAAAGATCTGGATCATGTTTGACCACTTCATTGAAAATAGGAAGTGGATGATCTTGCCAGCCACAAGAGCCAAAAGCAATTTTCATGACAGGAGGTTCTTGCTGACAACTTTGGGAAATAATTAAAATGGTGATAAGGAGGAGAAAGTATGATTTCGTTTTATGCATGAACTTGAAGTTTAGTTGGAAAAGTAAAAGGTGTTTGCCAATCAGACAAACACCTCTTAAATATTATTTAATTTTAAAACAACTTCATAGATAAAATACTATGTTTTCTATGTGGTGAAATTCTATTTTGGTATTTATAAAACTGTTTTTTTGATTTTCCCTCAGCTTGCTGCGGAGTAGTTTAATAAAAAAGTTAGCGATTTTCGGTGAACAAAAATAATCTATATAATTAATTAACTCACAGTATGCTCATCGTCCACCGCTAACAATCTCAGTTGAACAGTATTTATCCGCCGATAGTCGCCATGGATTCGGAAACTCCATTTCCAAAACGACTTTGTTCAGCTTCAAAACCATCTTTTGCTCGATTGCTAAATGCATCGAGAAATGTCGTGCGAAGTTGCTCATCAGTAGCTCCTTCACGCATCAATTTTTTTATATTAAATACACCACTATCATAAAGGCAAGTTTTTAATTGCCCTTGTGGGGTAATTCGAATTCGGTTGCAAGTACCACAAAAAGTACGGCTGTAAGCTGCTATAATTCCAACAGTTCCCTTGTGAGAAGGTACATGGTAATTCATCGAAGTTGATGAAGGTGGATCAGGCAATTTTTGGAGATTGGGAAAGTGATCTTTTATTTTTTGGTGAATCTCTTTGTAGTTCCATTGAAGTTTTGGGTAATGAGCACCTTCTCCGTTGAAGGGCATTTCTTCGATAAATCGAACGCCAATAGGAAGGTCTTTAGTCAATGATGCCAATGGAATAATATCATCTTCATTTTTGCCAGCCATGACGACAGCATTAATTTTTACGTCAAAATCATTTTCTAATAATAAATCAAGACTTCGCATCACTTTATCAAAGACATCCCGTCGAGTGATTTCAAAAAATCTTGCTTTATCTAAAGTATCTAAACTTAAGTTGACTGATCGAATGCCTAATTTTTTCAATTCAGGAATGTACTGTTCGAGTACAGTACCATTGGTGGTAATATTTATATCTCTAATTCCTTCAGTCTTTCGAATCGCCCAAAGGAGTTTGATCATATCTTTTCGAATAAATGGTTCTCCGCCTGTGATGCGCACTTTTTCAATACCCATTTGAGCCAATAGTGTGATTCCACGATGGATTTCCTCGTAGCTCATTAATTCAGTCTTGTTGATATATTGAATACCTTCTTCAGGCATGCAGTAGAAGCAGCGAAGGTTGCAGCGGTCAGTTACAGCTAGGCGCACATAATTAAGCACGCGCCCGTGATTATCGAATAATTGTTTTCTCATAGAAGCCAAAAGTTAGGTTTATAAAGGCTTTCTCTTTTCTCATTACGTTAGTCTGATGAAGATAGAGAAGACCTAAAACAAAACCAAAGAAATCTATGAAAATGAAAATATATTTATTTTAGGTATTTAAAAAAACAATTATTCCCTGAGCTCTAAAGGAGATTTTTGAGGATTTTTTTCATGGAAAATTTCTTTTCTATGGGTTAAATTTTTTTGGACTAAAATGAGAATGGGGAATTATTTTCCATGTAGAAAAAATAATTCCCCAATTTAAAGTTATAGATAAAAATCAATGAAAGTTTAAAGAAAAATTAGAAAGAAATCTAAAACTCTCCTTTGCATGTTAAATCTCCCAAGTCACATTCCCCGCAATTAATTGGTTTAGATCACCTTCTCCTTTCTTATCAATCGCCTCATTCAACTGCGCCAATAATTGATCTTCATAACAAACTCTTGCCGCTGCATACAAAACGCCAAAAGGTCTTGGTAAAAATTCCGCTTGTCGAGGATCATCAAAAAAGCGAGCTAACATTTGAGCTTTGTACAAATCACTTTCATCGTGAATCCAAAGATCATCTTCTGAATAATTATCTTTTTCCAAATCAACAACTTGGGGTTTCCAACCGTCGAGTCGAATTCCTTTTTCGTTATTTTCTCCAAAGACTAGTGGTTGGCCATCTTCTAAAAAAATGGCGGAAGCTTTCTTTGTGGCTTTGTCTGTAAATGTAAAAAATGCGCCATCATTAAAGATGTTGCAGTTTTGGTAAATCTCTAAAAAAGAAGATCCTTTATGTTGATTAGATCGCTTTAACATTGCTTGCATGTGCTTTGGATCTCGGTCCATCGTTCGAGCGATAAAAGTTGCATCAGCACCCATCGCAACTGCCAAAGGATTGACTGGATGATCGAGCGAACCCATTGGCGTACTCTTTGTTCGCTTGTCAACTTCTGAAGTAGGCGAGTATTGTCCTTTGGTTAAACCATAAATTTGATTGTTAAATAACAATATATTTACATCCAAATTTCTTCTTAAAATATGAAGTAAATGATTTCCTCCAATACTCAAACCGTCACCATCGCCTGTGATGATCCAAACACTCAAATCTGGGTTCGCAATTTTTAAGCCTGAAGCAACTGCTGGCGCTCTACCATGAATCGAATGCATGCCGTAGGTATTCATATAATATGGAAAACGGGAAGAACAACCTATACCTGAAATGATTGCTACCTCATCTGGATTCATTTCTAACTCTGCAAAAACTTTTTGTACTTGCGCCAGGATACTGTAATCACCACAGCCTGGACACCATCGAACATCTTGGTCGGTGGCAAAGTCTTTTGCTTTTAAATTATTTTTTGTCATGATGACTATTTTTTTTGTCTTCTTCGAAGTTCTTTTGAATACTTACTAGCTTGAAAGATAAATGGAAAACTTAATAATAAACCTCCTAGCGCATATATCTCCATTCCTTTGTGCTGAGGATTATAAATGATATAAACTTCCAATAAAATAAAAACTGCCGCAGGAATCATTCCCCAAAGGAGATATTCTTTGCGTCGCTCTTTGATAGTTTCAATTGATAAACGGTGTAGGGGATTTTCTTTCATATTCGTTTGTTTAGTTACATTCCGTGTTCAATAACTATGATAGTTAGATTTTTAACTTTCTCAATGGTTAACTTCTGGTAATTTAAATCATCTGATTCTTCCATTTGAATTTTGGAATTTTCTAAATTCAATTTCCATTGTTGTTCGCCCCATTGATTTTCAAAAACTTCTTTTTTTATAAATAGAATTGCTTCTTCCATCGAAAAGTCAAAAATATAATAGATTGTTTCGCCCCATTCAGTATCGACTCCTTCTTCTATGATAATTCCACTTGCATATTTTTTTCTAGTAAAAATCTCAAAACCAATTTTATTTAAGATCGTATCGTTCGAGATATAATTGTTAGAGTTTTGAATTTGAGAAAAATTATATTTTGAAAGATAAGCATCAAACAAATAACCGATTTGATTTTTATAAATAATTTTCACCCATTTTCCAGTAATTGCTTTTTCCCAGTTTTTTGCATTTTTATTTATTAAGAAATCTTCTTCTTTTGAATACTTATTTTGATCGACAATGATTTTTTCATTTTGTAAAATTTGATGTACTACTTCAGAATTCAAGTCAGATGTAGTTCTTAAATTTAATTTTGTTGCCCAATTAAATAGAGTATCACCTTTTGAATATCTCTCAATACTGAAAAGATTGTTTTGAGAAAAAATAAATAAGGATACAACTATATATAATCTCATAATTTTTATTTTTAACAACAACCCCATTCCGAAATAATAAATTTCCCATCAACAAATTGCAAAGTCATTCCAAAAAAATCAGTATCAAATTGCAATTTATAAAAACCACTTTTTTCTTTTTCTACAGTCGTTTGAAAATAATCATATTCAATCGGTTTGCCAGGCTCATTGAACGCCAAATCACTTGGTTTAAAATATTTTGCATTATGCTCAAATGATGTCATTCTTTCAAAAATCAAATAAGCTTCGTTAAATGAAATTTTTCCCAAATCCAAACTGGCAAAATAACATTCACTTCTTGGATATTTCCACTCCATACCATTTTGATAAACAAATCTTTCATCGTAATTTTTTAATGAATCAGCATTTAATGCAGTTGAGTCAATTCCAAATTCACGTTTTGCATATTCATTAAAATGTTCAAAAAAGATTTTTCCATCATTTGCGGTGATCATTTTCATTGCAGGCAATCGAGACAGATATCCATCAAAAACATAACCTTCTCTTTTTCCAATTTTTACTTTTACCCAATGTCCATTTAATTTGAATTGGTTATGTCTTTTATTCTTTTTTAAAATCGTCAGACTCAATGATTTGGAATGTAATTGTTGATCGATTACTTGCACTTGATCTCCATATTCGAGTTTTTTCATTTTTGGAAAACCTGTCCCTGGTCCTTCTCGCATATTCAATCCTGACTTCGCCCAAACATTTAAGGTGTCTCCTTTTTTATAAAAATTGGCAATGGAAAACTCGCTTAAAATGATTGCCAAAAAAATGGTGATGATGAATTTTAATTTCATGATGTTTATTTTTTTAGCAGCATGCCCAATCGTAAATAAAAAACTTTCCATTTTCATATACTAGTGAAAAGCCTGAATTGTCATTATCAATTGAAAAAGAATAAAAAATATTATTCTTTTTTTCAATTCTTACTTTGAAGTATTGATCATATTCATCTTTGCTAGAGATTAAATTTTTCAGATTTTTTTCAAACCCAAAAGTATTATTGAATAATAAATATGCTTCGTTTAATTGTAATTGACCAAGTTCCATTGTCATATCATAACAACTTCCTCCTCCAATTTTTTTAACAAATCCATTTTTATAAATATGATGGGATCGTAATTCTTTTTGATCTAAAGAATCATATTCGAAAAACTTAATTCCAAATTCTCTTTTAGAATAAGTTTCGAAAGATTCAAATTGAACCTCATTAATATTTGAGGTTTTCCTTTTTTTTATCACAGGCAACCTCGACAAATACCCATCAAAAACATACCCTTCCTGAGTTCCAATTATCACTCTCACCCAATGACCTTTCATCACAAAAGCATCACTCTTTTTACTTTTTTTAATGATAGTCAAACTCAAAGGAGTCGATCTCAAATAATCATCAATCACTTGCACCTTGTCTCCATATTCGAGTTTCTTCATTTTTGGAAAATCTGTCCCTGGTCCTTCTCGCATATTTAATCCTGAGGTCGCCCAAACATGTAAAGTATCGCCCCAATCATAAGTTGAATTCGCTTGAACTGATTGAAAATCAAGACATAATAACATCAATATCAAAACTTGGATAATTTTCATTTTTAAACTATTTAAGTGAATAATTTCATTTTGTATAGTTCAAAGATGCATCCAACCTTTTACTTTTAAAAGGTAGTTTTCGGAAGTGGGGCGGTTGGGCGATTATTTGTTAGTAGCCAATGATTATTTGTTTTTTTGCCACTGACTTGGACTGACTATTATGACTTTTTATGACTTCTCTTGGGAGGTGTTACTTAATTCAATATCCACAATGGGAGAGTCATAAAAAGTCATAAAAAGTCATAATAGTCAGTCCAAATCAGTGGCAAAAAAATTACATATTCTCTAACACCTCTTTCACCGCATACTTCAACTCCGCCTTCATAATCGGCACTCCCTGTATTTTATTAAATTCAATTACATCGATCAAAAACTGGTCACGAATCACTTTTGATAATTGACCATTATTGATTTCTGGAATCATTACTTTTTTATAATTTTTTAAAATTTCTCCCAAATTTTTTGGGAAAGGACGAATGTATCGCAAGTGAGCATGTCCCACTTCAAGACCTTCCGAAACGAGTTCTTTTGTCACCGATTCGATTACTCCAAATGTTGACCCCCAACCTAAAATTAATAAATCGCCTTTTTCCACACCCATCGTAATTTTTTGTTCAGGGATGAAATCTGCAATTTTATCAACTTTCGCTTCTCGGGTTTTGACCATATATTCATGATTCGCAGGATCGTAAGAAACGTTCCCGGTGTTCGCCTCTTTTTCCAAACCACCTAAACGATGTGCCAAACCTTTAGTACCTGGCAAAGCCCATTCTCTCACTAATTTTTCATCTCGTTCGTAAGGCAAATAAGTTTCTTCCGATTCAATTGATTTTTTAAAATTAACTTCAATCGAAGGAATATCTTCTGCCTTTGGAAAACGCCAAGGTTCTGCTCCATTGGCAATATATCCATCACTCAATAAAATGACGGGAATCATATGTTGCACCGCAATTCGACAAGCTTCCATAGCAACTTCAAAACAATCAGAAGGCGAACTAGCAGAAATTACTGGCAAAGGACATTCGCCATTTCGACCATACATCGCTTGCAACAAATCAGACTGTTCGGTCTTCGTTGGCAAACCTGTTGATGGACCACCTCGCTGCACATTCACAACCACCAGCGGTAATTCTAACATCATCGCCAGACCAATCGCTTCTCCTTTGAGTGCTAGACCTGGACCGGAAGTTCCCGTGATTCCAAGATCTCCTCCATACGATGCTCCGATGGCAGAACAAACTGCAGCAATCTCATCTTCTGCTTGGAAAGTTTTGACGCCATAGTTTTTATGTTTAGCCAAACCGTGCAAAATATCAGACGCAGGCGTAATTGGATAGCTTCCATAAAAAAGCGACAACTTTGATTTTCTGGCAGCAGTAATTAATCCGATGACCAAAGCTTCATTTCCTTTGATACTTCGATAAGTTCCTTTGGCAAGAGGAGCAGGTTTTACTTTATATTGAGTCGTAAAAGTTTCGGTAGTGTCCCCGTAGTGGTAACCAGTTTTGAGGCACTTGATGTTAGCTTCGAGGACGTCAGGTTTTTTAGCAAATTTTTGAGTTAAGAAATCAATCGTTCCTTGCATCGTTCGATCATATCTCCAATAGAGAAATCCTAGCACGAACATGTTTTTACATCGATCTTTTTCTTTTGTGCCGAGAGGCGATTCTTTTAAAGCTTCCCGTGTAAGTTTTGTTATGTCGATTTTAAAAACTTCAAAATTAGCTAAAGAATCATCTTCTAAGGGATTTTCGCCATCCGCATATTTCGCCAAACGAAGATTCTTTTTGTCAAAACCATCAGTACTCAAAATGATCGTTCCAGCTTTTTTGATATTGGTCAAATTCGCTTTTAGTGCAGCAGCATTCATTGCTACGAGAACATCACATTCATCACCTGGTGTATAAATTTTTCGGCTTCCAAAATGTAATTGAAAACCTGAAACTCCAGCCAATGTTCCAATCGGAGCTCTAATTTCTGCGGGAAAATCAGGGAAGGTAGCTAAATCACTTCCTGTCAAGGCAGTATTTCCTGTAAATAAACTACCTGTCAATTGCATTCCGTCGCCAGAATCACCTGCAAATTTTATGGTTATTTCTTCTTTTTCTATTTTGGTACTCATTGTCTTTTTTCTATTTCAAAATCGGGTGCAAAGATAGGAATATAACACTTGCTAAAGAAAAGAAGTTTAGAGAAATCAAGAAGTGATTTTTATTCAAATTTCAGGTGATTTTTAGCAATATCTAAAAAGACACAGCGAATTTTAACATTAAAATATAAGATATGAAATGACGTTATTTTTTAACATCAAAAAATACATTATGAAAAACTTAATTATTGTTTTGCTCTTTTTGCCTGCCTTTGTTTCTGCTCAATATGGAATTAAAAATTGTCATACTGATTTGGTTTTTGGATATGATTATGGAGATCGAATTGATTTTGATAATGATCGACTTCATGATCGCTATGTGTCACCTTTTCAGACCTTAAGAATTGGGGCTAACGTAAATTATCCAGTTGGGGATCGATGGCTTTTAGTTTCTGGATTTAGACTGGCAGCAAGACTTTCTTATGAAGATCTTAAAGCATCCATAGAGGAAAATGCTGAAATCTTATCCGTCAATTATTTGCGAGTAAATTCACAAGATTTTTTTGCAGAAATACCGTTTAGAGTGAGGTTTATTTTAAAAAATATTAATCGTGAAAATAGATTGTTTTTGGAAAGTGGTATTCAGTTTAATGCGTACATATTTTCTCATTGGAAAGAAAGATATTTTGAACAATTTGGAGGTAATTTTAGAGAAGAAAAAATAGAACGAACTAATGGATTTCGTGATATGCATTTAACGTCTAATTTTTCCTTCGGTTGGGAAACTGAAATTAGAAATGGGCCAAAGTTTTTTATTCAAACGATTGGAAGAGTTGAGTTAATTCCTGCGGATTATTCTTATGATAAAAATGCTTATCACGTTGGGATTGAAACAGGGTTGCGATTTTGATTTTTTGCCACAGACTTAGACTGACTATTATGACTTTTTGTGATTTCTCTTGCGAAGTGTTACATAATATTTGATTCCCACTTTGGGAGAGTCCTAGAAAATCAGAATAGTCAGTCTAAGTCTGTGGCAAAAACACCTTTATCTAGTTTTTACTCATATTCATATTAACTTTCGTGCTAAAATCGTTTTAAAAGGTATTTTTAATTTCAAAAAAAACTCAAAATGCGAAGTATCTTTTTTTACCTGATTCTTTTTTCCTCTGTCTTTTCTTCTTGTCAAAAAAATGGGGTGACGACTCCTTACGAATATGCTTTGCTTAGCGCGCATGTTTATGATGACAAAGAAGCGGATGAATTACCAGACCACTTAAATCCATTTTTAGATTTTGATGAAGAAAATTACAGCGACCGATTAAATATCGATTTGGGGAAAGTTATAGATATGGTGGATAATGAAGATTGGGGAGCGTTGATTCCTTATGTTGGCGTAAAAACATTTGCCAGAGGTGGATATTTTGGAAGAGCTTATATTAATAAAAAAACCAACCATTTAATTATTGCGCATCGTGGAACGGACTTGGATGTAAAAATAAATGAGTTGTCTCTTGATCAAATTTCGATTGCTGTGGATGATGGAAAGATTTGGGATATCATCAAAGATATGGATGATGATTATGAAATTCTTCAAGGAAAAATTCCTTTACAACAATTTGAGGCGGCGCAACATTTTGTCCAAAAAGCGAAAGAAAGCTATATCAAAGAATATAAAAAAGAACCTGTAATTATTCATACAGGACATTCCTTAGGAGCAGTTTTGGCGGAACTTTGTGCGGTGAAAGATAATTCAAAAGCGATTACTTTTGAAAGTCCAGGTTCTAAACCTTTAGCTTCGCAACTCGTTGATATTCAAGATGTTGACGTCGAAAATGCAGATATTACTTCCTATAATGCAGAACCAAATCAGATTAACACTTTGCATGAGCATTTAGGAAAAGTGATTCCATTATACGATGAATCTAAATTACAATCTGCTCATTCTGATACTGAAAAAATATTATCCTTAAAATTGCATCCAATTAAAGAACTACTCAAAAGATTTGATGAAGAAGATGGCGAGCCCAAAATCCCTTAGTATGATTCTTCGAATCGGTTATAAAAAAAGCCATCTCGAAATTTCGAGATGGCTTTTCCATTTTGAAAGTTGTTTTAATTGCTCTAGTCCTTCGCTACCAAAAATTTCTCTGTTGTATAATCTAATTCATTTGAAATTCTTAGAAAGTAAATCCCAGTTTTCAACGCACCTACTCCTTCCACTTTAAATTTAGCAGGCAAAAATTCCTTTGCTGTAAAACTAGTTTCTGCCATCAGTTGACCTATCGAATTAAAAATTAGAATCTCATAATCACCATATTGATTTGGTGTAAACTCTACCTCAATAAAATCAGAAGTTGGATTAGGAGAAATAGAATTGATGGTCAAAAGATCAATTCCACTTCCACAAAAGTCATTGACTAACTTCATACTCTTTTCTAAATCGAGTCTTCCTTCCGAAGTAGTTTTTCCAACTTGATCGTCTTTTCTTTCGACACCTCCAAGAATAATATCTCTCATTGCCAACGAAGTTTCTTTTGGATTTTCTCGAGCAGCCAACGCTAATTTTTCGCAAGGCAAACTATATAACAATGCAATTCCGCCAGCAACATGTGGCGCTGCTCCTGAGGTCGAACCTATGGTTGCATAAGTATTGTCAGGACCAGTTGAAGGCGAGCCATCTCCAGGCGCAGTTAAATCTACATGGGTTTTTCCATAACCAGAACTCAACTCATCTTGTTTATCGCTTTCTGCTACGACGATCAAATGTTCCGTAGGACAAATGGAAGGCATGTCGCCAACTTCATCCACATTGAGCGTTTTATTATTAGTAGAACCGACATTCAAAACACCAACTTCCCCGAGCATTTCATGCACTTCACACCAAAGAGGAAATAGTGGATTATCGCTCAATTGTAATCCATCTGGATAATCTGGACTATCTCCATCAATACCAAATGAACCATTGGAAGCAACTATGAATGCACCTTTTGCACCATTTGTTTCATTGTATAATTTCCGATTTTGATAAACATATTCGTAGCCTTCGATAATTTTATCAATAAACAAATTATTTTGAACCCACATGATTTTTACATTCCAATTGACACCAGCAATTCCCATATCGTTATCACCTCTAGCTCCAATAATTCCTCCCACGCGGATACCGTGACCTTGAAAATCAAACCCAATCAAGTCAGTAGAATCTACTACATTCCATCCGAAATAATCATCAACAAAACCATTCCCGTCATTATCAATTCCATCATTATTTATTTCATTCCAATTGATCCAAACATTATCTTGCAAATCATCATGTCGCCAATCGCCACTCTCCATCATCGCGACTACAATCGTATCTCCCAAAGCAGTTACTCCTCCAGTTGTAGTTTCCCAAACCTCAGGAGCATTGATAATTTCCATATCCCATTGGCTAGTAAACAACGGGTCGTTTGGAATCTTTTCTCTTGATTGTAATTGAAAATTTTGACCTGCAACTTTAACTTCTGATCGGTTGGTTAAGTTTTCTAACAATGTATTTACGTCCTGAATATCTGTACTTGATTTTAAAGAAAACAGATTGAGTTTTTCAGAAAGCCGATGTTCTTTTTGAAATGTAATACCTGACTCTCCCCATTGTTTTTTTATTTTTTGGAAAAAAGCAGATGGGTTAGTTCCTGTTTCTAATTGAATAATAAATTCGTTGGGAATATATCTAACAGCTGAATTTTCTTTTTGAGAAAAAAGAGGAAAGGTGAAAATGATAAAAAGAATAGTCCAAAGGGATTTCATATTTCTTTATTTTTTAATTTCTTAAAATTTAGAACTTAGATTGAAAAATTAGATTTTGAGATAAAAAAGAAACGTTTTAGCTAAAATTTAATTTTCCGATAAGTCATAAATAACAATATGTGTAAGTTGTTGATTTATAGATTTTTATCCTTTAGTTTGTTTTGTTTTTCAAAACTTAATCTCAGATTTTCTAAATAAGAACCTGCTAATAATAAGCGATTTCCATACCATGAAAATATCTCTCCATCTACTAATCTAATATCAGCATCGGGACAAATAGCTTGTATTTCTTTAATGTGCTTTTCTTTAAACGGGAAGGGCTCAGATGAAAGTAAAATCACCTCAGGTTGTGCTGCCGCCAATTTGCTATCTGAGATTTGAGGATACCGAGATTCAGTTGCAAAGATATTTTCAAAACCTGCTATCTCCAACATTTCATGAATAAAAGTTTGACTAGCTGCAACCATTGTCGGATTTTTCCAAATAAAATATGCAACTCTCGGACGATGAATTAATTGTTGGATCACTTTTTTGCAATGACGAAATGAATCTGTTATTTTTTCAATTAAAACTTTTGCTTCAGCCTTTCTGTTGACTATTTTTCCAATTTCCAAAATCATCTCCAAAGCATCTTCCACGTTGAAAATATCACTCATCCAAACGGGATATTCTTTTTCCAATAATTCGATTTGAGTTTGATCATTTTCTTCTTTGTTTCCAATAATCAAATCTGGTTCGAGTGATTTTATTTTTTCAAAATTATATTGTTTGGTGCCACCGACTCTTGGTTTTGACTTAAACATAACGTGAGGATGTACACAAAATTTTGTAATTCCAATTACTTCTTTGTCAAGTCCCAAATAGAAAAGTAATTCCGTTTGTGAAGGAACAAGGGAAATGATTCTTTTAGGTTGAGTTGGAATTTTTACTTTCCGTTGCATTTGATCGGTGACGATGTGGTGCATTTTTTTATTAAATTTTTTGAAAAAAGATAACTCAAAGATGGGGAAAATATCTATTAAATTCCTGTTGTATGATGGGAATACGGATTGAGCGGATTGAGCGGATTAATGCGGATTTTCTCCCAGCCTATTGTAATTATTAAACCCACTTGATCTGCTCAATCTGTGTTCCAATTATACAGCAAGGGTTTAATAATTTTATTTATCCAAATTTTTCTAAAATTTAAATCAAAACTTATCTTTGTGCCCGCATAAATGGAGCAAGCTGAAAATCCAAAACAGAGTAGGCACTAACTTTTTAAAATCTAAATGAAATGAAATTGATTAAATTTTTATCTGTGTTAGCTTTATTCTTAACTGTTTCACTTTTTCAATCTTGTGAAAGTGATCCTTGTGAAGATGTAACTTGTCTAAATGACGGAATCTGTTTGGATGGGACTTGTGATTGTTCTACTGGATACTCTGGGGCAGATTGCGGTACTCATTGTAGTGCGGATGTAGTGGGAACGTGGAATATAACTAGTGGAAATGTTGGTCTTTGTGATTTTGCAACATATGATTTCGCTAAAGGATCAACAGATACAGAAATTTTAGTAACTGTAACTGCTACAGGAGGTACAGTTATTACAGGAACTGGAACATTGTCTTTTGATTGCTCAAGTATGACATATACTGTTAGTACTGCAGGAGGTGATATATCTGGATCTATTACATTTAATGGTAATATGTTGACAGATGTGATTTCATCATGTACATTTGAAGCGACAAAACAATAATCTAATTTTTTAGTTGAAAAGGAAAAGCTGAAATCTCATTTGAGGTTTCAGCTTTTTTTGTTTTAAAATGAATTATTTATCATTGAACGATCAACGATCTCACTTTTTCTTTTTTCCTACAAACATCTTTTCCCCCGCTTCAATTTTTACCTCAAAATGATTTTCCTTCGGCGGTACAGGACAATTATATCCATCACTAAATGCACACCAAGGATTATAACATCGATTAAAATCAATCATCACCTTATCGCCTTTGATGTCGCTCATTTTTAAATCAATATATCTTCCTCCACCGTAGGTAGATTCGTCATTGGTCAGATCATGGAAAGGAATAAAAAGATAATCTTTATATTCTTCTAATTCTCTCAATCGAAGACTTTGGTAAATGTGAACATCGACTTTTTTATCATTCAAATCAACGGTTGCGATGCCGTACATCACATAATCTTTAGTCATTCCGCTGTAGGTCGCCATCTTAAATGGAACTGCTTCTGGCGTTCGTTTAAAAGTAGCAGGCAATTTATATTTTCGGTTGGCTTTGTAAAATCGCATGTCCTTCATTCCTTCTTTATCCTTATAAAAAGGCGAACGAGCTTCGTCCAAAAATTCTTGTTTGTAATGCTTTCGGAATTTTTTGACTTCTTTTTTGTAGGCTCTTTTGCTTTGGGAAAAAGTAAGAAAAGGGAGGATTACAAGGAGGAGAAGAACAATTTTTTTCATGTTTTTAGTTTTTGAAATTGGCAGATTAAGTATTGAATATCTTCGAGGTATCCGATACTTTTAATTACAGTTACTTCACATCAACCAATGCAATTTTTCCATTTTGACTAATTGCCATTCGAGTAATATTTTTCAAATTAAGTTTCTCAAAATTAGCTACTTGCAACCAATTCGTATCCCAACCTTTTTTATATTTAAATAATTTACTGCCTTGTGCCATCAAAAAAGTATTATCAGGAAGTACCACAAAATCTTCGCTTTGAGCAACTGTTGAGACAATAGTCTTGCTTCGCATGGTGTTAAGATCTAATTCTTTGATTGTCCAATTCGTCTCTGACCCTTTGTGAATAAATGCTAAATTCCCATTGGGCAATCGCTGCAAACATCTACCAATATTAGAAGTCAACGTAACGACTGATTTATCTAAAGTATTCGCGATGGCTAACTTGTGAGGATCTCCAACAATAAAAAGTGCGACCATGTCATTCTTCAACCAGCAATGATATCCAACATTGGTTTGGATCGGTAAAAGTGGTTTTCCACTACTCGATCTGTCAATCGGAAAATACCAAAGTCTTTGTGTATTTTTTCCATCAGCCTCTTGTCTAACACAACTAAAATAGTAAGGTTCCAGCAGGGCAGTAGGAGAATATTCTCGATCTTCTGATTGAGTAACTTTAGTTTTTACTCGATTTCTCAAATTTAAAGAAACAATATCTGTTTGGGATTCTTCGGAAGTAGAGCCCATCGAAAAGTAAATCTCATCGTTTGAGATAAAAGAAGGTTGATTATTATAACCACTCGAATTAAAAGCGGTTAGGAATTGTGGATTAGTGAAATGGATCGAGCTATCGCCTTGTTGTTCCATTTGGAAAAGGTAAATATTGGTGTTAGGTAATTGAGCGGAAGTGATATTCCAACAATATATACACGTCAATAAAATTAGGGTTTTTCTCATGTTTTGTTTTTTATCTTAAAAGTCACTTTTTGGGTATACTTAACTTAAAAATTATCCTTGAAAACCTTTGAAGCCGTATTTTTCAATTTCCATAATTGCGTTTACATGAGCATCAGCAATGAGTTGCCGAGTTTCCTCTTCTAACAATTTTCGACCTTCTATTTTGTTATTGAAAAAACCATTTTCAGTTAAGATCGCAGGCATCGAAGTATATTTTAAAATATAGAAAGCCATGCCGGTGCGTGCACCTCGATTGTTCCAACCTATTTTTGAAATTAAGTTTTTTTGGAAAACCTTAGCAATCTTTCTTCCATCTAGACTGGTTCGATAATACCAGGTTTCGATACCATCAGCAGAGGACCAATTACCTGGTTGATCTTCAGGTCCAGCATTGGAATGAATAGAAATATAGACAGATGGTAAATCTGATTTCGCATTTAAAGCATTGGCACGAGCGACTCTAGTTTTTAAAATATTACCTACATTCTCTTCGGGAACGAGATTATGATATTGGATTCCTTTTACTTCAAGTGCTTCTATAATTTTTTTGACGATGCCTCTATTGAGTTCGTATTCCAACACTTGTTTTCCATCATTCCATTTTGGCGAACGCTTACCTTTTGTCTTTTTACCGTGACCATTATCTAGAATCCAAAGATAGCGAGGAGTGTGTTCAGGAGTAGTTTCTTTTGGAGGATCTGTATCTATTGTTTTGGTGGAAGGATCAGGTTCAGAAGTTTCTACTGGAAGTTCATCGATGATTGGAACATCAACTTCTACATTTACCAAAACAACATCTTCGTCTAATTTTTCCAATGGCATATCTGCACCATCTTGAGGTTCTACATCGACAATTTCAGGAAGATTATCTTCTGTTGTTGGAATATCAACAGGATTTGTCGAAGTAGGAGAAGTCGTTTCTTTTTTGTCTCCAGAAAAGGAGGAGAAAAGGTTTTTAAAAAAATCGATAATGGCTTGTAACATATACGGTATAAATTAGATTGTTTGGTTAAAATTAATCAATTATCATCAAAATCAAAATTTAAAAATGTGTGCTTTCAAGAGAAGCTAAATAAGTACTTTCCATGAAGAAGGGCTGCTAGCGCTCGAAACGCTAACAGCCCTGTTTTCAAAAACAACGTTATTTTTGAAATTATAACACTACAATTACATCTTGTATGCACCTGAGAAAATTCGATTCCAATTGATCCCATTTCCCATATTTCCATTTTTGGTAGAGAACCAAATGAAAAGCGGTTTTCCAACAATGTGATTTTCTGGAATAAACCCAAAATATCGACAATCCTCTGAAGCATGGCGATTGTCTCCCATACCCCAAAAGTAATCTTGTTGGAAAGTATATTCAGTTGCAGGTTGACCATTAATGGTGAAGGTTCCATTTTTTTCAACTAAGGTATTTTTTTCATACACATTGATGATTCGACGATAAAGTGCAATAGTTTGTTTGTTCAAAGAAACGGTTGCTCCTTTTTTGGGAATGGTTACTGGACCAAAATTATCAATTGTCCAATCTCCAAAGTATCGAGCGTCGTGCGGAAAAATTCTTGCTTTTGCCTTAATAGGATTAGGCTTGTTTTCCACGACTGTGATAACTGCATTTGGATACCAAGTTTTAATAGTGTTTTTTTGACTTTCGCTAAGTTGCATATTGAAGCCGTTACCTTCTCTATTTCTTGAAATATCTCCAACAGCAGGTGCAGTAGTTACACCAATTTCTTCTAGTTTTTCAAAAAATTTATCTTGATCTGTTTTGGTTGGTACTTCGACTCCTTGGACATTATATTGAAATTGAATGTTTTCAGAATTTTTAAGTGGTTTTCCATTGATGAAAACTTGTCGATCTTTTATTTCCATTACATCGCCAGGAATACCAATACATCTTTTGATATAGTGATCTCTTTTGTCGATTGGTCTTAGTCGTAAATTTCTTTTTTTAGCATATTTAGCTACTTCTGGATTTCGCCTGACATCTTCAGCTGTCCAAACAAGTCTTCTTGAATTTGGATTGCTAGTAAAATAAACACTATCTCCCTCAGGGTAATTAAAAACAATTGGATCATTATTTTTAATTTCAGCAATAGCTGGCAATCGATGATAACCCAAGCTTGGTGTTTTTAAATAAGATTCAGAATTCAAGTAAGGAATCGTATTGTGTAAAAGTGGAATCATTGCTACCGTCATAGGTGTTCGAATTCCATAATGCGCTTTGCTCACAAACATAAAATCACCCACCAAAAGCGACCCTTCCATCGAAGGTGTCGGAATTACATATGCTTCGATCAAAAACATTCGAATAAATGCTGCAGCAAAAACGGCAAAAACAATTGCCTCTGCCCATTCTCGAATTGGGCCTTTTTGATATGGATTTTTAGCACGTAATTTTTGAAGCTTAAATTTATCATTAGACTCGATGGCAGTTTGGATTTCAGCGAAATACTTTTTTTCATTTTCCAAAATTGGTCCTTCATATTTTGCGTTGGGATCATTTCCGATTTTCCAAAAAATATAAGGGGCAAAAATTACTGCCAAGGCTGCTGATCCAAAATCATGTTTCCCAAATGATCGAACCATGTCAACACAAAGGCCAGCCCAAATGAAAAAATTGACAATTGGAAATAACATCCACAAAGCATGTGATGGTTTTTGTCCAACGATTTTACACCACTCGACAAAGTTGGTTCCAGGAATCCACGCTTTCTTAGCTTCAACACCTGCTTTTTCAAATAACTTTTGCAAAGTGAAGCAAGTCAATAAATAACTAATTAGGAAAAAAAGTAAAATACTCACAGTTCTTTCTGTTTGATTTTTAAAATAAAAATTTCGATAGATTGAAGGTGATTCGTTTGACGTTGAACGTTGAACGTTTGACGTTTTTGGAATAGACTTTCATTAATTAAAAACGAAGAATATGGGTCGATGTTCCATATTTTCATTTTTCAATCTCGCAAAGATAAATTAAAATGTGAATTAGAAAATGTTATGGTTTTCTTAATGTAGAAGAGTAGTTAGTTTTTTTCGACGGAGAGAAAGTAAGAGGGGATTAAATTTTACCACATAGGTACATAGAAAACATAGAATTCCTTAGTGGATAATATCAATCTATGTTTTCTATGTGGTAAAAAGAACATCTATTTTTTATCAATAATTTTCTCACATTTCTCAATAATCGTTTCCGCTTCAACAAATCCTTGAGCAATCAAATAAAGATCATCTCCATTTTTTAAAACTACAGTTGGAAAACTCCGAACACCAATACTTTGAGAATAAGTAAAATCTTTTTTTACCTTTTCTTTAAACTCATCTGACTCGAATTTTTTTGTAAACTCCGCTTTATTTAATCCATATTCTTCCGCTAATTCAGCAAAAGTTTCGGTGAGATTAGTGTTTTTATTTTCCTTATAAAATTCAGTTTGTACTTTTTTAAAAAAATCAAACTCTGATTCTGGTTTTAATGTTCGCATCAAAACGATTGCTCGACAAGCAGGTTCGGTATCGTAAACAAAAGTTTTATCTTTTAGAATTTCATAGCTAAAAGATTGCCCACTTCGCTTGTTGACATCCTCCCAATGATGTTGTAAAAAATCGCCAAGATCAGCCATCGTCTCCTTATTATAGGGGCGAAGTCCACCCATAACTAGTTGAAAATCAACATCTTCGGAAAGTGAATCTAAGGCTTCTGATATTTCAGGAGAAAATCCATAACACCAAGAACACATCGGATCACCAAAGTAAATCAATTGAGGTTTTGATTGCGCCATACTTGTATTTTGAAAAATGAGGAGGAAAAAGAAGACGTTCAACGTTAGACGTTTTACGTTAAACGGTCCGTGAAACATAAAACGTCTAACGTTCAACGTTTTCTTAATCAAGTGATTCAACATATCCTTTTATTTTTAGGGTAGTTCCTTTTCTTTGGTTGCTAAAGTAGACTTTTATTTTCTTTTTAAAATATCCCTTTTTTTTAGCATCAAAAACTACTTTGATTTGGCTGGTCGAATCTGGAGGAATTGGATCCCATGTCCAATCTGGAGTAGTGCAACCGCAGGTCGTTCGCACATTGTCGATGAGAATGGAGTCGCTGCTAGTATTTTTAAATTCGAAATGAAATTCCGCAGGTTCTTTGTGAAAAATATCTCCAAAGTCATGCTCGATAGGAGTAATCCATTCGATTCCTTCGTCTGCTTGAAAAAGAAAGGGGAGTACAAAAAGTAGTAAAATATATTTCATAAGATGTTATTCAAGTTTAACTAGTTTCTTAACGATTAAAGGATGCCTCTTGTTATCGAAAAGCTGTTTGAAATAAATTGTATTTAGAAAGATAGTTAGATACGCTCAAAAAAACATCTAAAAAAACCTTAATATCAATGTAGATATTAAGGCTTTTTTTTGATCGAAGTAGAATCTTATTTCTACTAAGTACTGAATCATAATTATGGTTCAGTACTGAATTTAATTTATGGTAATATCACCATTTGCATCTAAGACTCCTGAATATGTTTCGCAAATTGCACCAGGACAATTAGCTATACCAGTATTGCTTCCAGGTACACATGTTCCGTCGGTTAATCTAAAACCACAAGGTCCTAAAGTAAATTGAACAGCGCTAACTGAAGCTGCGACAGCAGGATCACTCATTGTCTCAGTATCATTTGCATCAACAGTATAAACTACATTATCACTACAACTATGAAATACAATAATTGTCATGGGACAGTCTGTATTATTGGTGATGGTTTGGGAAAATATCTCAGAAGAGGATACTGAAATAAAAAGCCCAACTAGCAGAACAAGATTTAATAACTTTTTCATAATAAATTGTTTTATGAACCTTAGGAGGTTCAGGTTTTAAAAAATAAAATCTTTAGTCTGATTAAGGAGGGAATATTTTTTCGTCTCTAATTTATAACAAGGTTGCCAGTAGCGAAAGTTAAGGTGGCGGTATAACTAGCACAAGTTGCACCAATACCACAATTTGAAGTAGTCTCCTCAGCAGTCATTGGAGTACATTCACCATTAGAAAGATGAAAAACGCAAGGTGCCCCAAACGTAAGTTGATTAGCGTATCCTCTTGCAGTATTAATTTTGTGTTGTACAGTTACAACACCGCCATTCGCAGGAACGGATACAGTTTCGGTATCACAGTCTGGAGCAGAATAAAATACAATAATAGTAAAAGCACAATCTGTATTATTGGTGATTGTTTGAGAAAATATCTCAGAGGAAGAGACTGAGATGAATAGACCAACTAGGAGAACAAGTTTTAATAACTTTTTCATATTATAAATTGTATTGTGAACCTTGGAGGGTTCAGGTTAAAAAAATAAGATCAAAGACTTTGATTAAGGAAGCTTGTATTTTGATTAAGATTTTGAATTTTCTTTAATCATAAATAGAATACAAGAGATATTTTAGAGGCCAATAAAATAATATGATAAATGTATATGAAAACAGACTAAATCACAATTTAGCTGCAAGACAAACGAGAGACAGAGGCAAGACATTTAGTAGACAAGCCCATAAATAAAGGGTTTCTTATAGTTTTATGACAAAATCCCGTAAAACTTCATCAGAAGAAAGCTCTAATTTTTTGGATAATCGATTTTGTGCTTTCCGAACACTACCAGGACTGATTCCCATGATGTGTGCAATATCTTTGTTTCGAAGATTGAGTTTTAATAAAGCACACATATTCAATTCATTAGTTGAAATAGTTGGATGATTAAATTTGAGATTTTTGAAAAAATCTTTATGTACTTTTTCAAAGTATTGTTCAAAAGAGACCCAATCATTTGGAGTAGATAAATTATCTCTTAAAAACTCGGTCATGTCATTTATGGGAGTGATATTTTGATGAAGTGAGGTATTATTATTTGATTCGGAATTGATTTTATTTTGATCCAAACGAGTAAATAATTCTTTGAAGTAATGATCTATTTTGGTTTGGTTTAATGATTTATCCTGAAGAGGAACATATTCTTTTTTTTGATTCCATCTAAAATAAAAAAAAGTAAAACTAAATAGCATTAAAAGAGTAATCCCTAACAGAATATTTTTTTTACTTAAAAGATCTTTTCTTTGGTTTCCTAAATTTTTCCTTTGACTGATTGAATCTATGCTGTCTTTTTGAAGTTCAGGTTTATGCATTTGTTCCAATGCTTTTATTATTTCATCTTTTGGAATATTATTAATACTATTATTATAAATGGCGTACTCTTCTCTATGGAATTTAGCTTTTTCCTCATTTCCCAAAGAATCATAAACCTCACTTAGACCTTCATTATTAAGTATTAAAATGCGTAGGTTTTTTTTCTCTTGTGCAATGTCATAACTTTTTAAAAAGAGCTTTAAGGCTTCATCATATTGCTTTGTATGAAGGGCGTATTGACCCAGGTTATAATTAATTCCCCACATTGCCTCCCAATCATTATTGACTTCAGCTAATTTTTTATATTCATCAAAATATTCATTTGCTTTTTCAGGTTGCCCCAATTGATTATAAACATTTCCCATTGTACTTAAAAGCGAACCTGGATAAAGGTTTCTTTTTCTTTGAATAGCAAGACTACGTTCAAAATATTTCATAGCCTCTCCAAAGTTCATTTGTTTTTTATGTACAATTCCAATATTTTTTAAGCTTTTCCAAATACCATTCTCTAATCCTATTTTCTTTTCTAGTTCGAGGCCCATTTGCATATATTTCATTGATGATTCCCAATCTTTAAGTGATCCATAGATTTTTCCAATGTTGGAATAGCATTGTGCTTTTACGAGATTGCTTGTTTTCATTGGGTATACTTTTAGCAACATTGCTAATGCATCGGGATAAAAACCATGTCTTATATTTATTAAACCGATATTGTTTTTAGCCATAGCAATAAGTTCCTTGTTTTCTAATCGTTCACCAATCTTTAATGTTTTGGAGAAATAATCTAAGGCCTCTTTAAATTCTTTTTTACCATAATTCATAATACCTTTTGAATGAGCTATTTCACCTAGCCAAAGAGAATCGCCAACGCTTTCAAAATAGGATTTACTTTTCGACAATAAATTTTCAGCTTTGATATATGCTCTTCTTTTTATATAAAGATCCGCTAAAAATAACTGTAGTTTGGCTTTGTCAAAAGCTAAATTCTGGTCTTGTTTAAAGTAGTCTAAACTTTTTTGAGTCCATTCAAAACCTTTGTCAATTTCATCTTGATAATAAAATACTCTTCCTATGTTAGTTCCTAGTCGGTGCATTGACAAAGAGTCGCCAAGCTGTTTTGATAGGGTTATTCCCTCTCTTGCTAAGGAATCAGTAATGGTTAGATTTTCTTTTATTAACTCTGTCGATATTTTAAGAATGATATCAACTCGATTTTGACCTTTTGCCTGCGACAATTCTTTTTCCCATTCAAAAGATTGGTTTGATTGGGCAATTATTGAATTATTAAAAAAGATGAAAATTAAAGAAAAGGTGGAGATAGATTTTAAATAGCGTGTAATTAAATTGGAAATAGTATGCATGCCTTTTAATGGTTTTAGAATTCTTAAAATCGGGATATTATATAAGGAAGTTTATTCTAAATAGAATTATATAAACGACCATAAAACATAAAACATAAAACATAAAACGTTCAACGTCAAACAAATGAAGTCAAATGTTGAATTCTTCTCACACAAGTTAGTATGAAGAAAATAAATTTCTGATTAGCTATATGTTTTCCTATGCACTACTAAACTCGATACTTCCTTGGATAAGTAGATTAAAAGTGGAAGCCTGATTGAAGAAGGGGCTGACTTATAAAGTAATATGCGCTTTTTTTTAAAATGCTGCATATGACCTCTAATTTTTTTTAAGTATTTCTATATTTTCTTAATATTCTAAATTTTTCAAGAAAAAATATTAATTTTGATTTAATATTCTAACCTTCGATTATTCAATATCCATAAAACTTACAACTAATTTTCTCATCAAAAGGGTTTGTTCTTTTTGATGATTTTCAAATTCCATTCACCTAATCATTTTTACAACAAATATTATTAATGAAGTTGTTTAAAAATGTCTAGTTAACCTGCGTTGAAAGTATTGTAAATATTGAGTTTCCGTTTTTGTTTTTTTCATAGCTTTTATGGCTATTAAACGAAAAAATAGCTTCGTCAGTATTCACAAACCTTCCAACTCGGTTTCTATAAACATTTTTAAACCACTTCAATATTAATTTTTCAATTCATAATTGGATTGGAGATACTGATTTTTCTATAAAAAATAAACTACGAAATAAATTTAAGATGAACACACGAAGACTTTTACTTTTTTTAATTGTACTATCTTTTCCAATATTAATTTCTGCTCAATGGCTAGAGTGGCAAGATATTACTTCGACTAATTTAACACTAAATTCTGTCGCCAATTCAGATGATGAGGAAAAAGATATAGAAGTAGGCGATTTGAATAATGATGGATTTACTGATATGATTGTGGTTCGAAAAGAACCATTTTCTAATCCAACGGAACCTGCCAAATCAGATTTGCTATTGATGAATGTCAATGGTGTTTTAACCGATCAAACCAATCTATTCGCACCTGAATTTATTTCTAATCCAACTTTTGCGAGAGATGTTTTTATTGGTGATTTTGATGGTGATGGATGGCAAGATGTGGTGGTTGCCAATACTTTTAATCAAGAACCGCTGTATTATAAAAACCAAGGAAATGATGGTAATGGAAACTGGTTAGGTTTAGTTGATGATACTGCCAATCGTTTTCCTACGACATTAGATGACGTTCCATTGATCTGTGCCGTTTGGGGTGGTGATATTACAGGAAATGGCGCAATGGATATTTATTTTGTCAATTACAAACAAAATGCAGGAGGAGGAATTGCTAAAGATTTTCTTTTTGTCAATGATGGAAATGGTTTTTTTACTAATGAAAGTGAAGCTCGATTAGGAGATTTACGAAACTCTGCTTTTGGAACTGCTGCCGAAATTTTAGACATAGATAATGATGGAGATAATGATGTGATTAAAGTGACGACACTCTATAATGTGACTCCTTGGAATAGTCGTGGAGTTATTATCTTATATAATGATGGAACAGGAAACTTTAACAATTGGCAAAATATTAGCGCGCCCGTAAGTGGTAGTCCATATATGATTAAAGTCTTAGATTTTAATGATGATGGAAAATTAGATGTGTATGTGGTAGATGATGGAAATGATTATTTATTGACTTCGAATACGATTACTCCCGATAATAACATTGCTTTTACATCTCAAATAATTAATTCCACAAGTGTCAATGGATTTGGTGGAAATGTGCATGCCGCTGATTTTGATTTGGATGGAGATTATGATGTTGGAGTGTCAGATGTGGATGTAGATATTCCGCCTTGTAACTCTAATCGACGATTTACTATTTTGGAAAATGTCAATGGAGTGTTGGTTGATACTTATGGAACAACGGCATATGATTGGGCAACAAATACTTATGACTTTGGAATTTTGGATATTAATAATGATGGGTTAGATGATTTTGTTTTGGGGAAATGTTCGGGCTATGGAGTATTTCTTTCTGACAATTGCGATTTAGTGAGTGGAGCCTCTGATTTTGATGTGGATGGAATTCCAGATGCCTGTGATCCATGTCCAAATAATCCAGATCCGAATTGTGTAGAACCTGTTGATTATCCTATCATATCCACAGACCATAATGTTGCTCGACAATGGAATGAAATGTTGTTGGAATCTATTCGAAGAGATTTTGCCAGACCAACAGTTCATGCTCGAAATCTTTTCCATACTTCCATTGCAATGTGGGATGCTTGGGCAGCTTATGATGATAATTCTTGTACTTTTTTATTAGGAAATACGGTTGATGGTTTTGCTTGTAGTTTTAATGGAATAAATACTCCTGCGAATGTTCAAGTAGCTAGAGATGAAGCTATAAGTTATGCAGCTTATCGAATATTTTCTCATCGGTTTTCTGCTTCACCACAAGCGGATATTTTACAAAATGGATATGATAATCATATGTCAACTTTGGGATATGATATTAGTTTTACCTCAACCAATTACTCAACTGGTTCTTCAGCAGCCTTAGGAAATTATATTGCTCAATGCATTATTGATTTTGGTTTGCAAGATGGATCGAATGAACAGAATGGTTATGAAAATCAATTTTATGAATCAGTCAATCCAGCGATGATTGTAGATGCTCCTGGGAATCCAAATATTTCGGATTACAATCGATGGCAACCTTTGACTTTGCAACTTTTTATAGATCAAAGTGGAAATGAAATTCCAGGAAATACACCTGATTTTTTAAGCCCTGAGTGGGGACAAGTTTCTTCATTTGCTCTTTCAGATAATGACTTAACAGTAAATACACGTGACGGATTTAATTATAATGTTTATCATGATCCTGGTACTCCACCACTTTTACAATTAAATGGAAATGGAGAATCTGATTTTTATAAATGGGGTTTTGCTACAGTTGCCATTTGGTCTTCTCATTTAGATGCAACAGATGGGGTGATGATGGATATTTCTCCAGCTGCTTTAGGAAATTCAAATGCACTTCCAACTGCATGGGCAGACTTCCCTAATTTTTATAATCAGATTGATGGAGGAACTCAAAGTAGTGGTTATTCAACTAATCCGATTACTGGTCAACCATATGCCACTAACCAAGTTCCACGAGCAGATTTCGCAAGAGTTTTAGCTGAGTTTTGGGCAGATGGTCCTGACTCTGAAACACCTCCTGGGCATTGGTTTACGATCATGAATAATGTTTCAGATCATCCAAGTCTGGAAAAGAAAATCCAAGGACAAGGAGCAGTTGTCGACGATATGGAATGGGATGTGAAATCATATTTTACATTAGGTGGAGCTATGCATGATGTAGCGGTAACTTCGTGGGGGATCAAAGGTTGGTATGATTATCTTCGACCAATATCTGCGATTCGAGGAATGGCAGATTTGGGACAAAGTTCTGATCCAAATTTACCGAACTATGATCCTGCGGGAATTCCATTGATGACAAATTATATTGAATTAATTGCAGCAGGTGACCCTTTAGCTGGAGCAGGAAATATTAATGTTGGAAAAATAAAATTGAAGGCATGGCGAGGTCATGATGTGATCAATAATGTGGATACTGATGAAGCAGGGGTTGATTGGATTTTGGCAGAAGAATGGGTGCCATATCAACGACCTTCGTTTGTTACACCACCTTTTGCAGGGTATGTTTCTGGACACTCTACGTTTTCGAGAGCTGCGGCAGAAGTCTTGACTAGCTTCACAGGGGATGAATATTTCCCTGGAGGAATGGGAACTTTTACTGCTGAACAAAATGAGTTTTTGGTTTTCGAAGACGGGCCAAGTGTTGATATAGAATTGCAATGGGCGACTTATCGAGATGCAGCAGATCAATCTGCTTTGTCTAGAATTTGGGGAGGAATTCACCCGCCAGCTGATGATGCACCAGGGCGTTTGATTGGGAAAAAAATAGGAGAGGATGCGTTCAATAAAGCCTTGACATTTTTCTCCGATTCAGATAATGATGGTACTCCAAATGGATGTGATATTTGTCCATTGGCAGCGACAGATGATTCTGACGGTGATGGTATATGTGATAATGAAGATTGTGCTCCGAATGACCCCAGTTTGCCAACAACTCAAGGAACAACTTGTAATGATGGAAATCCTGAAACAGATAATGATGTGATTTTGGCAGACGGTTGCACTTGCGAAGGAACACCAACAACAGGAGGATGTAATATCATTGTTACAAATTCAAATGGTTCAATTAATATTTCAAATTTGACTGATCCAATTGTGTCAATTTCTGTATATGACCAGACTGGAGGTTTGGTTTTTAATTGTACACCTTGGGGAATTCCATGTAATGCAAGCGAAGTTATAAATAATTTACCTGACGGAAATTACAATGTTGCTATTCAATCTTTTGATGGGAACTGGGTAGGCATTTGTAATATTTCAGAAACGATTACTATCTCAAATATTGGCTCCAATCCATGTGGTAATAATGGAGGAGATGCTGATGGAGATGGAGTTTGCGCCGATGAAGATTGCGATGACAATAATCCAAATTTACCTGCAACAGAAGGAGCATCATGTGACGATAATGATGCGTCCACATCTAATGACATGATTTTGGCTGATGGATGTACTTGTCAAGGAACACCTGACTCTGGAGGTTGTAATGTCAATGTTTCCAGCGATGGTAGCGTAATTACAATTGCTGGATTGACTGATCCGATAGTGTCAGCGTCTGTTTTAGATATTGGTTTTAACCAAGTCTTTAATTGTAATCCTTGGGGAAGTCCATGTGGTACTTCAGAGATAATAACTAGTCTTTCTGCAGGGAATTATTTTGTTAGTATCCAGACTTTTGATAGTAATTGGAACCAAATCTGTGACTTATTTATTCCAGTAGAAGTTACAGGAGTTGTTGGGCCAGATCCTTGTGATGATTTTGGAGGTGATGCTGATAATGATGGAGTTTGTGCAGATGAAGATTGTGATGATAGCAATCCAAATGTGCCAACTACAGCAGGAATATCTTGTGACGATGGAAATGCAAATACGATTGATGATGTGATTTTAGCAGATGGCTGTACTTGCGAAGGTACTGTTCCTCAGAACGGTTGTAACGTTTCGATAACAGGAGCAAATGCTACAATTACTGTTTCAGGATTAACTGATGCGATTGTTTCTGTCAATCTTTATGATCAAAATTATTCTCTTTTATCGAATTGTAATTTATGGGGAACTCCTTGTAATAATCCGGAGATTTATGAAAATTTACCTGACGGAAATTATATTATCGGAGTGCAAACTTTTGATAATAATTGGGTGGAAGTTTGTAACATCACAGAGACGATTACTTTCACTAATGGCAATGCAACCATATCCTTTGTAGTACCTGATATTTTAGATTTTTCTGTAAAAAAAGAAGGGCGGCAATCTGTCATTGATTGGGTGATGAACAAAGACGAGCATATTGATTTTTATGAAATTGAAGTGTCAAATGACTTTGCTGGATTTCAATTTTTAGAAAAAATAAATTCGAAACAAAGTGCGACACTTCGGCATTATCAAACTAGAGATGTTGATCCATTTTATGGAGAAAATTTTTATCGATTGAAAGCAAATACAAATGATGGAAATCATTTTTATTCAAAAATCAGACGAGTAGAATTTGATATTAATTTTGATAATGTATTAATTTACCCAAATCCAACAGAGGAAAAATTACATGCAGAAATGAGAGACTTCGCAGGCATGGAAGGAACAGTAGAAATTTATAATACTTTTGGACAAAAGGTTTTAGAAAGAAAATACCTTTCTTTTCCAAGTCAAGCAATGCAATTTGATGTGAGTGGTTTGGTAAGTGGATTGTACACGATTTCATTTAAAGTAGAAAATCATAAACGGTTTTCGAAAAAATTTATCGTGAGTAAATTGTAAGGATCTTTAAAACGAGAAAAAAGCCCGAATCTTAATTTTAGATTCGGGCTTTCTTTATAAAACTATTTCACGGCTGTAAATTGCCCTTGAATATTTATTTTTTGGTTGGGGTTTTAGTGCATTTAATATTCATTATAAGGAGCACATTCTTTTAAATACTCTTCATAGAATTTTGTTTCGAAATAGTCATTTTCCAAACGAGTTAGATAATATTTAGATTGGTGTTTTTTGTTATTTTTATCGTTGACGGTTTTTAGATAGTTATTGATTTTTTCTAATTCTGATAACATCAATGTTGCTTTTGCATGGAGTTCTGGGGCCTTTGTCAAATCAAAAACTTTTTTAAAATGCTTTCTAGCAAGAGACAAATCCATAAATTCTTTATTGCCTTTGACCCAACCATTATCTTCATAAATAAATTGATTGGGCTTATTATTTCTGCTGGAAGTAGAAATAAAATAATCTTTCACTTTCCAAGCATAACCAAAATAAGAAGTGTTGAAGTGATAATTTCCTAAGGCCAAATGTTCAGTTGCAGAAGTCATAGGATTTAAAGAAATCTCATTTTTTAGATCAAGTACTTTTTGTGCAATTTCAAGCTTTGATAAATTTTTGATTGCTGGATATTTCTTTTCCATTTGATGTTGAAAAATATAAGTTCGAAATGGACTTTTAAATTTTTCCCCAAATTCAGGAATCGTTTGAAATACCTCAATTGCTTTTTCCATTTGATCTTCTCCTAAATAAGAAGTTCCCAAAATATCCACTATTTCATTTCTCGTTTTTATATTTTCATCCTCCAAAAGATATTTTTCAAAATCATTTTTATCTGGTTTATCGTAAAGTGCTAAAACTGCTTTAGCATCTTTTGAATTTGGAAAAAACTTTAAACCATAAATATCATAATTACACAGATAAGCTTTTCCTACTGCTCCATCTTGCGCATAAAGTGCTGCTATTTTTTCCATAAAAAAATCAGGGCTTCCTTGAGCTTGTCTAACAAAAGCTTTGTTGTGTTTCATGATTTGCTCAAATTGATTTTCCATTTTTTCGTTCATTGTATTCATCAAACTAAGTAAGTTGGCAAATTCCAATAATTCAATTTGATGATGTAAAATAGTTTGTTTTTGTACTTCCGTTTTTGCTTGTTGGAAAATATTTTGAGCTACTTGATGATCGTGAGTTAGGTATTCCAAGTATCCATCCATCATCATCCAATAAGCAGGATTGTTACATTTTTTCTCGGAGGCAATCATTTTTACAAACGGTTTTATCCTTTCAATATATTTTAAAATATGAGTAGAAGGAATGCCATAATTAGGATCTGAAACTTCGTCCCATTTTTTAAAACTATTGACACTTTTTCTTAAATATTTTAACTCGATTTTTTGCATTTCGCGAGTCATCAATATTTCTAAGGCCTTTGATTTTGGATGAAATTTATACATTGATTTCATATCGTCGAGAGCGACGCTATGTTTGTCTAATGCCCGTAAATAATGGATTAGCGAGCGTTGTTCGTCATTCTCGCAAGCAGCAATAGTTTGATCCCATTCGATTTGATCTTTAATATTAAGACTTAAAAAAACGTTCTTTCCTCGATCTAGGTTTCCAATCAATGATTTTGATAACAATACATTTCCGTAAATAGATTTTTGTTCGTTTTTAGATCGAGATAACCAACCGCCAAGTCGTTCGATGGAAAGATTTTGAATAACACTTTTTATTGAAGAGAGCGGTTTTATAAAGTTATTGTAGGCCTTTTCTACATCTCCATTTGTGTACCAAATGAGCCTTAATAGTTGATAACCATATCTTAATTTTAGAAAGCCATCACTCACCTTATTATAATTTTCAATTCCTTGCGCCAGTAATAATTTCTTATTTCCAAAGGCAGGTTTATTCTTTTTCCAAGCATAATATTCTTGGAAGTGAGGTTCACATTCTTTTGCAAAAATTAAATAATCTAAAAAATCAGGAAATTTATATTGACTAAATGTTTGGACAAATGAGTTGTTTTTTAACGTGTCTGGAATAATCGCATTAGCATCAACTTGCCGTAATCTTAATTTTTCTAAATCTTCAATAGAGGATTCGTAAATGATAAAACTAAGGTCTTCCAGTTTTGGTTTTCCACAAAAATAATTTTTCCACTCTTCAATGTTTTTATCGATTTTCTTTTCTGCAAAACCATCTTGTGCCCAATTCCTACCAAAATAAGAATAGGTGAAAACGAAAGGTTTTTCGATGACCCCTTCCGAAATATTTGGATGTAAAATAGAGTAACCAACAAAGTAAGGAGCATAACTCCAACATCCATTCGAAATCTTTAAAGGAAAAATCGAAATTAATAACAATGTAATTACAAATAATATTTTAGAGGAAGATCTCATGAAGTGGTGATTATTTTTCATTTTTCTAGAGAAAAAGTAAGTGCAGAAAAGATAAGAATTATTAAAGACTTTTTGGAGTATATTCCTTTCATTTTTTTTGCCTAAATTTATCCTTAGAAAGGCCAAACTACAACTACTACAAAGACAAATAAGTAAAATGAATAAAACGTTACAAGATCAGCTTTTTGAAGATGTACTCGCCAAGTTTCCCAAAAAATCAATTGCAGTAGAAGAACTCACTAATTTATTTGGTGTGGGTAAGGATGCCGTTTATCGTCGTTTGCGTGGTGATACACTTTTGGCACCTGATGAATTGGCTGCCTTGGCACAAAAATATAATCTGTCTTTGGATTCTTATGTTTTCGAAGATGCGAATACTGTTTTTTGCAGTTTTAATCCTTTTACCAAAGAAATTAAAAATGTTTCTGACTATTTAAAAGGCATTCATAAGTTGATGGGAAAGGTACAGCATTTGCCCAACACAAGTATGTATTATGCAACTTCGGATGTGCCATTGTTTGTATATTTTTATTTTCCAGAAATATTGCAATTCAAAATTTACATTTGGGGTCGAGCAGTTTGGATGTTTGATTATTTAGATGATATGAAGTTTAATTTTAATGTAATTGGGCCGCATGGAATGGAAATGGCGCAAGACATGTTGAAATATTATGTAAAGCTTCCGAGCATTGAATTGTGGACTACGGACATTTTGGATAATACACTAAATCAAATCGAATACCATGTAAATAGTGGTCATTTTTCTGACTTGGAAGATGCCATGACTCTTTGCAAACGACTCGATGATCTAGCTAATCACATGGAAACAACTGCCAAATTAGGATACAAATTTATGCCTAATCAATCGCAAGAAATCAAGGGTGGCGAGATCAAATTATACCACAATGAAATGGTGTATTGCAATAATACTATTCTCTTTGATACAGTTGCAGGGAAAGCGGTTTACTCTAGTTACACTAACCCTAACTTCTTGAAAATCAATGATCAACGCATGTGTGATTTTACTCAATCGTTTTTTGAAAAGATTAGGTCGAAATCCATTTTGATGAGTGTACAAGGAGAAAAACAACGATCATGGTACTTCAATCGAATGCGGAAAAAAATTGAATTGACGAAGACGAGAATTAACTTGCAGATGGAGACATTTTAGCCTCAAATTCCTCTTTAGAGGGCGGGGGTGATATCGAGAGTTTACACTATCTTTGTATTTTTTCTAACCTAATTTCCGACTTTGAGAAAAATAATTATTCTTTTCCTATTTATATTTTTGGGTACTAATTTTCTTTTTTCGCAAGAAGAAATTTGGACGATTGAGGTAATTGATTTTGAAGGTTTGGAAAAAACAAAGGAAAATTATTTGCGTCAATTTTTACAACTTCGAGAAGGGGAGGAGTTTGTAACAAAACATTTACAAGATGACATTCAGCAACTTTGGAATGTCGGAACCAATCAAAAAGTATCAGCTCAAGTTGATTCACTCGCCAATCAAAAAATTAAAATTACTTTTCAATTAAAAGAGAAAAAAACATTTTTACCTATTTTGAATTTTGGTGGAATCAAAGGTAACGTTTGGTTTCAAGCAGGATTTATTGATTTTAATTGGTTAGGCAAAGGACACCAGTTTTTAGCTTTTTACCAAAATACAGATAACCGACATGGTGGTCAAATTTATTATCGAATTCCATATTTAACTCAAAAATGGGGATTGGCATTTAATCTTTTGCAATGGAGATCGCGAGAACCTTTGTTCTTTGCGGAAGGTGCCGTTGATTATGATTATGACAATTTTAGTTTGGGAACAACGGTGATTCGGAATTTTGGATTTCGCAAACGATTGGAACTAGGGGCTGGTTTTTTTAGGGAAAAATATAAAAAAAGTGAATCACAAATGTTGGATAATCCTCCTGGGCCAGATGGATTGGTACAACCAAAAATTTCTTCGAAGGTGGAATATATTCATAATTTTTTGGATTATCATGATTTTTATTTGAAGGGTTGGGCAGCTCGTGGAATATGGCAAACGGTTTTTAATTTTGATGATACTTCGTTTTTTAATAGTTTAATTTTGGAAGGAAAAAAATTCCATCGTTTTGGGAAAAAAGGAAATTTAGCTGTGCGAACTAGACTAGGAGTTTCTACGAATAATAATTCTCCTTTTGCACCTTTTGTGGTGGATAGTCGAGTTAATTTAAGAGGTTCTGGGAATCGGATTGAGCGGGGAACTGCGCAGGCTATTTTGAATATGGAGTATCGACATACTTTTTTAGATTTTAATAATTGGGCGGTGCAGGGTGTGATTTTTACTGATTTGGGAAATTGGCGAAGACCGGGTGGAGAGCTCAATGAGTTGTTTGGTACGGATGAATTGCGACAATTTGTGGGAGGTGGTTTTCGGATAATTTACAAACGAATTTATGATGCAATTTTGAGATTGGATTATGGAGTGGATGTTTTTGATAGAGGTCAGCGGGGGATTGTGATAGGGCTGGGGCAGTATTTTTGATTTTGTTGAGGTGTTTTTTGCCACTGACTTGGACTGACTAATATGACTTTTTAAGATACTCCCAATGAATATATGCCTATCTACAAGAGAGCGTTTTTTGCTACTGACTTGGACTGACTAATAAGACTTTTTAAGATACTCCCAATGAAGATGTGCTTATCTGCAAGAGAGCGTTTTTTGCTACTGACTAGGACTGACTGACTAATATGACTTTTTAAGACACTCTCAATGAATATGTGCCTAACTACAAGAGAGCGTTTCTTGCTACAGGCTAGAAATGACTAATATGACTTTTTCAGACACCCTCAACGAAAGAATCACTATCTACAAAGGGG
>JBGCFD010000059.1:0-67912 GCA_045106765.1 Saprospiraceae bacterium | reverse complement strand
CCAGTCAATAACATACCATTTTCTCAATACTTTTAAACATGCATCATCTACTCCAAAATCAAGTACTTGATCATGGTGTCCAACTGCGATGTTGTCACAAGCTCCTTCGAAAATTTGTGGGTAAGCATCTAATGGATAGTTAGCTTCCAAATCAGCTGGCTCTAATCCTAAGCCACATGTAGTCAATTCAATATCTGCTGGCCATTCAACATCATCTTGAGATGAGTGAGGTCCTACTGCAGGTAAGAAGTGATTAATTGGCGTCAATCTGTGCTCTGTATCTACAATGAAGAAAGGATCATTGTTAGCAACAAAGTATCTCTGAATACAAGAAGAAGTTCTTCCTCCTCCATCAGTTGCAGTCCAAACAATTGTAATTATTCCGTTACCACAATCAACTCCGTTAGAAATAACAGTATTAGTCAAAGTTACTCCTGGGCAGTTATCTGAAGCTAAAGCTGCTCCATTTGCATCAATTGCTTCCTGTGGTAAAGGCTGTCCTTGTACGATGTAATCTAAGTAAGTTTCAGAACACTCAACATCTTTATCTGAAGGACAGATAACTGTTGGGTCTATTTTATCTTCTACTTCTACTTCTACCATACAAGAGTTAGTATTACCAGAAGCATCTGTTACTCTTAACTCTACCATTACGATAGTGTTTACATCACAACAGAAGAATGGTACACTTGGTCCATATGATGTGAAATCAGAACCTGGACAAGCCGGGTTATCCATTCTTCGAACGTCGAAAGTAACATCACTACAAGCATCAAAACTTCCATCATCAAAACTAATTGCATCAATAGATGCAGTACCATCAGATCCAATAGCAACAGTTGTATGCTCATCACAAATTGAGATTGGTGAAATTTGATCAGCAACTTCAAAAGTGTAATCGCAAGAAGAAATATTTCCACAAGCATCAGTAGCGTAGTAAGTTACTGTGTGCTCTCCAATTCCGAATGTTCCGATAAACCCACCGTTAGAGTTAAGTGTACCGTTAGCAGTTTCTACATAAACTTCATATCCTGAACAGTCATCACTTACATTTGCCGCTGGCAAAGTAACTGCAACATCACAAGAATTACCTGTAGTAGATAATGTAGTTGGAGCTGGGCAAGCTAAAGCAGGTGCAGTCGTATCCAATACTTTGATAGATTGAATCTGTACAAGTGGGTTAACACCAGGTACTAAAGGCTCACACATATTTCTAACTGTCCAAGTTCTGATGATTTCGTAGCTAGATCCTCCAGCACAAATTTCTAATTCAGAATCTACATATCCAATTGAGAATGCACATAATCCACCAGGAGTAACATCTTGATTCACATATTGTGGGTAACCAGTAAAGTTAGGTCCAGTTAATGCAGGGTTAGCTGCAACTGCTGCACAATCTAAAGCATCTCCATTGATTTCATCTAAATCATTAGGGAAAACAACATCAGCTAAAGCTGGTTTCAAAATATTAATGTTCTGAACACATTGGTCAGAATTTCCTGATTCATCAGTTACAGTCCAAGTACGAATAATTCTAGCTCTTACAGAAGAATCACTTGGATCACCTGCACAACCAAAATCAGTATAATCATCTTCGAATTCAATAGTTACACTAGCTTCACAACTAGTCAAAGTAGGCTCTCCTGTAATTGCTGGATCAGTTGCTCCATTACAAGTTACATCTATGTCAGCAGGACAATCAAAAGTAGGGATCAATTTATCTTCTACTAAGATTTCTCCCCAACAAGTAATACCTGTATCAGGATCTAAAATAGATACTTCAACAACAGTTCCTACATTAGCTAATGTTAATAAATTACCAGGTACGATAATTCCGTTAGCATCAGTAACTGTAATTACATAATCATCATAACATCCGTAGTTGTTACCTTCTAATACCATATCAGCAGTAACTAATGCTTCACAGTTTTCATCTAATGTAACATGAACTAAACTATTACATGTTAAATCATTTGAAGTAGGTACATACTCGATTACTGTAACAGAGAAAGAACATTGAGCTGTATTTCCAGCTTCATCAGTTGCTTCATAAGTTAAAACGTAAGGTCCTCCAATTGGGAAAGCATCACCTGAGCTATACAATCCACCAATTTGAGCAACAGTTACATCACAGTTATCCGTAGCCAACACATCATAAGAAATTACTTGATCACAAGCACCTGGATCTAAGTGAATAACCATATCACCTGGGCAAGTAATAATTGGATCAATGTTATCTTCTACTGTAATAGTAGCTTCACAAGTTCCTGTGTTTCCACAAGGATCAGTTACTGAAAGTGTAACAATGTTAGCACCTAAATCAGCACATGTGAAATCCAACTTATCCAAAGCATAAGTTAATTGCATTAATGAAGCACAGTTATCAGTACTTCCTGCATCAACTTGAGCAATCGTAATACTTGCTTCTCCATTCTCATCTAATTCAATAGTGAAACTATTACATAGTGCAGTTGGAGCAGTAGTATCTTCGATAGTAATTACTTGAACTTTAGTCGTTACATTTCCACACTCATCAGTTGCAGTCCATGTACGAGTAATCGTTCCTGTGTATCCTCCACAACCGCTGTAATCTTCTACATCAGTATAAGCTACAACTATATCAGCAGGAGCAGAACAGTTATCCATTTGATCAGTTACATCACCTGTGTTAGCAGGAAGTGTACTTTCGTCACACTCAATAGTAACATCAGCAGGTACTGTAAATGTAGGAGCAGTAGTATCTTGAACATATACTTTTTGGATGTGGAAAGCAGTATTTCCAGCTTCATCAGTAATTGTCCATTTTCTCTTGATTGTATAAGTGTTAGGGCAAACAATGTCAATAATTGTTTCTGTGTAGTCAACTAAAATATTAGCTGCATCAGTACAATTATCAGTTGTGTGCCAAGCTGGAATTACTACAAATGGTGTAGGAATTGCATCACACTCAACAGTTACATCACCAGGAATAGTAGTCACAAATTCAGGAGCTACATCATCATTTTGAAGAATAACTACATTAATTACATCAGTACATCCGTTAGCATCTGTAACAGTAACTGAATGTAATCCTTCTACTAAACCAGTAGCAATATTAGTAGTTTGACTTCCTGCTGAAGCAGACCATTCATAAGTATAAGGAGTAGTTCCTCCTGTAGCATTTACAGTAGCTTCTCCATCACTTCCACCTGGGCAAGTCACATCTTCTTGGTGAATAATTTCAGCAAATAATTCTGTAGGCTCGTGGATGATTACATTGTTTGCAGTAAGACAACCATTAGCATCTTGTACAAAGAATGCATATAATCCAGCACTCATATTAGGGAAAATAGTTCCCACTTCAACTGGAAGAGGACTACCAGACAAATCAACTTGTTGTCCATTAGGTCCGATATATCCAATCAATGCATAAGGAGCAGTTCCTCCAATAATTCCGAATGTAGCAGTTCCGTCAGAACCACCATTACAAGAAACATCAGTAGATTCTGTAATTCCGAAAAGTAATCCATTAGGATCAGTAATAGAAACAGAAGCCATTGCAGTACAACCATTTGCGTCAGTTGCAATTACAGTATAACCTCCAGCATGAAGAGCAGTAGCAGTTGCTGTAGCATCTCCATTTGACCATGCATAAGTATATGGAGCAGTTCCTCCTGCAGCAGTTGCTGTAGCAGAACCATCTTCATTACCTATACAATTTGCATTCATTACATCAGCAATAGAAACAGTCAATAATGTTGGTTCGTTAATTACGATATCATTGATTGCAAAAGTACAACCGTTATCATCTGTAACTGTAACATTATAACTACCAGCTGGTAGGTTATTTACTTGATCTTGTGCATTATCTGTTGCTTGATCAAAAATAAATCCAGTAGTACTTGTCCATTCATAGTTAAATGGTCCAGTTCCACCAATTGGATTATTGATATAAATACTTCCATCAAATCCACCATTACAAGAAACATCAAATGTTGCTCCGACTGCAATAGTTAAAAGATCTGGCTCGCCAACAGTAGCAGTAGTTTCTGCAGTACAGTTGTTAGCATCAGTAACTGTTACTCCGTAAGTTCCAGCAGTCAAACCAGTTGCAATTGCAGTAGTTTGTCCATCAGACCATGCGTAAGTGTAACCTGTAGTTCCACCAGTAGCATTTACAGTAGCAGTTCCATCTGCACTTCCGTTGCAAAGTGCATCAGAAGTAGCGATAATTTCAGCAATTAAAAGAGTAGGCTCATCAATCTGAGCAGATACACTTACTGGACATCCATTTGCATCAATAGCTGTGAATACATATGAACCAGCAGCTAAACCAGATGCAGTTGCATTATTAGGTCCAGTAGCTACTAAAGGTGCATTGAATGTATATGGAGGAGTTCCTCCATTGATCACTACAGAAGCAGTTCCATCAGCACCTCCATTACAAGAAACATCAGTAAGGTTGAAAACTGTCATTTCTAATCCATTAGGATCAGAGATAAATGTAGAAGCTTGAGCAGTACATCCATTCTCATCAGTTACAGTCACACTATAACCACCAGCATGCAATCCAGTTGCAGTTGCTTGGTTAGTTCCATTTTGACCATTACTCCATGCATAGTTATAAATTGAACCAGTTCCGCCAGAAGCAGTTGCTACTGCAGATCCAGTTTCATTTCCAGCACAATCAGCATTCATTACATCTCCAATAGTCACAGTAAGTGGAGATGGCTCAGAAATGTTGATGTTAGTAATTTCAGTAGTACATCCGTTTGAATCAGTAATTACTACTCCGTAAGTTCCAGCAGGAATATTCAAAGCATCTTGTACGTCATCTGCAGGAATATTTCCAGTCCATGCATAGCTATATGGAGGAGTTCCTCCAATTACAGTAAGTTCAATACTTCCATCACTTTCTCCATTACAACTTACATTAGTTGTGCTTGCTACAAAAGCAATAATAGGAGTAGGTTCTCCAATTGTAGCAGTTGAAGTAGCTTCACATCCATTTGCATCTGTAACAGTAACTGTATAATTACCAGCAGCAAGACCAGTAGCAGTAGCTGAAATAGCTCCACTTGACCATGCATAAGTATAAGGAGTCGTTCCTCCTGTAGCATTTACAGTAGCTGTTCCATCAAGACTTCCGTTACAAAGTGCATCAGTAGTGTGAATAGTTTCAGCGATTAATAAAGTAGGCTCGCCTATTGTTTGTTCTTCAACAACTTCACATCCATTATTATCTGAAACAATAAATGAATATTGACCTGCTGATAAATTTTCAATCAACAATGTTTGTCCTGTAAAAGGAACATTTACATTTGTTGCCACTAAATCTTTAAGGATTCTAGTTAACGTATAAGGAGGTGTTCCTCCTAAATTTTGTGTTTGTAAAATACCAAGCGTTACACTTCCATCAGACCCTCCATTACAACTAGGATCATTACTTAGTAATACTTCCATTGACATTCCAGTTGGATCAGAAATAAATATAGAAGCTTGTGCTTCACATCCATTAGCATCTGTAGCTGTAACTGAATATCCACCTGCGTGAAGACCAGTTGCATTAGCTCCAGTCTGTCCATTACTCCATGCATAAGAAATTGCACCAGTTCCGCCCATACCAGTAGCTGTAGCTGAACCAGTTTCGTTTCCTGCACAATCTGCATTAACTACATTTCCGATAGAAACTGTAACTGGAGTTGGTTCTGTAATTACAACATTAGTAATTTCAGTAGTACAACCATTAGCATCTGTAATTAATACTCCGTAAGTTCCAGCAGGAATATTCAATGCATCCTGTACATCATCTGCAGGTACATTTCCAGTCCAGTCATAGCTATAAGGAGCAGTTCCTCCGTTTACAGAAATCTGAATACTACCATCACTTCCTGCATTACAAGTTACATCAGATGTACTTGATACAGAAGCTGAAAGTGTAGCAGGCTCTTCAATTATAATTGAAATTTCTGCCGTACAATCGTTATCGTCAGTTACTGTAACAGTATAAGTTCCAGCAGCCAAACCAGTAGCAGTTACGGTAGTTTGTCCATCAGACCATTCGTATGTGTAAGGAGTAGTTCCTCCTGTAGCATATACAGTTGCAGTTCCGTCTGCATCTCCATTACAAGAAACATCTGTTTTTGTAATAACATCTGCAATCAATAAAGTAGGCTCATCCATTGTAAAGTCTTGAGCAACTTCACAGTTGTTATCATCTTTAACAACAAATGAATATTGACCAGCACCTAAATCGTCTATGTATAAAGTATTTCCACTAAATGGAATATTTAAACCACTAGTCTCATGACCATTGTAGTATACAGAAGTTAATCTATATGGAGAAGTTCCTCCTAAATTACCTGTATTTAAAATTCCTAAAGTAACACTTCCATTTGCATCTCCATTACACCATGGTTGGCTACTTTCAATTACTTCCATTGAAAGTCCATTAGGATCAGAAATAGAAGTACTTGCTTGTGCAGTACATCCATTTGCATCTGTTGCTGTTACTGAATAACCTCCAGCATGGATTCCCCAATTTTCAGCATCCGTTTGACCATTTGACCAAGCATAAGTAATTGTTCCAGTTCCTCCTGCTCCATAAGCAGTAGCAGAACCAGTTTCTCCACCGGCACAATCTGCGTTAATAACATCATCTATATAGACTGTTACAGGAGTTGGTTCTCCAACAACAAGATTAGGCAAGGTAAAAGTACATCCATTTGCATCTATTACTAACAATGTATAAGTTCCAGCTGGAACATCAACAGCATCCTGAGTATTATCAGCAGCAGTAGAACCAGCCCAGTAATAATTATATGGTGCAGTTCCTCCGTCAATATTAATATAAATATCTCCATCGCTTCCTCCATTACATGATACATCATTAATAAAATCTAATGATAAAATCAATTCAGCTGGTTCGAAGATTGTAATAGTTTGCGCAGTTTGGCAACCATTAGCATCTGTTACAACAACCATGTAAGCTCCAGCAGCCAAACCAGTTGCAGTTGCAGTAGTTTGAGCAGCAGGATCATTCCAAGCATATGTATAAGGAGTAGTTCCTCCTGTAGCATATACTGTTGCAGTCCCATCAGCACCTCCATTACAAGAAACATCTGTAGATGTAATAATGTCAGAGATTAATTGAGTTGGTTCATCAAGAGTTATTGATGTAAATGCATTACAACCATTCATATCTGTAACTCTAAATGCATAATGTCCTGCTTCTAAAGAATTTACAACATGAATACTTAGATTACCATTTAACCCTGCAAATGGAATATTTACGTTATTGAAAACTCCTCCACTTCCTGTTCTTGTTATAGTATATGGTGAGGTTCCTCCTATTCCTTCAAGTCTAATACTTCCATCAGAACCGCCATTACAAGAAATATCTGTAATAGCTGTAGCAAGAACGATTAACCCATTAGGATCAGCAATAGAAGTACTTGCTTGAGCAGTACATCCATTAGCATCTGTAGCAGTTACTGAATATCCACCTGCGTGAAGATCTTCTGCAGTAGCTCCAGTCTGTCCATCGCTCCATGCATAAGTAATTGTACCAGTTCCTCCTGCCCCAGTAGCAGTAGCTTCACCAGTTTCATTTCCTGCACAGTCTGCATCAATTACATTTCCAATTGAAACTGTAACTGGAGTAGGTTCTGTAATTTCAATATTTGAAATTTCTGTAGTACATCCATTAGAGTCTGTAATGACTACATTATAAGTTCCAGCAGGAACGGCATCTTGATCTTGTACATCGTCAGGAATCTGGAATCCACCCGCATTAGGAAAACCTGTCCAATTATAACTATATGGAGCAGTTCCACCTGTTACTTGGAAATAAATTTTTCCATCATTTCCTCCATTGCAAGATACATCATCTAATTGAGGTGTAGTTGTTGCTAAAACAGCAGGCTCCGTTACTGTAACATTTTCTATGGTCTCACAACCATTTGCATCTGTAACTGTAACAGTATAAGGACCAGCAGCAAGACCAGTTGCCGTAGCAGTAGTTGCTCCACTTGTCCATGCATAAGTATAAGGTGTAGTTCCACCTGTAGCATGAACTGTAGCAGTTCCATTAGCATCTCCATTACATAAAACATCTGTAGATGTAATTACATCAGAGATTAATTCAGTTGGCTCATCCACAGTAGTATGAGCAACTACGATACAACCATTTGCATCAGCAGCTAAAAAAGTATGTGAACCTGCAGATAAGTCAGTTACAATTGTAGCAAATGGTATAGGTTGCCCTAATAAAACCGTGTTTGCTCCTGTGTAACCTATCAAAGTATAAGGAGATGTTCCTCCAATTATCCCAAGACTTACTGTTCCATCACTTTCTCCATTACATGATACATCTGATACATTGATAATATCGAATATCAATCCATTAGGATCAGAAATAAATGTACTTGCAACAGCAGTACATCCATTTGCATCAGTAGCAGTTACTACATAACCTCCAGCATGAAGATCTTCAGCAGTAGCATCTGTTGACCCATTACTCCACAAATAAGTAATTGCACCAGTTCCTCCCGCTCCATTAGCAGTAGCTTCACCAGTTTCATTACCTGCACAATCTGCATTAGTTACATTTCCAATAGAAACTGTAACTGGAGTTGGTTCGGTAACCTCAAGATCAGTCAACACAACAGTACATCCATTCGCATCAGTAACTCTAACATTATAGAGTCCTGCAGGAACATCAATAGCATCTTCTGCTCCATCAGTTGGTTGATAAGCAGGGTTTCCATACCAGTTATAAGAGTAAGGTGGAGTTCCTCCTGATGTTGACATATAAAGCTTTCCATCACTTCCTCCGTTACAAGTAACATCGAATGTTGAAAAAAGCTCAAATTCCAATTCAAAAGGTTGAGTTAAAACAATCTCTAACTCTTTTGTACATACCAAAATGTCTGGTGGATCAACAAAGAAAGGTGGTACCAGTATTATTGTCGGTGGAGTCAAAGCAAACTCCGTAACAGTAACTTGGTATGCTCCAGGAGCTAATTCAGTAATACCTTTAGTAAAATCTCCCGTATTCCATTGATATGTTATGTAACGAGAAAAGAAAGTACCACTTTGAGCCACTTCGGCTTCCAGTAGGATACTCCCGTTCATTGCGCCATTGCAACTAATATCGTTGACTTCGGCAAAACTTGCAGATAACGTACAATCTTGTGCAGTCATCTGGCTAGTGTTAAATACAAAACAAAAACCCACTAACAGTAAGCTCCAACAGCTTCTGGTTAGTGAATTCCGATTCCGCTTTAACACTTGATCGAATGTAAAAATCATTCTCTCCATGGGTTAAAATGTTTGTTTAGTGAAAAAATAATTCAATGACATCAAATATTTTAGATTTGATTTATTCTTAAATTCTACTTAATTATTTTTTGAAATAGCAAAACACAGACTAGCCTTAGAATGACCGCTTTACGCTAATCATTTAAGGAGTATTTTACTTTGGTATGACTGTGGGGGGGGATAAAAACCTAACGTTTTTAAAGGGGTGTCGTACCTAAATAGGTGATTATTTTAAAAAATTAGTAGAGTATTATTTTAAATTCTATTATTTAATTTGATAAATTTTATTCTTTGATGCGTCAATATTTGGAGGTTATTTTGGGAAGGATAAAAAGTTTGTTTCACAGTTTATTTTCTTGAAAAAAATATATTGAGAAAAATAGTGTTGTAAATATTGAGTTTTTATAAAATAAAGGAATCCATTTTTAGGATTTTATGATTGGGAATTTATTTTTTGTCTATAAAAGTTCTATATAAATAGGAAATTAGTTTCTATCTCCTTTTCGTTCATCAAATATACGATCAATCACCCTCTATAGACAATACCTATATTCTTGTAGTTTTCAAAACATCATTATTTGTCATATAATAAAAATATTGTTTTATATAATTACTAATTATTATACTAAGGTTTAAGTCTATATAAAATACCCATCATTCAGCCCAGAAATTCAGAATACAAACAAGAAGCCTAATCATATAAGTTATGATTAGGCTTCTCAATTTCTAAACTAAGCTTTTGTTGATGTTCAATAATAATCTATAAGAGTTTTATCTCAAAAAAAAATCCCTAATCATCGTATTGATGATTAGGGATTTTAATAGCTTTTTATAAAAAATTATCTCGCTATTTGTACATATCCTGAATATCGGTTACCATTTCCATCATCAAATACATAAAAATAAGTCCCATCTGCCAATCTTGTATTTTCCCAAGTTCCATCAAATGTATTGTCGTAACCTTCTTGATAATACACTCGATTTCCCCAACGATTAAATACACAAAGTACATTATTAGGGTAACCTTCTAGGCCTTGAATGTAAAAAAGGTCATTGATGCCATCTCCATTTGGAGAAAATCCACTATAAAATGATAACTCCCCACCTGATTCACACAATACCAAAATAGTAACCAAAGTACTATCACAACCTGAAGTATTGCACAACACATAATTATAAGAATCTGGAATAGTTGGATTACAGAAACCTTCGTTAGGAGTATAAGTTGCCGTGCCATCTCCATTCATGACCACCGTTCCATTAGTTGGTGGAGTCAAAATATACATCGTATCAAAAACACCATTTATCGAATCATTACCCAGTAAATTAGTGACCACCATTTGATCCATCATTGTGGTATCAGCGTCAGTTATCACATCTGGCAAAGCGAGTGTATCTACCAATACAGTTACTATAATTGTAGTAGTATCACAGAGACCTAGATCATCACAAACTACAATGCAAGCTGTATTTTCACCAGGATTTAATCCCTCATAATTTACACAATAAGTACTATCCACAACTTCAAATGCTACCATTCCTCCTGATTGTGTTGGACATGCATTTGATATACTTAGTACATTGCCAAGCAATTCTGTAGTATCTACACAGTAAGTATTCATTGTTCCATCCATAATCGTATCCACCACAATATCTGTCATCAAACAGAAAACAGTAGCCTGAATGGTATCTTGACAAAGTGTTGCTGTATCTGAAAAAATCAATTCATGAGGGCCATCACCAATTAAAATTTGAGTTCCATTTGGTGTCAAACTTTCTGTCAATTCTAAAAGAGCAAATGCACCTGTTCCATTCTGCGTGATCGTAATATTTCCATAATTACTAGAATTATTTCCCCCTTCAATATTAAAAGCAATTGTATCCAATGTCCATGTTCCCATTGTATCCCACACATTCATCGAATCAACTAAATCAGAAATTGTCATAAACATTCCAGAGAAGGTTGAATCATTTACCATCCATAAATCTACATTATATGGCCCCGCAGTACCTTGCGATGGCAAAGCAAAATAGTTGTAACTATAAGAAGTATCAAAGTCACATCCAGCAAAACCATTTGCATACGTCATACCATTGTCTGTTATATTATATGCAGCAATTTGTCCTAAAGGAATTTCTACACATAATGGTGTTGTTCCAGCACAATCGGAGATACCTAAAGTGGCCGAATCCATATCGATAAATCCATCTCCACAAGGTGGTGTTACAGTAATACTGAGGAGGATATCAGTTCGATCACCTAAATTATTTGTCACCCTTAAACAGAGCATATCAAATCCAAAATTGATTCCTTCAAAAATGATACAATTAGTCATCGTATCAATCGTATAATTAACTGTCCCATTAATCGTATCTCCACAAATAATTTCTACCATAGCTAAATCTCCTACTAAGATTTCGTCCAAACAAAGTGTGTCCATCGAGGTAATTTCAATCAATGTATCTAAAATCAAAGTATCAGGAATACAATTAATTGTTAAACTCATCGTATCCATGCAACCACTCAACAAATTCAACATAGTGATTTGGTGAAAACCAGTATCTACTGCAATCGTAGCATCTATTCCATTGGTACAAGTTCCAATTGAGCCTGCATATAAATTCCCGTTGTCTCTAATTTCATAATCTGAAAGAGTGGCAGCAGGCACATTTATACAAGTTTCAACAGTACTTCCACAAGTTGTTGTTTCAAGCGTTACCTCATCTGTCAACCAATCATTACAAGGTGGACAAGTTACTTCTACCAAAACGGTATCAGAGCAAGCTGTGGCAATTTGAGTAAAGATAATTTCATGTAATCCAACATTTAATTGAAGGTTAGTTCCATCATCTGTAGCAGCAAAATCACAAGTCATTAGTGAACCTCCATAAGCTGATCCATCAACTGAAATTTGATATTCAAAAATATTAGTGGTTGAAATATTGACACAAAAATCGCCTGTTCCCAGACAATTTGCAGCAACTACATCTACCGTATCTGCTGGCAAAAAAGGAATACATGGCGCACATGAAACAGTTGCTTGAATAGAAGCGGTTGGGCAATTATTTCCAGCCTCTGTATAAGTTACTGTATGAAATCCTTCTGATATTTCTAAAGACGTTCCAGCAAAGTTATAAACTACAACTGGTGGTATCGATATGGTAGAATTAGTCAAGGGATGAGTAATTATTAGATCCCCATATTCTTGATCTAAGTCACCTCCAGAAATGGTTAAATCAGTAGCGTTAAGCACCCAATTAGCAGCTGCATCCCAGTCATTCATTTCGTCTACCAATTCTTGTATATTTTGGAAAGTCACCACTAAATCTTGTCCTTCTACTTCCCATGAGTCTAGTTCATATGGCCCAAAATTCCCCTGAGCAAAAAGTCCAGAGTAATCATAAACTATCGTACTGTCTGCCTGACATCCCGTGAAGCCAGTCGAAACGGGAACACCATCAACCGTTACATTGAAGTTTCCAATATCATCAAATGGAATGCCTAAACACAAGTCACCCGTTGAAGTGGCCTCATTGCAAGGCACGTTAATAATTTGTGGAACAGTATGACAAATAATCGTAGGAATAAAAATAGTTGTATCTGAATTTCCCATATCATCATTTACCACCACACAAATCGTATCAATATCACTCCCTGGTAAACTATTAGAAGTATAAATTAAACACCCAGTTTCAGAAACGGAATAACTTCCGTAAGTTCCATCTCCACCTGAAGTTCCTCCAGCACAAAGAGTCGTTGTTGTATTGTTGGAAAAATAATTGGGTATGGGATTTCCGCAAAAAGTCTCAGTAGAATCTGTTTCTATAATAAATGGAATCGTGTCATTTAACACGCAACTAGTTCCAATCGTAATATCATTCACAAACCAAATACAATCTGAACAACCAGTAACCGTGACCGAATAAACACCTGCTAATAAATCTGTTCTTTCATGTCCCGTTCCACCATCACTCCAATCATAAGAATAATCAATCGGATCTAATAAAGCATAACCATTTCCTGACCCACAATCTTCATCACTCGTTGAAGTTACAGTTGCGTTGGCAGTTCCTACTTCAAATTGAATTCCAGTTGTATCCAAATCTCCACACAAATATCCACTACCATTTTGCAAAAATTCATTTAAATAATTTATTGGAGTCACCCCTATTTCAACACTATCAATTTCTTCTTGAGGAACATGTAGTACATCAAAAATTTTAACATGAATTCGATACATTCCTTTTTCATAAACATAAAATTGTGGCAAAGTATCGACTCCCATAATCACCTTCGAATCTCCTCTCGTCAAAAAATACGATTTAATAAATTGTGGCTGAGGCATAACTGAATTCATATCGTCCGTAAAAGTCACTAAAACAGAATCTCCTGGAATACAAAAAGTATCTGCATCCATTGTTACCGTTCCTGCAATCGCTTCACAACCTGTACAATCATTCGTCACCTCTACCTCCTCTGTATTAGTACATCCATTACTCTTCGTAAAGGTAACTGTATAAAGCCCTGGAAAAAGTCCAGCTCGAGCAGCGCCTGTTCCGCCATCGCTCCAGTTATACGAAATAAATCCCATTGGACTCAAAGTAGCCGTTCCATTATCAAAGTTACATAAGGAAGAAGTAACATCTACATTTGTCAACTGTGGAGCATCATTCATCACGGTAGCAAAATCATGATCATCTTCATCACCGAAACTTCCATCTACAATATTATCTCCTCCAATACTATCATTATCAATATCATCAAAAGTTGAATCCAACTCAAATGGAGGTGCATTATTTGGATCAGCATCACAATCTGCTGCACTAATTTCTACTCGATTTTCAAGTGATGATCCAGAGAAATCAACATCGAAATCAAATGAAATAAATTCAGTTGTAAAACCATTTGGATTAAGTGAACCCGTTACTGTTTTTTTTACTTTGTTTCCAGTTTGAACCCAACCAGTATTTCCAGTTGCGCTTAAAGTTAAACCCGTTGGAACATAATTAGTCAACTCAAAACTTTCCACCGTAGTCGCCCCTTGATTAAGAATCTCAATAGTGAAATCCACTTTACTTCCAGGACAAGCAAACGTATTTGGTGTGGTTAAAACTAATGCTAAATCAACCGTATCATTTGGGCCTGCAATAGTATTATGGTTAACTTCAAACCCTGCAAAATTCGCAAATGTAAATGTATTAGCGTAAGCGTTACTAGTTGTATCCGAACTAGTAAATGCCAAACAAAAAACACCTAAAACTATAGTCAAAACTACAGTCCTGAACTGGTTTATTTTTTTGGATAAAACTAGTTTTGTGAAGCTTATGTTCATGGGATTTTTTTTGTTAAAAAAAGTATAATTATACCTCATAAATTAAAGGGATATTTAAAATTAGGCGTTTTTTATTTTTTAATAAAAAATAGAAATTCAATTTTTAAATTATAAAAAACACTCACAATCAACACTTTATATATTTTTAAAAAACATGAGTGACTGAATACAATGAAAAAACTTCAATCTTTATATGAAAAAATAACATTAAAAAAATATATAATTTAAGTTCCAAAATTTATACCAAAAAGACTTTGAAATACTGAAACTAGAAATACACCATTTCACAAAAAAACAAGCCCCGTTTTTACAAAGAAAAACAGGGCCTATCAATACTTTTCTAATCAATAAATCTAGTCCATTTTGTTAATCAAAATTTCCGTTCTTCGGTTAATTTGATGTTGACCATCTGAACAATCTACACCATCTTTACAATCATTTTTCAATTCAGTTTCACCATAGCCAGAAGCAATAATTCTGTCCGAGGTAATTCCTTTTGAAATGATGTATTGACGAGCAGAAATTGCTCTCTTTTCCGAAAGTTTTTTATTGTAGTTATTATTTCCACGTGAGTCAGTATGAGAGATAAGTGTAATTTCCATATTAGAAAATTCATTCATCATCGTAACAATATAATCTAGTTCGACCTGTGCATCAGGTCGAATATTTGACTTATTAAAATCATAATAAATATTCTTTAAGGTTAGCACTTGCCCTACACTAAAAGTTGCTTTTTCATCTCCTAAAAAATGTTTCTTCACTTCAGCAGACGATTCAGTTTTCACCATTGGGTTTGATTTTACTGGTAGGTTGGAAGGCAACATTTCAATTTTAATTTCTTTCATATTTCCTTCGGTTGGTTCCATAGTAGAAACCTGAGTTTCGATTGCCATGAAATTATCTTTGCTAGCAACGACATCAAAATCACATCCATTTTCTAAACAAAAATCAAAACTTCCATCTGCTTGAGAAGTCACTACCGTTTTTTCTCCAGTACATTTATTCACCAAAGTGATGACTGTACTAGCCAGTACTTTATTGTATTTTCCATTGATGACAGTTCCAAATAATTCTACACATTTTGTTTTTTCCAAATTGAAGGAATAAGAAATTCCACCCATCATTTCTGCTGCAGAAATTTCTTTTTCGATTGGCAAAAACCCTTCTTTTATTACCGTTACTTTGTAAGTCTTTCCTTCTTCCACCGTTGTTTCTAACAATCCTTTTACATCAGTTTTTCCTTCTATTGGAATTCCACTTCCATTCACGTTTTCAATTTTCACAACTGCATTTTTAATCGCTGAATTAGTTTCTGTATCCATCACCATCACATAAGAAGTCTTTGTCTCAGTTAATTCTAATGGCTTATTATTATTTTCCCAAGTATAAATATCGTCTCCGCCTTTCCCTCCAAATCGATTGGAAGTCAAAAACCCTTTGGTCATATTTTCATTGGCATAAAAACCAAAATCATCTTTTTTAGTATTAAAAGGAGTTCCTAAATTTTTTCGTATACTCCAAGAGTCTTCATCATAAGTGCTAGATTTTTCAGCATAGAAAACATCTAAACCTCCCATACCTTTATGTCCATTCGAAGAGAAAAATAAAATTCCCTCCTGATTGACAAATGGGAAAATATCATTTCCAGCACTATTGATAGTTGGCCCTAAGTTTTGAGGTTTTTTCCATTTGCCATTGTTGTTTTCGCAAACATAAATATCCATTCCACCAAAACCACCAGGACGATCTGAAGCAAAGTAGAGTAATTTACCATCTGCAGAAAGGCTTGGATGACACGTTGCAAAATCGTCTCCATTGATACCAATGTCCGTTGCATCTGTCCACATCCCATCTACAAAAATGGAGCTGTAAATTTTTAAATTGATAGATTGATTTTTCTTTTTCTTCTTTTTGTTATTTCTTGAAAAGAACATCAGCGTCCCACTCCCACTAATCGAAGTTACACCATCATGATACTTTTTATTGATGCCTCCGATGACTGGAGTGATATTTTCTACCTCTCCTTCATCATTCATTTTTGCAAAAAACACATCTGAGAAATTACCTTTTGTCCAAGCGTCAGTCACCTTACGAATTTTTTGCATCCCTCTTGTGGAAGTAAAAACAATTCCTCCATCGTGACTTACCGCACTATAATCTAAATGTTTGGTATTCAACGCTTTTAGATTTTCGACTGTAGCATCTTCATGTTTTTTAAAGGTCGACAACTCGCTGCAATCAGAAATAAATTTACGATCAGAGTTCGCTACTCTTTGGTATTCATTAAACCATCGAATCGCATCCTCACACTTACCTGTACTTTGCAATACTTCCGCATAGTGCAATTTATCTTCTACATTTGTAGATTTATTAATGCATTTTGAATACCAATATTCTGCTAGTTCTGCATCTCCATTGAGGCGATAAGAATTGGCAATTCGAATCATTACTTCAGGTTGCATATCATCAGCATCTTGCTTCACCTGATATTTAGTTGCTGAAGCCATATAGCCTTGTTGTTGGTATAACTTATCTGCTTTCTTCCAACCAGTTGGATCTTTTTTAGTCTCTTCTGCCTGTGCAAATAACAATACATTTACAAAGCAAAAAATTATTGTACAAAATATAGATATAATACGATTCATTTTATTTTCCTTTTATAAACAACTGATAATCAGTCATTTAATTATAAAACTAATTTCTACCCATCCATTCCCCTAAGTTTCTCTTTAAGGGTTGGGGTTTAAAAATATCTTAAGTGATTCATTCCTTTTCCTTCAAAATTCAACCCGTATTCTAACATCACTTCAAAACTTCCAGGACTGTATTGTGACAACTCCGATGTAGTTAAATCAACTGCAACTCCTGCTCGAATTTGTGGATTAAATTGATACTGAAGCATCGCATCAAATGAGTCACCTAAACGGTAAGATGCACCTACCCAAATTTTATCCATAAATAAAAAACTGGCGTTCACATCTACTTCTATTGGAGCGCCAGGATTATAGCTTACCAACATCGCAGGTTTGAATTGAACGGCATGATTGATCCGAGTCATCAGACCTCCCATCAATCTATAAGTTCGCATAGAATTAAGATCGACCGATTGACTAGGGTTGTTAGAATAAACTGTAGATCGTAAAAAATTAGGTACAGAAAGTCCTACATAATAATTTGGATGACTGTAGTAAAATCCTACACCAAAATTTGGATTAATTCGAGAGGTCTCATTAGAAGGAATATCTTCATCATTCATATCCACAGGATCAATCATCGTGAAGTCGATTTGACCATATTCAATTTGACCACTCAATCCGATGCTAAATGTTGCTCCATTTTTTACAGGAATTCGGTACGCATAATTCAATCCAATATTATATGTTTTATAAAAACCATGTTGGTCTCCAACAAATGAAAGCCCTACTCCACATCGATTACTGAAAAAAGGAGCATGTGCGTTTACCGTATATGTAGTTGGTGCGCCAGCTACTCCTGACCATTGATTTCGATAAAGAGAAGTGAACGTGAGTACTTCTTTACTTCCTGCATAAGCTGGATTGATTGCCATTTTGTTATGCATGAATTGAGTATAGTTAGGATCATTTTGACCATTGGCTGACCAAGCTGTGCCCATCACTACAATTAGAAGAATTAAATATTTTTGCATCTTTATTATTTTTTAAAATTTATGTAGGTATCCGATACCTGAATATTTTTAGTCCAAATTTTTCTATCTGATAATGGTAAAAAATCCTTGCGCAGGATCTGCATCATCTGTATCCAATTTAAAAATATAATAGTACGTTCCCGCAGGTAAATCATTTCCATTATAAGTCCCTTCCCAATTATTTTGGTACCCTACCTCTGAGAAAACTTTATCTCCCCATCGGTTGAAAATCATCAATTCATTGTTCGGAAAATTCTGTGTACATGGAATAGTCAACGCATCGTTTTTACCATTTCCATTTGGAGTCAAAACATTTGGTATCCAACATTCTCCTTTTTCAGTCAATCCATTTAATGTAATTGTTACCGTTGCTTTTTGACAATCATTAGCACAGTTTACATTGCAGATTTCATATTCAAATTCATCAATCCCGAAGGCATTATGATTGGGTTCATAAGTGAAAACTCCATCAAGCATCTGCACCGTACCTTGAGTTGGATTTTGTGTAATATTTACTTCATATTCGTTGACAAATCCAATAACATCATTGACCAAGACATCTTCATCTACTAACCTTTCATTTAAATTGATCAAGAAATTATCATCCGCTACTTCTATATTATCTTCTCGAAAAACCACCATCGTATCTGCTGCATAATTTTCGCAAGCATCATTTGACAACGACCAAATAAACATATTGGCACCAGATGGAACATTACTAGTTGTAGTCGAAGCATTAGTTGGATTAGTGATCGTTGCGGAAGAAGGTGTCATCCACATTCCTGTTCCGACAGTTGGTTGATTGGCACTTAACGTGACTTCTGCACCTTCACAAGCATAGGTTTGTTCCATATCAACTTGAGCAGTAATCGCAGGTAATTCAGATATAAAAACAGTCACTTCATCTGAATCATAATCAAAACAAGTTCCTTCCGAAAGGGTCCAAGTAAAAGTATAAGTATTGCCAGGAACCATTCCTGAAACAGTCGGAGTTGGAGAAGTATTATTGGAAATGACGATGGCAGTTTGAGTACTCGGTTGTGACCAAACTCCAAAAGCTGTCGCTGGTGAAGCTGCTCCCAAAACTACTGAACCATCATTACATACTTGTAAATCAACACCTGCATCAGATACATCATCCGTTGCATCGGTATAATTAATCATGACAGTATCTGTAGCATAATTGGCACAATTGTCATTGGAAAGTGTCCAAACAAAAACATTATTTCCAGCAATTAAATCTGAAACTGAAGCAGTTGGATTATTCACATCATCAATCGTTGCGCCAGTTGTTGAAGTCCATTGACCTGTTCCAATAGAAGGCATCATCGCTGACAAATTTGTATTTCCTAAACCACAAACAGTCATATCATTTCCTGCATTTGGAACCTCAGTATCTGTAATTTCCACCATAACCATAGCAGACGCATCTGCTACACAATTACCGACAGTCATCACTACATAATATTCACCAGCTGAAGCTGCATCAATATTAGGCACCGTAAAATCTAAATCAGTTGTTGTTCCAATCGAAGTTCCTGTTTGATAAAACCATTCAAAATTCAAAGTTGCATTTGGTGGAATACCTAACGGATTGGCAGTCAAAACTAAATCACTTCCTTCACAAACGGCTACCATACTTTCTACCGCAGCAGGAGGTGGAGTCGCTTGAACAAACATTGTTGTATTGGTCGAAACTACCGTTGCACATCCATCACTCATTTCCACTACCACATAATAACTACCTGCATTATCGGTCGTTAAATTCGTAATAACTGGATCATATTGTGTAGAAGTAAATCCATTGGGCCCAAACCATTCGTAAGTCGCATCAATCATAAAAGGAACTTCCAATTGCATACTTTCGCCTTCACAAGCTGGCATTGACTGAGTAGTTCCATTGCTTGCAATTGGTGCTGAAGTAGAATATACCGTTACATTTTCTGCATTTGAAATTTGCGAAGCACAACTTCCTGATTTCACTTGCACCGCATAAGTTCCGGTATGTGTAGGATTAGTAAAATTGATAAAGTAATTTGGTGAACTCGTTAGACCTAAAGAATAACTGGTATTGTTATCGGTAAAAGTCCATTCATATGCGATATTCGTTCCAGCCACAGGATCCGTTTCAAGGGCAATAATTTCACCCTCGCAAATAACATTATCCGCAACAGTTACCACAGGTATATCAAATGTTGGACATCCAACATTAAATTGCTGAAAATCATCCGTTCCATTAATATCCGTATCAGGGCAAGGAAGTCCAGTTGGACATTCTTCATTATCAGTCAACCCATCCCCATCACTATCTAATTCATCTACATCAAAATTTCCATCCGTGTCTGAATCAGTACAATCAGTTTGGTCAGGACATTCATAATAATCTGGAATTCCATCTCCATCTCGATCCCAATCTCGATAATCAGGAATCAAATCAAGATCTAAATCTTTTGGAGAAAACATAATTATCACAGGATTTCCATTTCCATCCTCGATCGGTAATCCATTGTTATCTACCTTCGGAGTTCCCATTCCTACCCTTCCATCAAAATCTCCATCTACCTGCTGAGACTCTAGCACATCAAAAATTCCATCATCGTCAGCATCCAAATCATCATGATCTGGTGTATTATTATTACTCGTATTTAAAACGGTATAAGTGATCGTTGCAGTCATCGCATCTGGATCAGAAGAAATTGGATTAAATAATCCATTTGCCCCAAAGTCAGCAGCAACTCCATCAATCCGAGCATCCATATCGGTATCTAGTTGAGCATGTCCTGCTTCTACCATATCTGGAATTCCATCATTATCAGAATCCAAGTCTAGGTGATCAGCAACACCATCTCCATCATTATCATAAATCGCAGCTACTCCATCACAAACTCCATTCATATCGGCATCAGTACATGGATTATTGACAGCCATATCATCCGCATCCAAATAATTAGCGACCAAATCTCCATCCTCATCTGCACTTGGATCTACTCCATTTGGAAAACAAGCAAATCCATCTGTAGGATGGCAATATTCTCTTGAGTCAGGAATTCCATCATTATCGTCATCCAAATCCATATCATCATCTACTCCATCATTATCACTATCTACAATAACAGGTTTAGAACAATCTGTTACCACATTTACAATCACTTTTCCAGAAGCATCTCCTGCAACATCTTGATAAGCCCAATAGTCTAACATTTTATTATTTCCGAAATTGGAAAAATACGTATGAGGTGTTGTAGTTGAAGTAACAGAAGGTGCAGCACCTCCACTAGTCGTTCCACTTACTTCTGTATGATCATAGAAAAAATCATTGGCAGGCGCATTTTGACCATTTAATCGAGTAAAGGTAATTCCACCTCCATTATTTTCAATATCTCGAATCATGATATGTATTTCTCCCGCACGCATTTCTAATAGATAATTTATTTCTACACCAGTAGCCAAATTCATCATTGCACCTGTTCCATCTAATCCATCCCAAGTCATTTCATTTGCTCCTACTTCCGCTGCTTGATAAATAATTCGATCTTCTGCATCTACAAAATCTCCATCACCATTTATATCAAGCGATAATTTTGCTGTACCAGAAATGTTTGACGTGTAAGAAAGAATTCCACCAATTCCTGTTTGCATATTATTTCCAAAACAAGTTGGGTTTCCCATATTATCAACTCCTGCAAAATCAAACCCTTGTACACTCAATGGATCAGGACTCACTATATTATTCAACCAAGTAGTATAGGTTGAGTTAGTATATATATTCGTTGTCATTGCCTCTGTAGGCATAGTTGGATCAGGAAGATTGAAAAATATTTTATATGTAATCAATGATCCATTATCATCACTCTGTGGATCATAAATATAATAATCACCACTATTCCAAGTCGAAGGATCATCTGAAACCGTATAATCTGTAGTTAATTTTGAGGTGTAGGTTGGTTGTCCTGTATGATCTACAATACCCATAGAGTTAGCAGAAAAATCAAAACCATATGGATCAATTCCATCTAAATCCATTTGATATTGAATCCCTTCTTTTGACATCATATAAAAGGTAGGAGAAGTAGAATTTAAATTTCCAGTAACAATTGACTTGTACTGATTCGTATAAACTCGACCAGTCATCATCGCTCCTCCATTATTAGCTGCAGCACCAGTTGATACTGTTGCATCCCATGAAACTACTGCCCATTCATCAGGTTGATTAGTTAATCTATCCCATGTTTCATTATTGTCTAAATTAGTAAATGAATAGTTTGAAGTAATTGGAAGTGTCGTTGGAAATCCTAAAACTACCGTCCAAATTCCTTCTTCGCCTGCCATCACTTCCTGTGTAATTGGTACATAACCACTTCCATTCATTGTTCCTCCACCTGTAGGTCCATTCAATTCTTCGACATCATTATTAATGATTCCAAGTCCTGCTCCAAGTCCCAAATCTTGGTAAATTCCAGCAAGTGTTCCATCAGGTTTATACAATAACAAATAACCACTATTGACTCCAATGTGGCTTGATCCTAAATTAATATATTCTCCAGCTTGAGCATAAACTTTTATTTGCTGCTCTTCATTGGCCCAATAAAAAAGACGTTTTCCAAAATTATTTCTAAAATCGACTGAACCTTCAGCTTGTAGAAAAATTGGCAAAAGTAAAAGTGTAAGCAACACTAATATTCCTTTTCGCAAATTATTTGATATTCGTTTTCCTTGAGCTACATAATTTTGCGGAGACAAGAATTCATTCATCATTCTAATTTTTTTGTTAAAAACTTTTCAATAGTTACTTTTAAAAATTTGATCTATAAAATAGTCATATGCAGACGATTACATCTTTTATCCATTTAGTAAAAATTGGAAAAATGTAAAATCTGTTTGGGCAATTAGTTTAGAAATCTAAGGTTTGGTAAAATGAAAATTGGTAAGATTGTAATAAGATCATGGCAAAACTTTTGCCTTTATTGTTTTTAGTAAAATGTCATTTTTTGACATTTAAATTTTTTAAATATGATATTTATATTAACAATAAATATCATACCAAAAATAGTTGTTTTCCCACTATCCTAATTTTTTACAAAAAAAAACTCAATAAGAATGTTTCATCTTATTGAGTTTTTTTGGAAAAATTATTTAACGGTCTTTATATTTAATTAAATGGAAGAGTCTAGTTTGATTGTTTCATTTATACTAATTCTTCTTCATTTTTGGCAAAAGAAATAATCGAATTAGAGATCATAAAAATAACTACAATCGCAAATAGGAAAGAAAAAATTATTTCAAAATTACTGGATCCTGAGTCAATTCCTTGAGAAAAGCCTAAACAATTACGTAAGATTAGTAGTGTCATTTATTGAAATTTAAACTAATATTCCTAAAAAAAATTACGCCCGAATTGCACTCACCGGATCCATTTTCGCTGCTAAAAATGCAGGAATCACCCCAGCTAAAATTCCAATAATTATCGATACGCTAATTCCAAAAATTGCATTGTCTGCAGATAAATACATTTCAAAAGCCATATCAGGAATCATCGAGACTGCCTTCAACGCACCCATCACCATCAACAATCCAACAGCACCTCCGACCAGACAAAGAATGATCGCTTCAATTAAAAATTCTAAAAGGATAACATATTTTTTAGCCCCAAGTGCTTTTTTTATTCCGATAATACTCGTTCGCTCTTTGACCGAAACAAACATAATGTTTGCTACACTAAACATTCCAACAAACAAAGCAAATCCTCCAATGATTCCTCCCACTAAATACATAATTCCAAAAAAACCATCCAATAAACTACTCAGCATCGTCAATTTATTCAAAGCAAAATTACTATCCTCTTTTGGCTTTAATCTTCGACTTGATCGCAACAATCCAGTAATCTCATCTTCCAAATCATCTAAGTTGACCCCTTCTTTTGCTTTAACTGCTAGCATCGTATTCCCATTATTTTTATCCACCTTCGCAAACTTTCTAGCTAAATTATAAGAAATCAAAACTACCTCATCTAATTGCATCACTTGCAATAAATCTTCCCCACCTTTTTCAATCACTCCGATGACTTCCAATTTAATTCCGTTGATGGATATTTTTTTACCAATAGGTTCTTGATTCCCAAAAAGCTCATTCGTTACTGTATTGCCTAATACAACTTTATTCGCACCAGTCGAATATTCGGAAGGTGTATAATATCTCCCTTTTTCCATTACTACATTATACATCTGAGCGAAGTCATAAGTACCTCCAGCGACAAATGCACCAGACACACTATTAGAACGATACTTTGCAGTTCGGCTACCAATATTAGCGGTGTAACAAGCTAAATCAACTCCTTTCGCTTTTTCCTTAATTAATTCAAATTCTTTGAAATTCGGATTGGGACGACGGAAATATTTCCACCAACTCGATCCAGGATCTTCATCCCAAGGTTGCTTATCAATATAGATTACATCATCTCCTAATTTATCAAAACTGCTACGCACATTATTTTCCAAAGAATCCACCGCTGACAAAACAATGATGATACAAAATATCCCAATCGTAATTCCCAACAAGGAAAGGAAACTTCTCAACTTGCTTCCCGCCAATTGTTGAAATGCTTGAATGATACTCTCCTTGATAATTTTTATTATCGTAATCATTGTTTTGAAAAATTATTTTTGAGTAAATAGACTTTTAAGAATCCTCGAATTTAGTTATTCATTGTTTTGAAAAAGCAAAGTTTCGATAAACATTTAATTTTAAGGGTTAAACAACCTTTTTTGAATAATCAATATTGAACGCCTCGCTAAGGAATATCCAATCCCGACAAAAGAAGATTTAGTTTTTAGAAGTTGAATATTAAAGTTTATTCCAAATGAAACCTTATGGTGGATCGTAAAACGTTTAACGTTCAACGTCCATCGAATAAAGTCTATTGGTTATTCATGAAGTTCATTCACCGCTAACCAAGCCATTAATCCCGTACTCAATTTCAAACAATCTTCATCCACATCAAAAGTATTCGTATGCACAGGACTGGTAATTCCTTTTCTTACATTACCCGTTCCGAGTCGATAAAAACAAGCTGGCATCTTTTGAGAATAATAAGAAAAATCTTCCGCCGTCATTCTAATCGGCAAATCCACCACATTTTCGGCACCTAAATATTCTTCGGAAAATTTACGTGTGCGCATTGTTAGAATTTCATCATTAATCAAAAAAGGATACCCAACTACAATATTCAACTTAGCTGTTCCACCCATTGCTTTCGCCATATTTTTGACCATTTTTTTCATTAAGTCGTGCGCTTCCATTCGCCATTTTTCATCCATCGTTCGGAAAGTCCCCATTAATTTCACTTCATTAGGAATGATGTTCGTTGCTCCGCCAGTTGAATTTATTTTTCCAAAAGTCAAAACCGAAGGAACAGTTGGATTTCCATTTCTACTCACAATTTGTTGCAATGCCACTATCAAATGAGAAGCAATCAAAATCGGATCAATGCAATCATGCGGCAATGCTCCATGTCCTCCTCTACCCTTCACCGTCAAATATAATTCATCTGCCGATGCCATGTACATGCCTGGTCGCATCCCGATTTTTCCAACCTCTAAAGGTGGATGAACATGTTGTCCAAAGATACTCGTAGGTTTAGGTTTTTCCAAAACACCTTCCGCAATCATGATACTTGCGCCTCCTGGCATCTTCTCTTCGGCCGGTTGGAATATCAATTTTACTGTTCCATCAAATTGATCTCGCACCTCATTTAAAATCCGAGCAGTTCCTAATAATGACGAACTATGCACATCATGTCCACACGCATGCATGACTCCTTTATTTTTAGATTTATAAGCAACTTTGTTGGCTTCCAAAATTGGCAAGGCATCAATATCAGCTCGCAACGCAATTACTTTTTTTCGACCTTTTTTATTTCCTTTTGTTCCTCTGATATGTGCAACGACACCGTTTTCAGCGACTCCATGAACGTGAGGAATATCCATTTCTTTGAGTTGCTCAGAAATAAATTTTCCAGTTTCAACTTCTTGATAACTGAGCTCTGGATTTTGATGAATGTGTCGACGAAGAGCAATGGTATCTTGATGATATTTTTCGGAAAGAGATTTTATTTTATTTTTGAGCATTTTGTTTTTTTTTGTAAAAATAGGAAAAGGTGAGGTGGAGGGCAATGTTATTAGATTTTTTTTCTCATAGAGTTGGAAAGAAGTATTAAAAACTCTGTGGTAAAACTATACTTCTCTTCGCTTCTTCCGAAATCGTCGAATCAACCAAATAAAAAACCATCCAACCAAAAGAAAAATCCCAGTCGTTCCCCACATCACTTTTGTTGCATTTCTATACATCATAACTGGATTCCAACTTGCCATTTCAATTTGTCGAACTTCTCCTTTTTTATAAAATTCTGGAAAATCTGGAAATCCATTTCCATTCACATCTGGAAAACTTTTTGTCAGTTCAAACAACGAACTCCATTCTTTCACCTCTTGGATGCCAGGCTCTGTTTTGGAAAAATCTAATAAGGCATCCTTAATATTTTCGATTGGAATTCCGTCAGCATTTTTTGGAACGACACTCAAAAGTCCTTTGCTAATTTCTCCAATCAAATTGATCGACTCATAAATATAAGAGTTGGCTCCGATGGCAATTAATCCTTCATCGGAAGAAATATCAAGTACGGTGTAACCATCTTTCTCATTACCAATTTCTACTTCGTAAACTTGATCCAAGAGCATTCTATTCGGATTATATTTAAATCGCATTCCTGAGAAAAATGGAAAATGACTATTCCCTTTGAGCGAAGGTGCAATGAGTAAAATTTCCAAAACACTTTTTAATTCTACTGGTGTGATAAATCCTTTTGCCAAAGGATAACCTGGATCTTCGTCCAGCACTCCCCTTCCCAATGGCATGATTCGGTAGAGATCAGAAACTTGTTGCATTCCTTTTTCCCCTGCCAAAAGATTGTCTCGAATCAAACCTGCGGTGGTAAATCCAACAACTGGAATTTCAGGATTTCCCGAAAATTTTTCTACTCCAAATCGAACGGCATCTGCAGCAAAAGCACCTAAGTTGCTCGCTACTAAACTCTTCCTCGAAATCGTTAAATCAAAATCTGTTTCAGCTAAAACATCGGTGAATTTCACATCATACTTTTCCAAAATCTTATCATCAATTGTCAGTTGAAAACTATCCACCATTGAATTAATATCAGCCTCTGTTGCAAAAGAATCGTCTACTTTAACCAACTGATAATCAGTCATTTGTATTTGACCATCTTGATATTGCATTTCCAAAACACCTACATATTCTCCTTCTGATCCAGCTTGAACTACAGGCGTTCCATTGACCATAATTGGTTCGGGAAGTGGTGTATGAGAATGCCCACTTATCACTACATCAATCGCTGGAACTGCTTTCGCCAAATCAACATCTTCTCCTCCCCAAGATCCATCTTCCACATGCCAAACACCTGAATGTGTCATACAAATAATGACATCTACTTTTTCTTCATCCTTTAAAAAAGTAGTCATTTTTTTGGCAGATTCAATCGGATCATCAAAGGTCATTGGTTTAGAATATGGAGCAACACTTGCTGCTTCTTTTCCTAACAATCCAAACATTCCAATTCGAATTCCATTTTTTTCCATAATAAAATGAGAGAGAATTTTCCCCTTTTTAAACAATGCTTCTAGTCGATCATCTTCTTTTTTTTCTGCACTAAAATTTCCATTTGATAAAACTAATTTGGGAATTTCTCCATGCTTCATCGCCGACTCAATAATGTCTGCCAAACCATCGCAATGAAAATCAAACTCATGATTTCCGATCACCGCAGCATCATATCCGATGGCTTGCATCAGTCGTAATTCTGCTCCTTCAAATGTGCTGATCGTTTGAAATAAAGTTCCCATCATCCAATCTCCTCCATCCAAAACTAAAGTTCGATCTGGTGCTTTTGCTCGCTGATTTCGAATCACATTGGCAACTCTTGCGATGCCTCCAACTGTTTTATCATCATTGGTTGTAAGTGGTGTAAAATCTGAATTGGGGGCAAAACCCAACAATCGAGATTGCAAATCATTCGTGTGAATAATAGTCAACCTTTTCCCTTGAGTTTGAGAATAGATAGAAGAAAAAGAAAAAATGGAAAGACAAAAAATTAGATAGAAAATCTTTTTGTAAAAATTGATTTGGTTAAGGTTTAGATTTTTCATGGTGCTAATTTAAAAATAAAATATGGAGAGGGAAACTCAATATCGAATATCGAATATCGAATATCGAATATCGAACAAGGATTTGAGAATTAAGAAGTTTTGACGATACTTCTCACAGAAAGTGAAAAACTAACATCGTCAAACTTCTCAAATCCTTGTTCCTTGTTCCTTGTTCGATATTCGATATTCAAGTTCCCTCTAGGAGACACTTCCCTAAAAAAAGTTTCTTTTAAAATTGGTCAATCTCAATCTTACATTACCTTTGCATTTTTTTAACCAACAAACAATTTTATGAGAGAAAAATTGCTACCTATTTTGATGTTGTTTTTTACCATTACAGCATCAGCACAAATAAATGGAGATTCGACAAAAGTCGAAATTGAAGAAATTATTATTCAAGCCAATCGACTTCAATTACCCGTTTCCGAAAGTTCCAATACTGTCAATATTATTACTCGCCAACAATTAGAAAACACTCCAGTTCATAGCGTATCAGAAGCACTACAACATGTGGCAGGTCTTGACATTCGCCAACGTGGAGTGCATGGAGTGCAAGCAGATGTCAGTTTGCGAGGTGGTACTTTTGACCAAGTTTTGATTTTGATTAATGGAGTAAAAATGGCTGATCCACAAACTGGTCACCATGCATTGAATCTTCCACTCAACATGGATAATATCGAACGCATCGAAATTTTAAAAGGGCCAGCCGCTCGAATTTATGGCGCGAATGCATTCGCAGGAGCGATCAATATTGTGACGAGAACTCCAGACAAAGCTTTTGTCAATATCAATTTGGAAGGCGGACAAAATAGTTTGGGAAGTGTTTCTATTTCTGCGGCTTTGCCAAAAGGAGATTTCAATCAGTACTTTTCTGTAGGTCGTCATTTTTCAGATGGCTATCGATTTAATTCAGATTACGACATTTCTAATTACCTCTACCAAGCGGAATATAATATTGACGCTACACAAAAATTAGAAGTGATGGGAACTTTTACTGAACGAGAATTTGGTGCGAATCGATTTTATGGAGGTACTTCTGATTTTTGGGCGAATCAATATGAAGAAGTTCAAACGAGTCTTTTTAATATCGGCCATCAAAAAGTGAGCGATAAATTTGCCATCAAAACAAGATTCAATTGGCGACGAAATCAAGATGAATATTTATTAAAAAGAGACGAGCCTAACTTCTATCGCAATTTGCATATAAGCAATGTGTTGACGGTAGAAAGTCATGCAGATTTTTACAGCAAAGCAGGTGCAACAGGCGTTGGAATTGAATTGAGTTCTGTTTATTTAAGAAGTAATAATTTGGGGAAAAGAGATCGTCGAATTGCTACTTTATTTTTAGAGCACAGAGCTAGTTTTTTAAATAATAAAATAGATGTAACTCCTGGAGTTGCCATCAGTCAATATTCTGATTTTGGAACACATATTTTCCCTGGAGTTGATCTAGGTTATACAGTTTCGAAAGGAGTAAAACTCTTTGGTAACGTGGGTTACACGTGGCGAATCCCAACTTTTACTGACTTATTTTATGAAGATGCAGGGAACTTAGGCAATGAAAATTTAGAACCAGAATCTTCTCTTTCTTATGAGTTTGGGGTGAAATATGATGCTGATGGAGTTCGAGCAAATTTGAGTTGGTTTTTGCGAGATGGAACTGATTTGATTGATTGGACAAAAGCAGCAGATACGCTTCAATGGCAACCCAATAATATTGCAAATCTACAAATGATGGGAGTTGATGCGAGCTTGGATTTTAATCTAACTGCACGATTCGGAAAAGATTTTTTCCTTAAAAATATTCGATTGGGATACACCTATATTGATGCAGAAGTTCCTGAAAATATCGAAGGCATTTCACGATATGTTTTGGAAAATTTAAATCATCAATTTACTGCTGGGATCGATTACCGAATTAGTGGAAGTCTTTATCATAATATTTCTTTCCGTTATGTTGATCGAGCGACAATGGATGATTATAGTTTAATTGACACTAAACTCTATTGGAAAGCAAAAAATTATTCGCTCTATTTGGCTGCTAATAATTTATTGGATGTGGAATATTTTGAAACAAATTTGGTTCAGATGCCGGGAACTTGGATTTATGGAGGAGTGAAAATTCGATTGGATTATTCGAAGTAATTTATTTTACCGCAGGGTTGAAAAGGAGTTTTCAATTCTGCGGTAAAATATCCTAAACCGAACAAAACTGTTCGATACCGAACTACTTTATCTTTTTTTGTTTTTATAAAAAACTGAAAATCAATTAATTAACTTTTGGCACTCCCCTTGGGCTTACTTTTTCAAATAAATTTTTAAATAAAAAATTAAATTATGAAAAAGTCCATCCTTATCCTCGCGAGTATTTTTTGCTTGAGCGTTTTATCCAATGCCTATTTTGAAAAAAATCTAACCTCAGACTTCACTATTTCATCTTCGAATAATCTTGGTAAATTAAAAAGGCGTCTTTTAAAAAATTTGATCAAAGATAACTTCATCGAATCGAGAAATGATTTTGCAAAAATTGAATTACCAAAAGGAAAAATCATTATTAATGGAAAAGAACTTACTGGGAAGTTATTCCAAAAATATGAAAGTATTCTTTTAACTTTTGAAGTAAAACATGGGGAGAATCGAGCTATTCATATTTGCAAAAGATTTATAAAAGAGGGGGAATTTTTTGACGATTGTTTTAGAGGAAGAGCAAGCGGAACCGTTACTTTGAAAGTCTGTGATGATGGGAAAAATTCTAAATCTTTCTTTTAAGTAGTCTACATCATTTGCTGCCAAAAAAGAACCCTTTCTTCAGGACGAAGAAAGGGTTGGTTGTCCATTTGGTTTAAAGGCTACAATCTCTTTTTAGGTTTAATAATTAAATTGTAGTATAAAAAGTTGGGGTTATGAGGCTTAAGGGTGTTGCCTTATTTTTTAAAACAGGATACAAATTTAATTTATTCTAAATTCTTACGCTTGAAATGTGATTTGAAATGGTTATAAATATGTTCCTTTTTTTTTTAAATACATATATTATTGTTTCACTACTATTGAAACAACTCACCTAAATTACTGATAATCAATCACTTATCTCTTTGACTTGGAGAAAATCCAAAATGAGCTTTGAAATGCGTTGAAAAGTTTGTGGGATTCTTATATCCTACTTTATAAGCTATTTCAGAAATATTAAAAGAGGTAGAAACTAACATCTTTTTAGCTTCTTGCATACGAATAATTCGGACAAATTGAGTGGTGGATTGATCAGTCAATGCTTTAATTTTTCGATGAATTTGAGTTCGACTCATTTCCATTTCAGCTACTAATCGAGACACATCAAAATTAGAATCTTCGATATTTTCCAAAACAGTTTGATGTATTTTTTGAAGAAATTTATCCGCAGGTTTCTCTTTTACTTCAAGATTGTTTTTTTCTAAAATATTTTTCCGAAGGAGAATCAATTGTTCCAATCGAATGAGTAACTCTTCTTTGTCAAATGGCTTTTCCAAATAAGCATCAGCACCTTTTGACAACCCTTCTAACTTATCTTTAGTTGTCGATTTGGCTGTTAATAAAATGATTGGAATATGATTAGTTCGAGGATCATTTTTCAATTTTTCACATAACTCAAATCCATCCATTTCAGGCATCATCACATCACTAATAATGATGTTGGGAATTTTTTCCAAAGCTTCCTCCAAACCAATTTTTCCATTTTTTGCAAAAAGAAATTGATAATGTGGAAACAAGCAAGACTTCAAATATTCCGCCACGTCATCATTGTCTTCGACGATCAAAAGGATTGGTTTTTCACCTTCCAGATTAATCGTTTCTTCTATACTATTCTTATTTTTCGAAGCCGTCAAAATTGGGTTTAATATTTCAAATTTAGAGGAATCTAGCGGTGCACTATTAGTGATTGGAAATGACAACTCGAAGGTAGCTCCTTTTCCAACAATGCTTTTACATAAAATATTTCCATCTAACAATTCAGTCATTTCCTTGACCAAAGCTAAACCAATTCCCGTTCCTTGAATACTTCTAGTCGATGAACTATCTACTTGATAAAATCGCTCAAAGATATGAGGCAATGCATCTTCGGGAATACCTTGCCCTGTATCTTTCACCCTGATAATCAAGCAATTACGATCCGAATCCTTTTTAATAGAAACTTTTATTTGCCCTAATTCGGGAGTGAATTTTATAGCATTTGAAAGTAGGTTAATCAAAATTCGTTGCAACCTCTTGGAATCATAATCCATTAGAAAATCATCTTCCACCTCAGAATAAAAGGATAAACTTCTCTGCTTAGACCAAGCAAAAGATTGATATGATTCCGTCAAATATTTTAAATACTGAATGATTCGACCTTGCTGAAAATTAGGTTGCATTGAACCATTTTCCAAACGATTTAGCTCTAATAATTGATTGACCAGATCTAATAATTGTCCACTATTTCGTTGAATAATTTGTAGCCGATTTTCCAAATTTATTTTGGAATTTTCTTCCAATTGCTCAGCCATTCCCATGATAACCGTCAGCGGAGTTCGAAATTCGTGAGTGATATTTGTATAAAGCCTTGACTTCAAATCATTGATTTCTTTATACTTTAAAGCATCTTTTCTTTCCAATTCTAATTGCAAATTTTCTTGCAACTTCTGAATGTATTTTTCATTGGCGAGGTCTTTTTCTTTTTCAAATAAAAAAGTTCGATAGGCCAATCCAATGGAAAAAAATAAGACCTCACTAAGAAATCCAACCTGAGTAGGAAGTAGTGGATATGCTTGTAACAATGGACTTACAAAATCGGTAGAAACGGTCAAAATAAATCCAAAAAAAGAACCAAAGAAAAACAAAGTGGCTCCTAAAACTAATATTTTCGATAGAGTAGATTTTGCTTGGGAAACTTTAAAAATAGCATAGATTTCAATGACTGCAGCACTTATTATTGTAAAATCATGTAGTTTTTTATACTTGGAAAATTCTCCATACATTGGATTCCACCCTATGTGAAAAAATATTAAATGAATAATAATTACTCCAATTATTAACCAAGCACACCTTTTCAAAGTCATGGCTAATGCTCGATTAACCTCATTCAATTTGAGAAATTCAATCGCAAAATAGTTATAGAAAACATACCCTAACAATAAAAATGCAATTCGGATATCGGGAGCTAATGTTTCAAAAATAAAATTAAACAGCACCTTCACTCCCCCATAATATTCATAGTAATGCAAAAAATAAAGTAGATTGAATACTACAAATATGGAATAAAACAAATAGGCTCGATCCTTCGAAACAATGTATCTAATCAAGGCTACCAAAAGACTAAACAAAGTAGTTCCAAAAAATAACCCGAGATTCCATAATGGAGATTGAAGAGTAAATACTGTAACTTCTTCCTCCTGCCCAAAAGATGGAAAAGGTGAAATGCATGCAACAATAATCAAACAGAATTGTGCTAAATGGTAGAACCACTTCTTACGAAATGAATAAAAGTTATAGTTTGGGATAATGGTTAGTTAATTTAGGCGAAAAAATTTAGATATATTATAGGGGAAAGTTAAAAATACAAAAAGAATTGGACGAGAAAAATTAATTTAACTTTCCGAAATATATTTCTGTTTTATACCACATTTTAATCTGATTATTCTCTTCATATTTTTTGAATATTTTTTCTAATTCCTGTATCGCTTTTGTATGTTTTGCATGATCGACATCAAACGCATAGGAGCAAGACATATATATAGGTTGCTACTTTTTGAGAAAATCGTTGAGTGGAATTTTTATTCATTGATTTTATTTTGAGTTGCCAAGATTTCGAATTCCTTTCCAAATAATATCAAGATCGTTGGACACTTCGTAATCTTTAGCATATAAAAAATTCAGTCGGTCGATGGTTGGATCATTGAGTTGATCTAATTTTAAAGCGTCCAAAGGTGACAAAACTCCAGGTCGAATTTTGGGTAGATTTTCAAGTGTCCTTGACTTGTTTACATTATTGTTATTTAGAATATATCCTACCCAACTTTTGTTACCAAAAAGAACATGATAAATATTTCCTGCAAATCCAATTTTGTTTTTTACAATAATAAAAAATGGAAAAAATAAAAGGATAAAACAGACACTTAAAATGAAGTCCAACATTCGTTTATTTCGACGATTCATATAGTCAGCAATTTGGAAACGAATATCGATAGTGTACAATTCTCCAGCCGTATTTTTAGAACTACTTCCGATGATGCTAAGGCTTTCCTCAGGGACAATCTTATAATCCAGATCAGTTCCAAGGCGAGTCATCCATTGCATGATATTTTGTGCAGGAATGTCTTTGGAACAAAAAATAATTTCATGAATTTTATAAATATGAACAACTTCATCAAGCTGCTCTAAGTTACTCAAATAGGTTTTTGAATCTTCAATTCCTTGAGGCGAAACAGTACCAATCAAATTAGTATCAACGCGAGCTTGCATGAGTAAATTCATCACTCGATCACTTTCATTTTTGCTTCCTACGATGACTACATTGGATTGTTCTTTTTTTCCAATATTGAAATTTTTATATTGAAAAAAATGCAAAAACATACGCACACTTGTCGTCGAAAACAATGTCCAAACTGCTCCCATAACAATCAACGCACGGGAAGGTCTATATTGTAAATCCAAGAAGCCATAAACAGCAGCGAGCAGCAAAGACCCCAGCAAAACACCTCGTACTAATCGACGAATATTATACTTTTCATCATAACCTCCATTAAAATAAATAGCTGATAACCAAATAGTTATGTATAAAGGAAAGTTAAACCATAAATAAGCAGATTGATAATAATCTGGTTCGTCATAATAAATCGTTGCCCAAAATTCTTTTAAAACAAATAGTCCTCCTAACATCAATGCTGCATCAATCAAAGGCAAATAAATACGTCTCAAAAAACTTCCTGCCAAAGTGATAAATGCCCTAAAATAAATAGCAGCATGTAGCATCAAAATAAACAGTTTCGCTTTTTCTCCAACAAAGTGTTTACGGGCAAAAATAATCATGGCATTGTAAAATACTTTGACATAATTAAGGCTACCTTTCTTAGTACTTTCTCCTTTGTAGTGAATGATCGTTGTGTCTGCGAAGTAGTAATTTTTATACCCAGCTTTGACAATTCGATAGGATAAATCAATGTCCTCTCCATACATAAAAAATGACTCGTCGAGCAAACCAATTTTATCTAAGACCGATTTTCTCAACATCATAAATGCACCGGCTAAAACATCGACTTCTTGTGTTTGATTTTTATCTAAAAAACCTAAATGATAGCGGCCAAATATTTTTGATTTTGGGAAAAGTCGAGACAATCCAAACGTTTTACAAAAGGCGACAAATGGAGAAGGAAAACCTCTTTTTGACTCAGGTAAAAACTTGCCAGAACCATCGATCATTTTTACGCCAAGTCCACCTGATTTTGGATGAGCATCCATGAAGGCAATACATTTTTCAAAAGTATCTTCTTCGACAACTGTGTCAGGATTGAGTAGCAAAATATACTCGCCTTTCGATTGTTCAATTGCTTGATTATTAGCTATGGAAAAACCTGGATTAGATTTATTTTGGATTAGTTTTACCTCAGGGAATTTTTGTAAAACCATCTGACAAGAATCATCTACCGAATTATTATCGACCACAAAAACTTCCGCATTGACATGCTTGATTGCATTTCGAACAGAGAGTAATGCTTGTTCGAGGAAGTATTTGACATTATAGTTGACGATGATGATGGAAAGCTTCATTGGCTATCCTATTCTCCTTTGATTCGATAAGGAATTCTCGCTACGATCGAACGTCCCAAGGTTAGTTCATCTGCATATTCCAGTTCTCCGCCAAAAGACACCCCTCGTGCAATCGTACTTACTTTTACATTCCTATCTTTTAGTCTTTTTGAAATATAAAAAATAGTCGTGTCTCCTTCGATTGTTGGACTGACCGCCATAATGACTTCTTTAGTTTCTTCTTTTTGCAAACGATCTTCCAAAGAAGTGATATTCAAATCAGATGGCCCAATTCCTTCGATTGGAGAAATAACTCCACCGAGCACATGGTACATGCCTCGAAATTGTCCTGTATCTTCGATTGCCATCACATCTCGAATATTTTCCACGACACAAATGACTGACCGATCTCTTCGCATATCAGAACATACTCCACAGATTTCAGTATCTGAAATGTTATGACAATTGGAACAAGTTTTTATGTTTTCTCGCATATTTATTAATGCTGCTGTAAAATCATGAGTCGTCTCTTTCGATTGATTCATTAAATATAAAACGAGGCGTAAAGCAGACTTCTTACCAATCCCAGGTAGACTAGAAAATGCTTCGACAGATTCTTCAATTAATTTGGAAGTAAAATTCATAAACCAAAGGTAAGGAATTGAGTAAATCTAAAAGCATGTTTAGTGTGGAGTTTTTTGTGTTAATCGTTTGAATATTTTAATGTGTATATTAGAGTTTATTCGTTGAACATTAGACGTTTTACAATCCCTCGTACCATTCTTAGAATAAACTCTATTTATAACATATTGCACTTATTTTTTTCCAAAAAAAATGGTCATAAGTATTCATTAACATGAATACTTATATACTCATACATCAAAATACATTTTTAAACATTCTTCTATTTAGAAATGTTAAATTTTCCATATTTTTCTTAATAAAATATCAGGATTTCCTATTAAAATATTGCATTTTTGCAATTCCTATTTTTTATCAATTCAAAACAAATAAAAGTAAAATATTATGGCTGAAGTAATTCGAATGCCTCGAATGAGTGATACAATGACTGAAGGTAACATCGTAGGATGGTTAAAAGAAGAAGGTGAAGCAGTAGAACCAGGTGATACTCTGGCAGAGGTGGAGACGGATAAAGCAACAATGGAATTAGATAGTTATTCTGAAGGTGTGCTTTTGCATATAGCTGTAAAAGAAGGAACGGTGCCAATCAATGGTGTGATTGCGGTAGTTGGAGAAGAAGGAGAAGATTGGAAAGCTGCGATTGCTGCTGATGGAAATGGTGGAAGTGCCCCTGCTGCTGCTTCAAGTCCTGCAGCAGAACCTGAGAAAGTTGAAACAGCTAATGTTGATATAGTCGAATCTCCTAGTGCTGCTAAATCAGAAGCAAGAATTAAAGCTTCACCATTGGCAAAAAGTATGGCATCAGAAGCTGGCATTGATATTTCTCAAATTACAGGTTCAGGTGATAATGGTCGAATAGTAAAAAAAGATGTGGAAGCATTTTTAGAAGGAGCAGGATCTACGCCAACTAGTGCACCATCTCAACCTAAAGCTGAAAAGCAAGGTCCTCCAGCGATTCAACCTTTTGTTCATTCAGGAGGAGATGGCTTTGAAGATGTGCCAATGAGCATGATGCGAAAAGCAATTTCTAAAAATGTGGTAGCTAATAAATTTACTGCTCCTCATTTTTACTTAACCATTGAAATGGATATGGAAAAAGCGATTGAGTCTCGTGCAAAAATGAATGAGATCTCTCCTACCAAAATTTCCTATAATGATTTAGTATTAAAAGCAGCTGCAGTTGCTCTTCGCAAACATAGAGTTATCAATGCTTCTTGGCTAGATGATAGCACCATTAGATATAATCAAAGTATTAATATCGGAGTTGCTGTTGCGACACCTGATGGATTATTACTCCCAGTTATTAAACATACGGACATGAAATCATTGTCTCAAATCAATGCTGAAGTTAGATCATTAGCTGGTTTGGCAAGAGATAAAAAATTACCTCCTGAAGAGATGCAGGGAAGTACATTTATGGTTTCGAATTTAGGAAATTATGGGATTGAAGAATTCACAGCAATTGTTAATCGACCAAATGCTTGTTCAATGGCAGTTGGAGCTATCGTTGACAAACCAGTTGTAAAAGATGGAGCAGTTGTGCCAGGTAAACGAATGAAAGTGACTTTGTCTTGTGATCACAGAGTTGTGGATGGAGCTACGGGAGCAGAATTTTTGCAGACATTTAAGTCTGTAATGGAAGATCCAATTCGAATGTTGGTGTAATTTTTCACTTAATTAATTGGTTCTTAAATAAAAAATATAAAAGTCGAAATGAGCTGAAAACCTTGTTTCGACTTTTTTGTTTAAATTATTATGAAAAAAACATTAGTATTAGGCGCATCTACCAAACCTGATCGGTATGGAAATATTGCCACCCGAAGATTAACATTATACAATCATGAGGTTGTCCCTGTTGGAAATCGTGCAGGTGAAATTGATGGAATTGAAATTCTTTTAGGAAAACCAGAAATAAAGGATATTGATACAATTACACTTTATCTAAATCCAAAACGGCAGGTTGAGTTTTATGATTATATCATTGGGTTAAAACCTAAGCGAATTATTTTTAATCCTGGGACGGAGAATCCTGAATTAGTGAAACTTGCAAAAGAGCATGGAATTAAATCAGAGATTGCATGTACTTTAGTTTTACTTTCAGTTGGACAATATTAGTATTTTAAAATTTAGCATAACCTAATAAAAAACGGACTATCAAATTAATGATAGTCCGTTTTCTTATTTTTGAAAGTAGGTTTATCTTAAAAACCTGCTTCTTTATTTCCTTGGAAATTAGTTCCACCTGCTCCAGAGCCAGCATTTGCTCGGCAATCAGGTCGTCCCATTTCAGTTTCGCTATTAGCTAAGCTAAATTCAACACGACGATTCATCATATTTTTAGCATTAGTAGCTACTAGGTTTGTTTCCTCACCTCCGTATCTTAAAACTAAACGATCTCTAGAGATTCCATACTTGCTTACCAAGTAGTTAATTGCAGTTTCAGCACGATTATAAGAAAGTACTTCATTGTAACAGTTACTAGACGTTCTATCTGTATGCCCTGTAACTACAACTCTTACATTTGGATTCTGCTTCATAACAGTAGCTACGTGGTGCAAAGAACCATACGAAGAATTTTTTAAGCTATACTTATTAAAATCAAAATGAATCATTGGTAAGAACCAATCAGCAGCCGAAGGCATTGGAGTTGCAGCAGCATTTGCAGCAATTTTAGCATCTACGATCCGATTTACATCATCTTCATTAGTATAATTTGGATTAGGAACAGCTGCGATACCATCAGCATCAACGGTATTGATAAATCCGGCTGGACTGTAAGGCTCTTTATCATTTCCATCAAGAACTCCGTCGCCGTCACTATCTAAAGCAATTCCTCGAGTATCTACTGGGAATCCAGCCGTAGAATTTTTCTCTTGGTCAAGCATATCAATAACACCATCTCCGTCAGTATCAGTCATATCAATTTTAGGACGAGCTTTTACTTCTGCAATATCGTCAGCTAATAAATCCATAGGACTTACCCACCAAAGTGGTTCAGAAGCTTTTTCAGAATCCCCAATATTGAAATTCAATCGGATATTAGTATAGTTGATCATATCTCTATACTGTGTTAAATCCTCAGTAGTTCTCCATCGGTAACCATCAATTAAATCACCTTCATTTCCGAAAACTACTTTTACTTGATGTTCAATACCAATATTGAATTTTTCATTAATCCGATAAGAAACACCTGCTCCAAGAGTAGCATGAGCATTCAATTGTCGAGTATCATTACCTGATCCACTTCTTCTTCCTGAAGCAGTTTCAGCTCGGGTTTCATAATCTCCATCAAGAATATCTTTAACTCTTGATCCTGCTTCTTTTCGGTCTTCTCGACTATTAGATGTATTCAAACCAGCGTCTACGGAATTAAAGTCATGGATATTTCCACTACCATCAGTAGCATCATAATAGGCTTTAAAGGTATTAACACCTGGCCCACCTAACACATACCAATTTAACTTACGAGTTTGGTTTTTGAAATTAAAACTGTTCAAACTGAACACACCTTGAACGTCAACTGAAAAGAATTCAGTTTTGTAATTGTGGTACCAATCACTAGCGTTGTAACCCAATTCTCGCAAAACAATATTTGCTTGAGCAGGTCCATTTAATGAATTACCAGAATTTCTAGGTTCTAAACCTATTGCGCGACCATACATCGCGTCTAATCGCAATGACCAAGCATAGTCTAAAGCTCTTCTTACATGAAACCCAGCTCCAAAACTTGGTCTAGGCAATACATCACCAATTACCATGAAGTGTCCAGCGTGAACGCCGACTTCCCACATGTGCTTAGGTTGTGCATTAAATTTGAGATTAGCTCGCGCGTCTCCGCTATCTTGAGCTGTTACTGTAGTGAGTAAGAAAAGACAAAAAATGCTTGTCAGCAGAGAATAAATCTTTCTTGTCATAGGGTAAATTACTTTGATGATTAACAAATAGATTTTTGACTAATATAAAATTAATCTATGAATATAAAGAATGCAAAACTAATGTATTTCTTAGATGTCACAAATTAAAACAAAAGTTCTTTTTAAAAATCGTTCTAATTTAGTATAAATCTCTTCTTATTCAAAGGTATCTATATTAGAATTAACGATTTTGATAAATATTTACAGATTTATTTTGAAATATGGAAAATATCTAACCTTGAGCTAACTATTAAAGTCGCAAATTTAAATGTAAAATATTTATCACATTCAAATAATTAAAAACAAATAGTTAGATATTAATAAAGCGTGATTTGGTGGATTGTGTGAAGCAGGTATTGAAAATCAAAGAAAAGAAAAATATTCATCAAACTGATGAAATTCTAGAACTTTTTCAAAAGACAATTGACTTAGTTTCCTTACATTCTGCACTAATCTTAAAAATCCAAATAGAATAATTTTATTCTATACAACTTTAACTCCTCAAACGAATTAGTCTACATTTTGTTCTAAGTCCTATTTGGGGGTTAAATTGGGGCTTTATTTATTTGAAAAAAGTTCTTTTACTTTTTCAAGATTATGTTTTAGAAAATGGGATGATATTATCGAATCTAACAATTTTTACGCTTATTTTACTAGATTATCGAAAAAATGTTTCAGTTACAAGCATCTTACATGTTAGACGTATTCACATCTTATAAAGTAACATTCAATAACTGTTCCACTTATTATGATTTATTCTTATTTGTAAAAATAAAATATCAAATAGATTAGTTTTTCAACATTCCTTTCTTTTCAAATAGCTTTAAATCCCTACTTTTGCGAAAATTTTAATAAATGATAAATAATTGGTTTTCACCTGTAGATACAAAAGAATTAAATAATTTTAATAAACTAAGGAACTCTCAGTTTGGTAAAAAAATCATCTTACATGATAATTCCCCGCTAGACCTTACTAATACCCATGTCGCCATTATTGGTGTAGGGAATAAGGAAGCTAATGCTATTAGAAATATTTTATACTCCACTAATTTTCCTTTTAAAAAATTAAATATTGTGGATCTTGGAAACGCTAGAAAAACGGAAGGAACTTTTCTAACTCCCATATTAAAAGAATTACTACAAAGTAATATCTTTCCAATTATCCTTGGACAAGAAGATGAATATGCACTATCTCAATACCATGCTTACCAATATCGAAAACAGCTCATCAATATAGTTTTGGTTGATGAAAAAATTAAGTATAATAATCCAAGAAACAAACGTCAAACTTATTTGAATAAAATAATTGATAGCCGAACTTCTCATCTGTTTAATTTGAGTGTATTAGGGTATCAAGCTCATTTTACAACTCCAGAGGTTTTCAAAATTTTAAATAAAAATAATTACGAAGCTATACGTTTAGGAAAATTAAAAGATAATATTGAGTTTTCTGAACCGATTATTCGGGATGCCGATATGATGTGTTTTAACTTAAATGCAATTCGATACTCTGAATGTCCTGGAGTAAACAATCCGACTCCTAGTGGTTTTTTTACTGAAGAAGCTTGTCAAATAGCTAGATATGCTGGAATATGCGAAAAAACATCATCCGTCGGATTTTATGGATACCAATCTGATTTGGATATCAATCTACAGTCTGCACATGTAACAGCTCAACTAGTTTGGTATTGTATAGATGGTTTTTATCATAGGAAAAATGATTATCCTAAATCAACAGATGGACTAATTGAATACATAGTGGACACTAAAAATACAGCCTACTCGCTTACTTTTTGGAAAAGTGAAAAAACAGGAAGATGGTGGATGCAGGTACCTGTAAAAACTAAAAAGAAATTAGACCGGCATAAACTTATTCCTTGTTCTTATTTAGATTATCAAATGGCTTGTAGAGAGGAATTAGCAGAACGTTTATTAAATGCTTTTAGACGATTCTCGTAACTTTTCAGCCTCAATCAAACAACTCATCATGCTAAACAATGACTTAAGATAGAAATTCTTCTAATTTGATTCCTCTTGATCCTTTAATTAAAAAATAGGTTTCTTGAAAATCTTTTATTACAAAATGCTCTTTTAAATCATTGACATTTTCAAAATGTTGAACACCCTCTATTTTTATTTTGGAAAACTCCTTTCCAACTAAAATAACTTGATCCAATTTTAATTCAATTGCCTGCTGAGCAATTTTAAGATGCTCTTCGTCACTAAATTTTCCCAATTCCAGCATATCTCCTAAAATAGCTATTTTTTTATTTGCATCTACTTGCCCAAAATTAACCAAAGCATTTTTCATACTCGTAGGATTAGCATTATAAGCATCAAGAATGAAGGTGTTCGTTGTTTTTTTGACTAATTGAGATCGATTATTGGAAGGGGTATAATTTTCTACAGCTTCTTGGATTCGTTTTGGACGAACTCTAAAATATCTTCCTATCGATATAGCAGTCATAATATTATTAAAATTATATTGTCCTATTAATTGGCTTTGAATGGAAATGATTTCCTCATTTTTGTCTAAGAAGCCAACTTTCACAAAAGGAGATTCTTGGTAAAAAATCGTTTCATAAGCTGCTTCTGAAGGGCTAGGCTGTTCCGTTTTTTTATAAAAAACTCTTTTGATTATTCCTTTAGATAGTTCGGATAAAAATGACTCGTTCATATTTACAAAAGCAACTCCATTTTGCCATTGAATAAATTTATACAATTCAGATTTCCCTTTTTTAACTCCCTCAACTCCTCCAAATCCTTCTAAGTGTGCTTTTCCAATATTCGTAATAATTCCATGAGTGGGTTCAGTTATTTTACACAAAAAATCTATCTCTCCTACATGATTTGCACCCATTTCAATAATCGCTACTTCATGTTCTGATGTCAATTCAAGCAAAGTCAAAGGTACTCCAATATGATTATTCAAATTTCCCTTAGTGGAATGACAACAATATTGACTATTTAGAACAACAGAAATTAATTCTTTTGTAGTCGTTTTTCCATTAGATCCTGTAATAGCAATGATTGGAATGATCATTCTCCTTCGATGAAAAGTAGCTAGCTTTTGTAAAGTCGAAAGCACATCATCTACCAAAACTGTTTTATCATCTTTTTTATATTTCTCCTCATCAATAATGGCATATGAGGCTCCTTTTTGAATAGCTTCCTGCGCATATTCATTTCCATTAAATCGATCTCCTTTCAATGCAAAAAATAAACATCCTTCTTTAATTTTGCGACTATCAGTTATTATTTTGGGATGTTTTTGAAAAAGAGTGTAAATAAATTCTATTTCATCCATTTTTAAAGTTGTTTATCACTTGTATTTTTCTTAAAAAAATTCAAAATTTTAATTCAGTTAAAATTTAAAAATAACAATTATCTCGATTGGTCTTATTTCTAATTTTAAAACTGATCACAAAACTTATCTGAAAAAGATTAAACCTTCACAATAACCAAAAAAAGTCCCTACATTCAAGAAATGTAGGGACTTTTTTTCAAAAGGCATTAAAGAAATTATTTATATTTCCTTTTTACTTTTTTACGCTTGATTTTGAATTTATTTCCACCTGTATCCTCATTTCCTTCTGGCCCACCTGTTCGAGTCATTGCACAACGGAAACCAATAGTTCGATCAGCTTTATCTTCTTCTTTGAATCTTCTAGCACCTGGAGCTAACCAATAGGCTCTATCTGCCCAAGATCCTCCTTTAATTACACGTGCTTTATCACTAATCAAAGTAGTTACACCGTAGTTATAAGATGCTTCAGACTCTTCATCACCATCTAGGTAGTTATATACTTGACCTCTTTTATAGTTCTCACGACTTGCAGCTTCATCATCTTCAACATATCTATATCGGATTCGGCCTAGACTATCTTTTTCAACTGGAGCTCCATTTTCGTCCAAAACTCTTGTTTCGAATTTATTCCCACGGAAAGGATTTAACTCTTGATTCTCAGAATCTCGAAGTGTTCCATTCGTCATTGGACGATATAAATCCATTGTCCACTCATTTACATTCCCAGCCATATTATATAAACCAAAATCATTTGGCAAAAATGCTCTTACTGGAGAAGTAATGTGGGCTTTATCATTCAATTTTCCAGCCATTCCCATGTAATCACCTCGTCCTCTTTTGAAGTTAGCTAGAATAGCTCCTTGAGATTTATCTCTTCTTTCATATCGAACGGTAGTCCCTTTCCAAGGATAGATTCGACGGTCAGTAATCAACTCATCTTTTGAAGAAGATTGATTTCCAACTAGAGCAAGAGCGGCATATTCCCATTCAGCCTCTGTCGGTAATCGATAGGAAGGTAAAAGAATTCCATCTTCAAATTGAACCTTACGTTCACCACCAGTTTTATGATCTTTCAAATTTTTTCTAACGCTACCCTCATATTGGTTTGAAAGATATGCTTCAGTATTGAAGTTATCTTCATCTCTTTGTTCAGGATTTGTTTCCAAAATTCCCTTTTCAATTAAAATCATCTCGTTTACACGATCAGTTCTCCATTTACAAAATTCATTGGCTTGTAACCAGCTCACACCTACTACTGGATAATCGTTGTAAGATGGGTGACGGAAATACGTTTCAACGAATGGCTCATTAAAGGATAATTCTTCTCGCCATACTAATGTATCAGGTAATGCATTGATACGAACCTCTGGATAAGATTCTCCAAATACTCTTCCTAACCAATATAGGTACTCTTTGTAATCAATATTACTTACTTCAGTTTCGTCCATATAAAATGAAGAAACGGTAACTCTTCTCGGAACAGCATTCCAATCAAAGGTTACATCTTGCTCAACTGTTCCCATGGAAAATGTTCCACCTTCAACTAAGACAAGGTTTGGACCAGTAACTTGACCTTCGTAATCTTGTTTTTCAAATCCTCCCCATTTTTGGTCGTTATAATTCCAACCAGTAGAGGATGATTTTTCTTTTTTCCCGCACGAAGCTAGCACTAATAAGGAAAGGATAAATAGAAATCGGTACTGCAACACTTTTCTCATTTTTGAATTTTACTTTAGATAGTTAAAAAAATGACTGACAAATATAGTTAATTTTTTAAATAGCTAACTTTTGTTGCTATTCAATTTTAAATTATTCTGAATTAATTTAGGGGTTTTGATAAATTTCTTACTATTTGCATCAAATAATTAATTTTGATACGGGTAGAAATGAAAATATTTTCATTTCCTACGATCATTCTTTAATTAAACACAAATATAATTAGGAAGTTAGGAAGGATGGCAAAACTGTCATAAAAAATAATCCCATCCAGCAATTTCCTAAATTTTAATTATGGTTTTGATCTTTTATCTAAATAAGCCAAAACAGTCATTATAATCGACCTTTTCTGGTTTATCAAAATTCATAATTAATGAAATTTCGTGGCTTCCTCCCGAACGACCTAGTGTCAATTTTGAAATAGTTATATCATAACTATATCCAATTTTGTAGCCGCCTGATTGAAATCCAACTAAAGCTATTGCTGCGTCAGGATTCGCAAAACCTTGACGATACCAGAGTCCTCCAAAAATAGCACCTAAATTTCCATAGGCTCCAACATTGAGTTGTCCGAAATCACCTTGCTTCACAAACATTACGTTTGGTGATATAAACGAGGCTTGTCTTTTTTTATTGCCTTCTCTTATTTTGAATTCATATCCAGCATGCAAACCTAATCGAAGTGGTAATCCTCCGTCTAAATTTTCGTTTATTTCTAAAAAACTTTCATTAGGGGTATTCAAATGTTTGGTCGTAACCCCTGCATAAAAATTAGAACTATACAAAAGAAGTCCTGCCGAAGCATCAAAATAATTATTAGACAGGTTCTCAGGTCGAATTTCTGACGTTGGGAACGGTGTTCCTCCTCCACTAAAAGGCCCTAACTCTGGATCAAGTTGATCTGGAAAGATTAATTTATCCCAATTCAAATTTATTCGAACTAAACTTCCTTCCAACCCTAGTTTCAAATTCAAATTATCATTTATTTGTAATTTATAGGAATATACTCCACTAACTTTAGTCGTCTTATATAAACCTTGTCCCGCATCATCTGTTAATATCATTAAACCAATTCCACTATTAAAATCTTTAAAAAACTGAGAATAGGAAACAGAATAAGTTACATAGGCTTGATTTAATGATGGCCATTGATTTCGATAATTGATGGCAATATGTGGTGAATAGGTATTTCCTGCAAATGCAGGATTCAGTTGCAGAGGTGCTGCATAGTACTGACTGTAAATTGGATCTTGAGCTTGTGAAGAAAAACTCCACATCATAGCAATTATTAAGATAAGAAAGTTATGTCTTTGCATTGACTAAAAATGTTATGGTCAAAAATTTAAAATAGGTAATTTTGCTAAAAGTGTATTGACAATTTGGAACGAATTTACTCTATCTTTTTAATATGTTTTTTTTAACAAAAAATATGTAAAGTAAATTCTTAACAAAGCAATACACAAATAGCGTTAACGTTTCTATAACAATTAATTGCAACAGCTTATTTTGTCCTGAGCAATTTTGGGATAAATAAAAATTACACAAAAGATGAAAAGTATTTTTCTCCCCCTGTTTTTGATCGCAAGTTTTTCTTTTTCATTTGGACAATCGACACATAATATGGTAGATCGATTTGATTGGTCGGAAGATCCGATTATTCATAATCCATATGACTTAAATGATCCTCTAGAAATTCTTTCATTTGATGGAGCCATTTATCAGAATGCTCACCCTTCTCTTCCAATTGCAACTCATCGTTTTCAGGTGAATTCTAAAGGTAATCTTTCTGTAGAAATTATCAATGTTGAATATCAACCTCTTGATAAAAAGCCGACACAAGATGATGCTTTTATTCAAGATCAATTGGTTTTTCAAAAAGAAATTACTCAAAATAAACAACAATACTTCGGAAATCTTTCATTTATTCCAATTATCAAATCACCTTCTGGCGGTTTCCAAAAAGTAGTTAGTATTGAAATAAATGTTTATTTCACTCCTTCTTCCACTCCTACTCTTGCTTTTCGTGGTCCTCCAACTTATACTTCCAAATTAGCAGACAGCGATATTTATAAAATAAAGGTGGATAAAGATGGAATGTATAAACTCACTTATGATTTTTTAAAAACAGAATTAGGAATCAATGATTTGGATAATATTGATCCTCGAAAAATCCAAGTGCTTGGCAATGGAGGAGGAATGCTTCCTGAATTAAATGATACCGATCGAATTGACGATTTGGAAGAAAATGCTGTTTTTGTCAGAGGAGAAAGTGATGGTTCTTTTGATAGTGATGATTACATTCTTTTTTATGGTGAAGGTCCTGGAGAATGGAATTTCAATACGACTTCAAATGCTTTTGTCTACAAAAAAAATATCTATACTGATGCTAAATTTTATTTTATAAAAATAGGGACAGACAATGGCAAAAGAGTTGAAAACCAAGTTTCGGTAACAAGTACATCATACACCACAACTAGTTTTGATGGCTTCACTCACTTCGAAGATGACCAAAGAAATGTTTTGCATGATTGGTCTGGCGCACAAGGTTCTGGAAAATTATTTGTAGGTGATCTTTTTTCTTTAGTTACTGAACGGAATTATAATAATCTTTTTTCCTTCGAGAATCTAGAAGCAGGAGAAGATGCAATTTTGACAGGAAGTTTTGTTTCTAGAAGTAATTCAAACACTACTTTTAAAGTAACTACTTCTGGGCAAGAGTTTATCTCTAGTTCTATCGGAAATGTACAACTCGACCAGGGGGAAGATACTTTTGCCAAAACAGGTTCTTTCATCGAAACTTTCCAACCGACCAATGGTACATTTAGTTTTACGGTAAAATACTCTGGGACTGGCGAAAGCGAAGGTTGGTTAGATTATATCGGTTTGAATGTTAGACAAAAACTTCAAATGTCAGGTAGTCAACTCAAATTTACTGATAAAAAAACTTTGGATTATTCCTCTTCCACATTTGAATTAAGCAATGCAGAAGGGGTGACCATTTGGGATGTAACTAATCCACTTAATCCATTTTCTCAAGAAGCATCCGAGGGAAGTCTTAAAATTTTTGGTGCAGAAACAGCCACGTTAAAAAGATTTATAGCCTTCAAGGGAGCTGACAATTTATTCCCAGCGGAAGCAATTGGAAAAATTGAAAATCAAAATTTACATGGTTTAGATAATATTGACATGGTCATTGTTTATCATAAAAACTTTGAGGATGTAGCTGAAAAAATAAGAGAACACCGAGTCACTCATAGCAATTTAGTCGTTGAAAAAGTTCGAATAGATCAAATCTATAATGAATTCTCAGGAGGAGCGCAAGACATTTGCGCTATTCGAGATTTCTCCAAAATGTTGAATGACCGATCTAGTCAATTCAAATACCTTCTCCTTTTTGGAGATGGTTCTTTTGACTATCGAAATATCAAGGAATTGAATACTAGTGCGGATGGAGATATTTTTCATAATTTAATTCCAGCCTACGAAACCAATCAATCTCTTCACCCTATCAATTCATATCCATCCGACGACTTTTTTGGTTTATTGAGTTCTGGAGAAGGGACTTCGACCTTGACTGGTGATTTAGATATTGCTGTCGGACGATTACCTTTTAAAAATGAAGAGGAAGCGCAAGCTGTAGTTAATAAAATTATTAATTATGATACCAATCCTGAAACTTTAGGTGATTGGAGAAATCGATTAACCTTTGTGGGAGATGATGAAGATAACAGTATTCATACAAAACAAGCAGATCAAGTTTCCCAATTAGCGGAAGGTGAGCATAAAGTTTTTAATCATGATAAAATTTTCTTTGATGCTTACCAGCAAGTTTCGACCTCTGGTGGCCAACGTTTCCCAGCAGCAACAGAGGCGATTAATCAAAGCATGTTTAAAGGAAACTTAGTCATGAATTACCTCGGTCACGGAGGTGGAGGTGGTTGGGCGCAGGAGCGAGTTTTACGAACTCAACACATTGTGGATTGGGAAAATTTTGACAAATTACCGCTTCTCGTTACCGCAACTTGTTCTTTTACCGGTTACGATGAACCGAATTATGTAACTGCAGGTGAACATTCTCTGATCAACGAAAAGGGCGGAGTAATTGGATTATTCACAACCGTTCGTGCTGTTTATTCTTCTCAAAATAAACAATTGACTGATGCTGTATTTAGAAATATTTTTGATCGAGAAAATGGACAAATCTTTACCATTGGGGATGTTGCAAGAATGGCAAAAAATGATTTGGGAAATACTCAAAACAAAAGAAAATTTGCCCTAATCGGTGATCCTTCTCAAAAATTAGCAATTCCTGAATATAATATTGTGACAACCAAAATTAACGGAAGTGTCATTGATACCACTAGTCAAGATACCATTCAAGCTTTGCAAAAAGTAACCATCGAAGGGCAAATTGAAGATTTTAATGGAAATCTTTTAAGTGATTTTAATGGGAAAGTTTTCCCAACTATTTTTGATAAACCAATCAAAGTAACGACGCTTAATCAAGATTCAGGAAGTCCAATTTACGAGTTTAAATTACAAAAAAACGTTATTTTTAAGGGGATAGCGAGTGTAACCAATGGTACTTTTACTTTTACTTTCGTCGTCCCTAAAGATATTAATTATGCATATGATTATGGGAAAATCAGTTACTACGCCCACGATGGTGTCGCTACTGATGCCTCAGGTTATTACGATAAAATGATCATAGGAGGAACTGACCCAAATGCTATCGCTGATGACCAACCGCCATTGATTGAGGTATATATGAATAGCGAAGAATTTGTCTTCGGAGGAATTACGGACGAAAACCCAGTTCTTCTAGCCAAGCTATCTGATGACAATGGTATTAATGTTGTAGGTAACAGTATCGGACACGATCTCACAGGTGTTTTAGATCAAAATACTCAAAACACTTATGTGCTCAATGATTTTTACGAATCAGAGTTGGATGATTATACCAAAGGTACGGTCCGTTATCCTTTATTTAACTTGGAAGAAGGATTACATAAAATTAAGGTTCGTGCATGGGATGTTTCCAATAATTCCGCAGAAGGCTACACAGAATTTGTCGTAGCAAGTTCAGCAGAAGTAGCACTTGAACATGTACTGAATTATCCAAATCCTTTTATGGATAATACTTCTTTCCAATTCGAACATAACCTACCAAATCAAATTGTCGATGTACAAATCAGAGTTTTCTCCGTTTCGGGAAGACTCGTCAAAACCATCGATGAGCAAATCATGACCGAAGGTACACGTGTAACTGGTATCCAATGGGATGGAACTGATGAATATGGCGATCAGCTTGGTCGAGGTGTTTATTTGTACAAAGTAAAGATTGGAGGAACAGGGGCGACTGGCGATGTAATAAATACAGAAAGTGACTTTGAAAAACTAGTTATTTTAAAATAGATTTTTGAATAAAAGTTGTTCAAAAATTAAAATAGAAAAATACTTTTTGCGTTTTATAGTTTTAGAAAAATACTCTCCAAAACTGTAATCTCCCAAAGCTATTTTTATTTTTGACCGATATAAATATTTCCTTAATTAATCCTCCTAAAAGAAAAGAGTATTAATTGTTGAAATCATATTTCTTAAGTCTTTAATATTAAAGAATTTAAAAACTTAAAAATTCCCCTATATTTGCAACTTCAATTTTTGAAATTTAATACGATTATGAAAAAAATACTGTTTTGTTTTCTCTTTATTTCATGCTTTTTAGCAATTTCGGAAACTCAAGCACAAGGGTTTAGCAATTGTGAATATAATATTGATCAAGGACGATGGGTAAAGCCAGGCACTAGTGAACCTTGTACCAACACCATTATCACTTCTGTACCATTTTTGAGAATTACTCCTGACGCAAGATCTGGCGCAATGGGAGATGCAGGTATTGCAACTTCTCCTGACGCCAATGCTATCCACTTCAATTCCTCTAAGTTAGCTTTTGTTGATAAAGATTTATCCTTATCAGCTACTTATACTCCTTGGTTGAGAGCATTAGGATTGAATGATGTTTATATGGCATATCTTTCTGGATATAAACAAGTAGATAAATTATCAACTATCGGATTTGGTTTACGATATTTTTCTCTAGGGCAAATAAGTTATACAACTGATACAGGTCAAGAAAATGGAACTGGACAGCCTAACGAGTTTGAAATTTCTGCAGCTTATGCTCGAAAACTTTCTGACAATTTTAGTCTTTCACTAGGTGGTAAATTTATTTATTCCAATCTTGCTGCTGGTCAGCGAGTAGGAGCAATTGAAATTAATCCTGGAACTGCAGGAGCCGTTGATTTTGGATTGACTTGGAAAAAAGATATTGAACTTTCAGGTAATCAAACTGACTTAACTGTTGGTGCAGCAATTACAAACTTAGGTACTAAAATCTCTTACACTAACTCTGCTAATAAAGACTTTATCCCTACTAATTTAGGAATTGGAGCAGCTTGGGAATTTAATTTTGATGAGTATAATTCATTTACTGTTACAGCTGATTTGAATAAATTATTAGTTCCTACACCGTGTATTAGTTCAAATGATCCAAGTGTTCCAAGCTGTGATGAAGACGCAGATGGTATTTTGGATTACAAACAAAAATCTGTAGTCGGTGGACTTTTAGGTTCATTTAGTGATGCTCAAGGTGGAGCAGGTGAAGAATTTAGAGAAATTAACTATTCTATCGGAATGGAATATTGGTATGACAAGCAATTTGCTGTAAGAGCAGGTTATTATACTGAGGCTCAAACTAAAGGAAATCGTCAATATTTCACCGTTGGATTAGGATTAAAATATAATGTATTTGGATTGAATTTCTCTTATTTAGTTCCAACTACAAGTCAAAGAAATCCATTGGATAATACTTTAAGATTCTCTTTAATCTTTGATTTCGAAGCATTTGAAGATGAAGAATAATCTATTCCTTTTTTAGAAGAAAGAAACCGCAGTTAGATTAATTTCTAATTGCGGTTTCTTTTTTTTCACTTAGAAGTTGTTTTAAAAGCTAACCCACAGGTTGCGCAAAACTATCTTCAAAAATTAATCATAAAAAAATGGATTTAAAACAGCTTCCCCACCTCGCCAAAGAACAAAAGAAATCTACTAAAAAATTTTTCCAAAAACTAGCGAAGCAAAAATCTAAAAATTTAGATTCAACTGTCCACCAATTGCACGATCAAACATTTGAAAAAATAGATTGCCTCCAATGCGCTAACTGTTGTAAAACGACAAGTCCTATTTTTACCGACCGAGACATTAATCGAATCTCCGCTCATTTTAAAATGCGTCCAGCCAATTTTGTAGAAAAATATTTGCACTTGGATGAAGACGAAGATTATGTACTGAATGAAGCACCTTGCGCATTTTTAGGAGATGATAATTATTGCAGTATCTATGAAGTAGCTCCAAGAGCTTGTCGCGAATATCCACATACCGATCGAAAACAATTCCATAAAATTTTAAATTTGACGATCAAAAATATGGCGATTTGTCCAGCCGTTTTTGAAATAGTACAAAAGCTAAAAGAAATTAAAAATTAATACCAGACATTATAAATATCATATTCCAAACCTTAGATTTTTTTGAGAAACAGATAGTAACGTGGTGGTCTGCTTTAGCAAATCTAGAAAAAGAAAATTTCTTTCAGGTCTGCTAAAGCAGACCACCACGTTACTATCTGCAAACACTAATTGGATAGCAAATTTGGAAAACTTACATTTGCAATCCAACATCATATTTTAAATGAAAAATCAAGAACTCGCAAGGCTTTTTTATCAGGAAATTTCCAAGATTAATTCTAACGAATCATTAATTGATTTAGGAAAAATCAACAGACTCTACAAGTTATTAAATCAACTTTTTGTAGAAGTAACTCGCGATGAAAAGATGCAATTCACCACCATGTTTGCAAGAATTTCATTCGCTAGTCAAAAATTTTCTTTGGAAAAACAAACGCAGTTTTATATTCATACTTTTCGAAGAGTCGCTAAAAAAATCAACCTCGATCCAGCTGTTTCTCCTGATCATAGCAAAGAATTAGAATTAGGATTAAAAGTTGTCGCAGATTGCGTTATCGCTTTTTTCCATCAAATTCCTCCGCAAAAATTAGCAGAGCAATTACCCGTAAAAATTGATTACAAAACATCTCCTGTCGAAGTCAAAAATTTCAAGCCAACTGCTCGAATTGTCGCAGTTAATATCAATAAGAAAGCAGAACAACTCATCGCTCGTGACGAAGATGATCCAACTCGTGAGATTCGTATTCAATATAATATTGCAGAACGAAACCAAAATTTCAATCCATCTATTCAAGTTATTCAGGATACTTTTAAATTTCCATTAACCATCAATTTACTTGATGTGGAAATTGACAAAGATGGAATTTATCGACCTCGTGGCTTTGTGCTAGAACCTGATTATTTAGTCGATGTTTCAGCAGTTGCAGAATGCTTTAAAGATTTTGGAACACTTCCAATTTATAATCTTTTAAAAAAATATTTGCCGTTCACTTACAGCAAACATTTGATGATTGGAAATATCGCTAACTTCTTTTTGGATGAACTGATGACTAATTCAGCAGCAACTTTTAAAGAGACTTTTCCAAAAGTTTTCCAACTCAATCCTTTAGCATTTGCTATCTTTGAAAATTCAGTTCTACGAGAAATTATGCAATCTTCTCAGAAGCATTTTCTCAACTTAAAACAAATGGTTTCGACAGGTTTTGCCAAAAACGATATCATCCCCGAAGATTGTTTTTTAGAACCAACTTTTTATTCTCAAAAACATGGTTTGCAAGGTCGTCTTGATATTTTTTATAAAAAAAATACAACAGAAGAAAACGAAGAGGATCACTCTGCCATCGTCGAGTTGAAAAGTGGAAAAACTTTCAAACCCAACAAGTACGGCATCAACCATAATCATTACGTGCAGACCTTGTTATACGATTTGATCATAAAATCTGTTTTTGGAAAAAAATTACAACCTGCTAATTTTATTCTATATTCTGGTATCGACATCAATCATTTAAAGTTTGCCCCTACAAGTAGTACGCAACAAATGGAAGCTTTAAATATTCGAAATCAAATCCTTGCTTTTGAATATCAATTATCAAACATAAGGGATAACAATATTGATAATCCATTCATTTTCAGTCAATTAACTTCAGCTAAGTATCCAAAACTTTCTGGATTCCTCGCCAAGGACATGCAACTTTTTGAAAAAGTATATCAAGGCATGAGTCATTTAGAGAAAAAATATTTTAATGCATTCTCAGGATTTATTGCACGAGAACATCTTTTGGCTAAAACAGGAATTCAAGGAATTGAGAGATTAAATGGTTTGGCCTCACTTTGGCTAAAAGATTTTAAAGAGAAAGAGGAGAGCTTCGAAATCGTTAGTTTTTTAAAAATAAAAGAAAATCATTCTGAGGAAGAAACACCAATTATTATTTTTGAAAAAACCGAAAGAACTAATCCTCTCGCTAATTTTAGGAAAGGTGATATCTCCGTTTTGTATCCTTTCCAAAATGAAAAAGATACGGTCTTAAATAATCAAATTTTTAAGTGTACCATCATAGAGATCACAAAAGGTGAAGTACACGTAAAGTTGAGAAGTCGGCAATTTAATACAGCAATTTTTGAGCAAGATTTCCATTGGAATTTAGAGCATGACATGTTGGATAGTAGCTTCAATGGCATGTACCGTAGTCTATTTCAGTTCGCTCAATTTCCTGCTTTCAAAAAAGAATTATTGCTCACCATTTCGCCTCCTCAACAACCTGAAGAACTCGATATTAAGTTGCCAAAGGAATTAACCGAAGAGCAAAAAACAATTTTCCAACAAGCCATTTCTGCCAAAGATTACTTCTTACTTTGGGGACCTCCTGGAACTGGAAAAACGAGTATGATGCTCAAAAATATCGTCAGTTATTTGCTCAACGAAACCGACGAAAACATCCTACTGTTAGCATACACTAATCGAGCAGTAGATGAAATTTGTGAAGCAATTATCAGCATTGATAAATATGCTAAGGATGAATATGTACGATTAGGTTCTGCACATTCTTGCGGTGTAGATTATCAAGATCAATTATTCAATTCTAAAATTGCGAACATTTCCAATCGAAAAGAATTACGTGGAATTATTGATAATCACCGTATTTTCGTTTCGACGGTGGCAGGTATTGCTGGCAAGCAAGAAATCATGCAATTGAAAACTTTTGATCGAGTAATCATTGATGAAGCATCACAAATTCCTGAGCCGATGCTCGTTGGTTTGTTACCCCATTTCAAACGATTTTTGCTCATCGGAGATCACAAACAATTGCCTGCCGTGGTGGTTCAATCTCCTAATGCTTCCAAGGTTGAAGATGAAGATTTAAATAAAATTGGTTTAAAAAATTTACGAGATTCTCTTTTCGAACGCATGTATAAACGATGTGTAGAAAATAATTGGAGTTGGGCATTTGCCCGTTTGAGTCATCAAGGAAGGATGCATGAGGACATCATGAATTTTCCAAGTCAAGAATTTTATGAAGGGTATTTGAAAATCCTTCCTAACGAATTAAATAATAAATATCAAACAAAATCCATTGAGTATCAACTAGATGAAACCGCCAATAATTTGGAAAAAATGATTTGTAAAAACAGAATGATTTTCCTCCCTTCTCAACCTGATTTAAAAAGTCCAACTGGAAAAACTAATCTTCATGAAGCTAATTTGATTAGTGAAGTGGTAGAGATTTTTCAAAAAATATATCGACAAAACGATTTAGATTTTACTAAAAAAAGTTTGGGTGTTATCACTCCTTACCGAGCTCAGATTGCCCAAATTCGACAAGCCCTGCAAGAAAAACATATAGAAATAGTCTCGTTGAGTATTGATACAGTAGAAAGGTATCAAGGTGGAGCTAGAGATATAATCATCCTCTCATTATGCACAAATTCAGTTAACCAATTGACTTCATTAATTTCAATTTCTGATGAAGGTGTCGATCGAAAACTTAATGTTGCTTTAACCAGAGCTCGGAAACATTTAATAATTATTGGAAATCCAAAAATATTAAAGACCAACTCTATCTATGCTTCGCTCATTCAAAAACATCAAATCACTATCTCATAAAACTAATTTTTAAATAAATTGATTAGATATATCAATTCTGTTCCTTGCTAAACCCTACCATTAAAACTAATTTTACTACCGTTTATTCATTATCACTTTTTTACCCAAAAATCTATTTTATATTAGTGTTGCAATTAAAGCAACCCCCTACCCCAATATTCTTTTTTTATACCCTTTTCCAAAAACAAAAATCAATGTAGATTTTCATGTAATAATGAATCTATACATTTCACTTGAGTATTTAACACATCAACTTAGTACCTAAGTTATACTTGTTAGGTACAGCAAAATTAAATTTTAAAATATGATCTTTGGAAAATTTCCAAAGCATGTTTCCCCCTTGCTCAGTTACACTATTTCAAAAATCGGAAGAATCGCCTCTTTTATAGGGGCGATTTTTAGTTTCTATGGGATGTTTATCATTTTATGCGTTTGCAAACTCAATCTCCATTTTGGATTTTGGAGGCAATATTTAATGGCGAGTTGGATATTTTTTTCTGTATTCGAACCATCCATTGGCTGGAGGTAAAAATGTTCATAATCTAAATCTTCAAATAATTCTGGTTCTGCTCCTAATTGAGGAAAAACTAATTTTAACTCATTTCCTTTTTTCAAAATCAAATCAGCTCCTGCCTTCGGACTCATACAGATCCAATCAATTCCTTTGGGTGGAAGTTGAGTTCCATTTGTTTCGATAGCTACTTCGATTCCTTTTTTGTGAAATGCTTTGACCATTTTTTCATCTAGTTGAAGTAGTGGTTCTCCACCTGTGCAAACAACATATGGTGTGCCCTGATTCATTCCAGCCTCCCATTGTTCTGCTACTTTTTCTGCCAGCTCTTTAGCGGTATATTTCCCTCCGTTAAGACCATCCGTTCCTCGAAAATCGGTATCGCAAAATTGACAAATTGCTTTGCTCCGATCCTTCTCTCTCCCACTCCAAAGGTTGCAACCTGTGAATCTGCAAAAAACAGCCGGTCTCCCTGTGTGAGCACCTTCGCCTTGTAAAGTGTAATATATTTCTTTGACTTTGTATTTCATTTTATTGCACATGGTGGTCTGCTTTAGCTGACCTTAAAAATTTAAAAAAGTATTTTTTTCTTCACAGTCTACTAAAGCAGACAAACACATTATTCACTAATTACTGCTGATACTTCTATTTCAATTAATATTTCTTCATCAATAAATCGACTCACCTCAAGCATAGTAGAAGCAGGTTTTATCTCCTTAAAAAACTCACCATGTGCTCGACCAATTTCTTCCCAATCATCCATATTCGTCACAAACATTCGAGTACGAACGACATCTTCCATCGTTGCACCAGTTTCGATTAATGCCTTTTCTATTTTTTGAAAAATAAACTTTGTTTGCTCGTATGGATTTCCGATTCCGATTATTTCTTCTCCATCGACGGCAGTTGTTCCTGCTACTTCGATGATGTTTCCAACTCGAACTGCTCGGGAGTAACCGACGATGTCTTCCCATTTTGTATTGGATGAAATGTTTTTCCTTTTCATAAAAAAATATTTATAGAATACTGATTATCAGATAAGTACAAGACTTATTTAGTACAAACCAAAATATAATGATTAAAGAAAAATTCTTCTTTTGATAAAATTGACTGTTCTAATTTACAACCCCGATCAGTCATCATTTTTTTTTTTTTTTCTAAATCAAATTGATGAGGATGTAAAATATCACCTGGTAGTAATTGAAATATTTTTTTGAAAAAAGAATAATTATGAGCGTCTATCGATACGATCAATGTTCCTCCTTCTTTTGTAAAATCAACTATCTGATCAAAACATAAATCTAAATCCGCCACATGATTAATTGCATTTAAGCAAAACACTTTATCATATTTTTCTTTGGGTAAGAATCCTTCCAATGGTTCACAAAAAAATTGAACATTAGGATATTCTTTTCTTGAAAAATGAGTTGTCTTTTTTTCATAATCATCTACCAATGGATCCAATGCATCAGTTTTATATTTATCCAAAATCATGAAAATCCCAGTTGGCCCACAACCTGCATCCAATATTTTTTCATTATCAGAAAACTTTAAATTCAAATTGGATAAGAGTCTTTCCCAGTATATTTTTTTCCAGGTCAGGTATTCAGATTTGTTCTTTTTCCTAAGATAATTTTGCCACCATCTAATCTCTGCAGCTTGAGCTATTTTCCAACGTAAATTCATATTTTAATTTTATAAAACAAAGGTATTGAATTTAATGTTTCTAGTTCAATCTTCTTTGTTTAGAGTTTTCATTAATATTGCATGTATCGTAACGGGATTTTCCATGTCCCGTAAAATTGGAAAATTTTAGTCTTTAAATACGGGAATTGGAAAGTCTCGCTACAAAATCTTATTTTATGCTATTTGCAGAAGGAACAAAAGTACGATTTAAAAATACTGGCGACGAGGGTGTCATCATCGCGATTTTGGATAGTGAAATGGTCAATGTCGAACTGAATGATGATGGAATGGTCATCCCTGCTTTTATCGAAAATTTGGAAAGAATGGAAGATATTCCAAAGCCAAATCAGAATCCCATCAAAGCTAAATACGTAGAATCAAAGAAAGCACCTCCACCACCAACTCCTCCACTTCAAGACAATGATTCGCAATATCATATTTTAAAAAGTCTAGGTATCCAATTGGCTTTTGATCCTCAAGTTCAACCTGATGGAATTACTTCGAGTTATGATATTTATTTAATCAATGACACTCGATATGATGCACTTTTCACTTTTACGATTGATATTATTGGAGAAACTCCAAAGACGACGAATGGAAAGATTACAAGTGTTTCCTATGTGAATTTAGGAGAAATGAAATTTAGTCAACTCAACGAAGCACCAATTATTGAAATGGACATTTGGCAATTGACGACGGTTGGAACTGGCTATAAAATGTCGAAAAAATTAAAAATAAAACCAAAACAGTTTTTTAAAAATATAAAGACTGCGCCTCTGTTGAATCGACAAGTACATTGGTATCAGTTATTTGAAAATTTTGATAAAGAAAAAAAATCAAAAGGCGAAGACCTGAAAACTTACACGCAAAGGAATGCTACCAAACCTAAAAAACCATCTTCCGATTATAGACGAATGAGCGGGAGCGATCCAATGGAATTGGCGCATTTTAAAAATGAAATTGATCTTCATATTGAGCATTTGATAGGCGATAATAAGAAGAGAACTAATGCTGATATTTTAAGGATTCAACTTTCACATTTTAATCAATTTCTGGATAAAGCGATTCGATTGAATGTGAGGAGTGCTTTTGTAATCCATGGCGTTGGGAAGGGAAAATTAAAAAATGAAATTGCTACTCGACTGATCAATCATCCTGAAGTAAAAACTTTTAAAAATGAATATCATCCAAAATATGGGTTTGGGGCGACAGAAATTATTTTTTAGAAAAATTTGCCACAGATTTTTTCTGACTTAACTGACTTTTCCAATCTGTGTTTTTAACTAAAAATGACCAACTTGAATTGTACAAGTTGGTCATTTTTAGTTATCCAATTTGGATGATTATTTATTTTACTTCTGGAAGGTCAGGCATTTTGCATTCTTCATCTGCTTTTTTCCCACAAACTGTACAATCACCAATTTGATTTTTCAACATCGGATTATTTGTTGCACAAGTTCCTCTAAACTCATTTCCAGTCACAATGTGGCGGATGTTGATGAGGGCAAAACAAATCCCAAATGTTACAAAAACTATGGTTAAAATATATAGGAATTCCATGTTTGATTATTTTAAAAATGATTCAATCTTAAATCTACTGCAAAGGTAATAGATTTAAAATAAAAACAATGATTTTATTCTTTTGTTCAATTAACTTTGCACCTCAATTTTAAATAAAAATAATCATGGATAAGAAATTAGAAGCATTCGCCCGTCTCCTCAAAATCATGGATGAACTTCGGGAACAATGCCCGTGGGATCGAAAACAAACTTTCCAATCTTTGCGAAATTTGACTATCGAAGAAACTTATGAATTAGCTGATGCAATTCTTGTTGAAGATCTCGATGAAATTAAAGAAGAGATTGGTGATATCATGTTGCATATGATTTTTTATGCGAAAATTGCGGAGGAGAAAAAAGCGTTTGACATAGCGGATGCCATCAATGCTTGTTGTGATAAATTGGTGCATCGGCATCCTCATATTTATGGTGATGTAAAAGTGAATGGCGAAGAAGATGTGATGAAAAATTGGGAGCAACTCAAATTGGCAGAAGGAAAAAAGTCTGTTTTATCAGGTGTTCCAAAATCTTTGCCTGCCATGGTCAAGGCATATCGGATGCAAGAGAAAACTGCACAAGTTGGTTTTGAATGGGAAAATGCAGCTCAGGTTTGGGGAAAAGTAGAAGAGGAAATGGCGGAAATGAAAGAAACGTTGGATAAAAATTTATCACAAGAAAGAAAGGAAGAGGAATTTGGTGATGTGATTTTTTCAATGATAAATTATGCTCGTTTTAAAGGGATCGATCCAGAGACTGCGCTAGAGAGAATTAATTTAAAATTTAAGAATCGCTTTGAATATATTGAGGAAAATGCAGATCGGGATTTGAATGATATGAGTTTGGAGGAGATGGATCAATTATGGAATGAGGCGAAGGGGAAATAGTTTTTTTTGCTACTGACTTGGACTGACTATTATGACTTTTTATAACATTCCCACTTTAATGCTATAAAATATAAACATTATGGGAGAGTAATAAAAAGTCATAATAGTCAGTCCAAGTCAGTGGCAAAAAAATCACATTTTTACAAATTTCAGAACCTGCGACCAACCACCAATTTTAATTTTACAAAAATAAACACCTTGCGAAAAATTAGACACATCAAATTCCAATTGATGATTACCCAATGATTCTTTTCCAAAAAAAGGAGTGAGTAAAAGTTGTCCTGCCACATTAAAAATCTCCACTTGCACATTTTCATTTTTCTCCAAATCAAAATCTAAAGTTGCTATTGCCAAAGTTGGATTTGGATAAAGTCGAAATTCAATTTTCTTATTTTCCAAATTAGAGGTAGCGGTGAAAATATCTGCAGTCGTAGAAACACCATTTTTTGTGCTAATCCACATTTCACCATTCGCATCGAATACTATTCCCGTCACATCATTGTCAGCCAATCCATCTCTAGTAGAAAATCGAGTAACCTCTTCAGCAGGACTTAATTTATACAATCCATTTTCAGTAGCGAACCACATATTTTGTTGAGCATCTTCTGCAATTTCATAAATTACATATTTATCCGAAGGCGACGAAAAGTCAAGTTCAGGATAAGTAATATGATCTCCCGAAGGAGTATATTTTTCTACCGCATGTCCACCTACAAAATAATCTCCCTCCGCAAACCAAATATTTTCCTGACTATCTATAAAAATCGTAAAAGCACTTTCCAAGTTAAATAAATGTAATTCATCATTAGTGTCCACTCGATAAATTCCAACACGAGAACTAAAGTAAACATCTCCATTTGGATGAATGGCTACTCCTGTCGTTTTATTATTCGAAACATCAGGATGAACATTGGTAAAATCGAATTGAAGAATATCTCCGTTAGGCGAAATTTTAGAAGCAAAGTTATGATCAATCACAGGGTAATAACTTCCCAACCAAATATTCCCAAGGTTATCTTCATTAATTGATAATATATCCTTAAAGGTATCCGTCTCAATATAATTGACACTTTCAGTAGCTACATCAATAAAAGAAGTTCCTTGGCAACCATTTCTGTGCAAAGCAACAATTTCATTATTTGAAGTAGCAAAAATATTAGTTGCGAGATAGCAAGGCAATTCATCACCTGATCCAAAACTCTTCCAACCTTGACTATTTGAAAATTTAGAAATAGCACGTTCAGTTCCCATCCAAACGGAACCATCATTGGCTATATCTATTCCTTGAACAGCATTTCCTGCAAGATCAACATCTGTTTTTAATTTTCCTAAAATGTTCGTACCATCATACAGAGTGATATCATCATCTGTCCCTAAAAATATATTCCCATCCGATTCAAAAACAGTATTTACTGGTGCTGACAAAGAAAGATTGGTAAACGTTGTATCTGAATTCACTTTGGTAATTCCATCATGAGTTCCTACCCACAAAGTTCCGTTACCATCTTGAAATAATGATCTTGGAGAATTTCCAAAACCATCTGACTCATCAAACTTTGTTTTGTTTCCATTCACATCAAAATGAAAAAGTCCACTTGATGAAATCGACCAAACGTCTTGGTTTTGATCTACTAAAATTTCCGAAACATACCCAACATTATCAACAGTAGATTGAGGTGCAAACGAAACCCAATTTCCGTCTGAAGTATATTTGGCAATTTGATAATTCTTCCCTACATATATATTATCCGAACTATCAATAGCCAAACAAGTCGGAGCAAATCCAATGCTCTCTGGTATCGTTGACCAATTCCCTTGATTATCTAATTTTGATATTCCACTATGCCCAAATTCATCTTTTGTTCCAAACCATTTATTGCCTTCTGAATCAATCACAATTGAATTAACATCATTCGCATACAAACCATCATCACTATCGTAACTTGTAATATTTCCTCCATCGACAACCGAAACTCCTCTTCTTGTTGCCAACCATTTTCGGCTATCACTATCAATTACAATCTTATTAATTTGATTAGAAATCAATCCATTTTCTGTAGTCAATTTAGTGTAAGTTTCATTGGACAAATTCCATTCAAGTAAACCTCCAGAAGTAGCTATCCAAAGTGTATTGCCTTCTTTTTCGATGTCCAAAACATTTTTATTGTAAGTAAATGTTTTCCAATCTTGAGCAGTAAGGTTTATTAGAAAAAAGCAGCATAGAATGGTCAGGAGATTTTTCATAATTTTGAGTTTTAGTTATACTTTATTAGTTCTTTATTCACTTGGAAATTAAGTCTCAAATTTATCCCCGCACTCCATAATTTCACGTTCCCATTTCCAACTCCGCTCAAAGGAATTTGGAAAAAGGGTTCAATCTGCACCGAAGTTTTAGGTCGTAAATAATGCTGATATCCAAAAGCAACTTCTCCTATTCCAAACCAATGTTTATTCTCATTTTCACCTCCCCAATATTTGATTTGACCTGGTATTTCTTGGTCATAAGAATACCAATAATGTTCCTCCAACATAAAAAATGAGGACATACCTAATCTAGCATATAATCCATTTTCGTTATTCTCATACTGGAAAAAGCTAATACTTACGGGTAGTTCAAGTATATCACAAACCGCATCAACATCAGTCGGTGATACTCCATATAACCATGCTCCATCTTCGGGATTGTAATCATCTCCTGCTGCTCCATATTTTTTTCGAGCAAAATTAGCTCCTACACTTAAACTATATTTTTTTAAAAAACGATATTCTACTTGTGCGCCAAACTTCCAATTTGGTTTAGAAAAATTGTTATAATTTGTAGCAGAAGATTCGCTCCCTAAAACCAATGCTAGATTTAATATCTTTTCATTTACATAGCCTAGTAATACGAACTCCATTCTAGGTGATGATCTATTAGTATCCCGTTCCAGTAAATTAAGTTTAATATCATTTTCTCTTTTAGCTAAAATCTCAAGTCTAGAAATCGACAAGACAGAATCAACTTGCAACAATACATTTACGGAATTATTTTTTTGATTATTTTTCAATAAAAAACCATCACTTACCTCATTCGTTTTTTCCGAAACAGAATCAGATACAATCGTATTTTCTAGTTCACTTTTCTGAAATTCAAAATCATCAAAGGTTAAACTCTGATCTTCATTTTGGTTTTTGTAATTGTATTGTTGGAGATTTTTATTTGAAGTAGAACTTGAATTATTTAATTCTTTTTTATTGGAAATATTATCCAAATTTAGTTGAAAGTTTTCATCAGATTTTTCTGACTTGAAAATTTGATTCTCAGAATCTGAAGTCGTAGTTTGATTTTCTAAATTTGAATTTGATTCCTGATTTTGATTTTGATTTTGATTTTCAACAATCTCTTTTTTATCCAAATCTAAATTTGTATCAACCACTCCCGTTTCGTTTTTTCCAAAAAAGAAAATCGAACCAATCAAAATCAAAGCACCAATTCCAAAAAACCACCACCACAAAAAACGACGACGATCGTCTTTGTCCAATAACTTTTCCATCTCTTGCCAAGATGCTTCGTTATAGTCAAAAGGATATTGTTCAGGCTCTTGCTGAAACAGTTTATCCAAATCTTTTGGTGATTCTTCTGACATTTTAATTAAGATATTTTTTTAGTAACTAAGGTTTGTAATTTTGCTCGAGCTCTGGTCAAATTTGACTTTGAAGTCGAGACAGTAATCCCTAATTTATCAGCAATTTCATGATGTTTAAATCCATCAATGACATACATATTAAATACTGTTCGATATGCCAAAGAAAGAGATTGCACCATAACCATTAATTCTTGGTAACCAATTCTGCTCAACGCATCTTCTTTTGTCGAGATATTTTTTGCTTCGTCCATGCTAACTTCCATTTTAAATTTCTTTTGTTTTTTAATTTGATTAATGGCTGTGTTGACTAATATTTTTCTAAACCAAGGCTTAAATGGTTTTGCTGAATCGTATTTTTTTACATTTTTAAAAACCTTTAGAAATCCATCATTTACTACAGAAATTGCTTCCGATTCATTATTCACATACCGCATACAAATACTCATCCCATAAGGATAAAATAACCGATAAAGGTCATTCTGGTTGGTGCGATTTCGTTGGCAACAACCCTCGATTATTTGTTGAAACTTCGTTTCGTTGCTGAGCGACATGAATAGATTTTATTCTTTATAATTTACTATACCATGAAAATTTAGAAAAGGCTGCGATAGAAAGTAAAATAATAAAATACCTTTTTCATAATTAAAAAAAGTATATCTTTAATCTCTCACCCTTCAGTCTATTACCGCAGTTTAAAAATAGATAAATGATCCCAAATTAATGTTTTCAAAAAATCAAATATTTAAACTTTATGTTCTTATTATTTTTCAAATTGTAACATTTGGAAACCTTCCATTTATTTCTCAAGCTCAACAACTTACTTATGATGTTCAGTATTTTTCTAACGAAGAAGGGTTATCTGATCATCGAATATTAAGCGTGCTTGAACACTCCGACGGATATACTTGGGTGGGCACTTATAATGGTCTCAATAGATTTGATGGATATGAATTTGTTCCTGTGGAATTACCTGCCCGAAAGGAATCTACTAATGGAACGCTTGATACCTATATTCACAAATTATTTGAATTAGAGAATGGAGACATTGCAGTTATTTATGGTGATGGTGGAATACAAATAAATAACATCGCTATTATTTATGATCCTAAAACTGGCAAAAGCGAAGAAGTAATCCTTACTAATTTTAATGAATCGACAGGTACCCTAAACTTGGAAAAAAGAGCTCCATTAAAATTTTTAACTATAAAAAAAGATTGGACTGTTTCCAAAAGTATAGTTTACGACCACCATAAAAATTTCTTTAAAATTGAAAACCAAGATGAAAAACAGTCTGCCTTTTTAACTTTAAAAACAGGAGAAACTTTAGACTTATCTGAAGTTTGGAATTCCTTAATCAATCCTCGAGTTTTTGGAAATGATTTTTCAAAGATCATTTATTTCTCTTCGCTCAATGGATTAGTTAAGTTAGATATTCATCGCTCCCCTTTTAAAACTTACTTAAATGAGCAATTAAAAGATTGGGGATACAATTTGAGTGGTCGTGCAATTTCAGATATTGGTAATGATAAAATTTTATTCTCTACGGAGCAAAAAGATTTAACATTATTAGATAAAACCACAGGCCAGATAAATTATATTTCTCTTCCAAAAAATGAGGTTGAGTTTAAAGAAGGAACTGCTAACATCCGAGCTATATTTCCTAAGAATGATAGCATCATTTGGTTGACTACTTATTATTCCTCCGGGCTGATTAGACTCAATATAAATTCAAATTTGGCAACTTCTTTTTTAAGAGAAGATAATATCGATCATAATAAATTTATCTCCTCCATCTTCACCACAGATGGAAAAATATTGACCGTTACCCAAGGTAAAGAACAAGTTAGTAAATTGATTTCTTTTGATCCCGAAACCAAAGAAAAGCAATACCATGAATTCGCGTCTTCTGTACTTTCCAAGGCCAAGCTTAGGAGTACTTGTCTTTTGGAATCTAAAAATGGAAATATTTGGGTTGGAACAACTATAGGATTATTTCTTTTTGATTTAGAAAATAAAAAAGTTGTTAATAGTTATTTTAAAACAGATTTTTCAAATAAGGATACTTCTTCTCTTTTCCTTAAAAATTACATTTTATCAGCCAATAGTATTCTATCTCTTTATGAAAATAATCAAGGTCAATTGTTGATAGGATTAGAAGGAGGAGGATTGAATATTTTAGATATTAAAACTGGTGACTTTGAAGTTTTCAACACTTCTGATGGACTATCTAACAATACCGTTTGTTCTATTCTACCGAACGAAAATGGCTATTGGCTAGGAACCTATAATGGTCTTTCTTTTTTCGATAATCAAAATAAAACCTTTCGAAATTTTTATAAAAAAAATGGATTACCTCACAATGAATTCAATCGATTCTCTACTGCACAAGATTCGGAAGGGATCAATTATTTTGGAGGAATGAATGGATTTATCAGTTTTGATCCGAGAGAAGTTTTAGAGCAAAATGATTCCATTAAAATACTTTTAAATAAGGCTATTTATTTTGACAAAGATGGACGTAGCCAACTTAACCAAACTATTGGTTTGGAAAATAATTTAAAAATTTCCATTCCGAGTAATAATCGAAATTGTTCCTTTTTGATGGCTATGACTGATTTTAAAAATGCAGAAAATCATCAATTTGAATATCAACTAAAACCCACGAATTCTTTT
>JBGCFD010000058.1:0-62502 GCA_045106765.1 Saprospiraceae bacterium | reverse complement strand
TAGAAGTAGTTTTGCTTCTTTCGGAAAAAATATTTTTTAAATCTTTTATGTAAAAATGAAGATTTCCATTTTGATCAATTTTCACTTTTTCTTTAATTTCTAATTTTACTTTTTGTAAAAAATTGTCTTTTTTTATTTTGCCAAATGTATTTATTGAAGTTTTATCAAGACTTTTTTTAAAAAACATTTCATAAAAATAAATTAAAGGAATTGATTTTTCTTTGCTAAAATTTTGATTCCAACAATTAACAATTCGATTTGTCATTTCATTTTCTGTCAGCGGCTCAAGTAACCGAAGTAAAGAATCTAATGATTGAATTATTAGAGCTACTTCTTTTTTTGGAAGCTGGATTGAAGTGAGTTTTTTCACATCTTTAAAGAAGATTAATTCAGGAATAACATTTTTCACACCTAATTCTTCAAGATCAGTTTTTAATGATTTTTGTAAAATATATGGGGAAGTATTTTTACTCAACTCCAATTCTAGCCTGCCATCAATTATATTTCCTAAGACTGCTGACCAATTCATTAAGTTCATTTTATTCTCCATCGAAAATAAAAGTTTTTGAAATTTTTCTTCCCAACCAAATGTCAATCCTGAAAATTCCCATTGCCATTCTAAAAATCCAATTTCAATTAATTCCAATAAATAATTTTCAATACTTTCTTGATCTGCTTCTACTAATTCTAACAATTTAGCAACCGTAGATTCAAAATTTAATCCTTCATTTGGGATGATATTTTTTGTCAGTTCTTTTAAGATTTCAGCAACTTCTATCTGTTGAATAGTTTCGACATTTCTAGAATTTTTGATAAAATAAAATTCATCATTTTTAATGGAAAGTGATGGATTAACTTGAAGTTTTAGTTGTCGAAAAAAAGAAGTTTCTTTCAGCAAAATATTTTTCATTTCAGCCAAAATGAAATTATTAAATTGAAAAAAACTGTTCTCTTTTTTCAAATCCTCATTTTGAAAAACTCCATTTTTTGCACTCAACAAATCAAGCGTAGTAAAATGACTAAAGGGAGAAGTTTTCGTTCCTATTCGATAAAAATATTGAGCAAGCGTTCTAAGAGATTGCCTCTCTTTTTTTCTAAAATCCAGAAAAGCATTCGAATCTAATTTTTTAATTTGATTAAATAAAGAATGACTTGACTGAAGAATACCTCTTTGAATATTTTGGTTTTGGAAAAAATTGATCAATTTTAAATATTGAATAATTTCTTCTTTTCGAAAAATAAATTCAAACTCCTGATTCAATTTTTCAATTGAAAATTTTGAATTGAGATAATTTGAAATTTCAAAAAGTAATTTTTTCAAAAACTCATCTTGGTTATTTTTTTCCAATTTCTTTACAAATGAAAACCGATGATTTTGAAAATCCTTTTTTGCATTTTTCAGAATGGCTTTAAGCCGATAGTCTTGTGTCTTCTCAAAAGTAGTTCGGAAACATTGGAGGACTTTTTCAAATTGAAATTCAAGATCTTTTTCCTTTTTTAACAATACATTTACATAAGACATTTTTGAAAATGACATCGCCTCTACTTTCGAAAAAGTGGCTCCTCCTACCCTAGCTAATATATGTGGGAATAATTTCAAATTTGAATTTTTGTTATTTGAATTTAAATCCAAAAATAAAAAAATGGCAGTATAGTTTTGCACTATCTGCCATCAAATAAATTAGATTTTTTTGGAATAGAATGAACAGTTTTTAGATTTGAATTATTTTTTTGGTTATTCGACAAATCTTGTGAAAGATAAAATCTAATATCTTTTTTACCACATAGGCACATAGAAAATATAGACTTGAATAAATTAATCTATGTATTCTATGTCCCTATGTGGTAAAAATCACTAGATATTTAGATATTTCTAAGAACCATTATTTTTCTCATAGTAAGTCCATATTCATAATTATTCTTAAACCTAGTTTAAACACTCAACTCCAAACTCTTAGATTTTTTAGATTCAGAAAAAACAGGTGTTTTTTCAAATAATAATAAAACTCCTGCTTGATTTTCAGGATCACATATCCAACCTTCTTGAAAAGTTTCTTTTGATTGAACATAAATTCCACGTGATGCAGGATCAGCAATCCAAACATATTCATCATTGACATGGTAAATCACAACGAAATGTTGTTGCTTCCAAAATGCTATACATGGAGTAGGAATATCTTCAACAAGGCGTTCATAGTCAACTTTTACTCCCATAGTTTTCAAACCAATTTCGGAGGCGACATTACTAATATCCTTTAAGGAAACACCATCTTTACGAGTTGGTAAAAAGTTTTGAAGTTGTTCAAATGAAATTGTTTTTCCGAAATAATTAATAATCATTTTGAGACAAGTCACCCCGCAGTCGAGCTCACCTAATTGCCTATGAAAAGGAAATTGAGGAATCATAAATGTTTGTTTTTTGTAAATTATTCAACTCCACCTGAATATCAAGTGAGCCTTTGGTTAATAAAATGTAGGAAACTAGTTAGGTGATTTTCCAAAAGATTTAATTCTTAAGGATTGTTCGTGGGAAAAATAATAATCGGTTTGAGGTTTCTGAATACTTTAATTAAAGAAAAGTACCATAGGTTTTAGACTGATTATCAATTCAATAACTATGCCAAAAAATCATAATTTATATTTAACGACCATATGATTTAAATGTTTCAATTTTCCATTTTTTGTTGAATTCTATTACTAACTAGTTCATTACACTTTAGTGCAGCATGCAAAGAAACATAATTTTATTTCTAATACAAAAGTAATTATGTCACAAATAACAAAATAAAAATCTTCTATTATTGTTTTTGGCATAGAATTGTTAGGAGGATTCATTAGTGATACGGCGCATGTCCGGAGTATTTTTTTAACCATAAAAAACCGGAATCATGTCAAAATTAAAATTTACACCTAAACTATTTTTTTTACTGATAATATTCACATCTGTAAAATTACAAGCCAATAATTTTTTCTTTTCAACCAATCATTTCCAATCATTAGAAATGGACGAGGGTGTCCTAGGGTCAGATTGTTCTTCTCTCAAGAAAAATTGTAACGGAACAAAAGAATGGAAATCTGGAGATCGCTATAAAGGAGATTTCAAATATGGAAAACCACATGGCAAAGGAATTTTTTCTTGGTCAAATGGAGCAAGCTATAAAGGAGAATTTAAAAATGGATTTCCTCATGGATTTGGTAAAATGGAATATGAGGATGGAAGTGCTTACGAAGGAGAATGGATTAAAGGAGACAAACATGGCGAGGGAGCTTATTCATTTAAATGTGGCGATGAATTCTATGGAAATTTCAACAAGAATTTAATTCAAGGGGAAGGAACTATTTTATTTTCAAATGGAGAATCATATTCAGGAAATTGGAAAAACAACTTACCTGAAGGTTTTGGAATAATTTCAAGAAATAATGGAAGTCAATATTCCGGTAACTGCAAAGCAGGAAAAAAAGATGGAGCAGGAATGGTAATTTGGGAAACTGGTGATACACTCAAAGGAACCTGGACTGAGGGACAAATTAAAGATGAGGCCAGTTTTATTTTTCAGGATGGATCAACTTTAATTAGCAATTGGGAAGATGGAAAATTAGTTGATCAAATCTCTTATTTCACTCCTGAGGGAGACGAATTTATTGGATCTCAAGCTGAAATTGCCTCTTTAATTATTCAAGAAAACTACCAAGAAGCAGAATCAATTGAGGATAATTTGCAAATGGCTTGGTATGGATTTGCAATGGAATATAAATCAAATAATAATTTTGAATCAGCTAAATCTAATTTGCAATTAGCAATGGACATCAAAGAAGTAGATAATAGTAATAGATTATCTGAATTATTGAATGACCAATTTTCAAGTGTCAAAAGTAAGCTCGAGCAAACAGGTACTGCATCTATTAATAAAAATAAAGAATAACCAATCCTTACAAAGAACGGAGTTGACCTTAAGGTCAACTCCGTAAATGTATTGTTATTTTTAAGAGAATTATTTTATCGATTCCTTTCTGCTTCTACTTCTTCAATAGTTTTTGGAATTCTTGGACCTAAAACTTGATGTCCATCTTTAGTTACCAAAATATTATCTTCGATTCTTACACCACCAAAATCTTTATAAGTTTTGATTTTGTCATAATTCAAAAAGTCAGCATATTTATTTTCTGCTTGCCATTGATCAATCAATTCTGGAATAAAATATATCCCCGGTTCTACCGTTAACACATTTCCTTCTTCTAATTCTTTTCCTAACCTTAATGATTTTAAACCAAACTGAGTACTTCTTTCTAGACCATCTCGATAGCCAACTAAATCCTCTCCAAGATCTTCCATATCATGTACATCTAATCCAATCATATGACCTAATCCATGTGGGAAAAATAAAGCATGCGCTCCTTCCGCAACTGCTTCATCTATATTTCCTTTCATTAAGCCTAACGATTTTAAACCCTCGGCCATATTTTTAGCAGCTTGTAAATGTATTGTTTTGTAGGCTATTCCTGGCTTTAAGGCTTGAATAGCTGCCTCCTCTGCATCTAGCACTATTTGATAAATTTCTTTTTGTTTTTGAGTAAAAGTTTTGGCGACTGGAAAAGTACGAGTGATGTCACCTGCATAGTGCATTCCATTTTCCGCTCCAAAATCTCCTAAAACCAATTGTCCATCTTGTAAAGTATTTCCATGATAATGATTGTGCAATGTTTGACCATTAACTGTCATGATAATTGGATACGCTAGATCACCTCCACAACCTTTTGCTATACCTTGAGCGATTCCAGCTAGGTCATATTCTTTTCTTCCAGCTTTTGCAGCTCGCATGGCAGCAACGTGCATTTCTCGAGTGATCGCAACTGCGTGCTCCATTTGAGTAATTTCTTCCGCAGACTTTATTGATCGTTGAGCAACGATTGCTTGAATTAATTTTTTAGAAATATTATTTTTTAAATCTTTTACTCTTGTATCTAACCATTCTTCCATCTTCAACATATTCTCTGCTCGATAAGGTGGAAGGAAATGAATATCTCGACCTTTTGATTTGGCTTCTTTTATGAATGTAGATATATTGTTATAATCTTGACATTCTTCTACCCCACTTTTATCTGCCAACTCTCGCATGGTTGGTTGAACTCCCATCCAAACGATGTATTCGACTGATAGATCTTTTCCAAAAAGGATCGTTTTATTTTCATCCACATCAATGATCGCAGCAACATGCGCTACATCAATTCCTACATAATATAAAAATGTACTGTCTTGACGGAAGTTGTAAATATTATCTTCATAGTTCATTGGGGAATAATCATTTCCCATTAAAAGGATTAATCCTGAACCGACTTTTTCTTTTAAAGTGTTTCTTCGTTGAGTGTAGGTGTCTTTTTTAAACATGGTTGTTTTTTTTCTATTTTTAAATATTGACAAAAATAGTTTAATCAACTCAAGATGTGAAACGGAATAGGATAATTTTAAACATATCTACTTTTACAAAGTGTTCGTGATTGTTAAAATATTTTTCGGTATTTTTTTTTTATACAATCAATTACTTACCATAGACCTTTGCTTCCAAACTCTATATACCTGTAAAAGCATTACCGGAGCAAAATGAAATAATGCACCACCCATACTTTTATGGTCTCCTTGCAAACCTAACAATGCCCAATGAGCAAATGCCATTATTGCAGCTAGGTAAACCCATCGTTGTAACTTTTTCCAAGCGGATCCCATTCTTTTGATCGCAGCATCAGTACTTGTAATTGCCAAAGGAATAAAAATGAAAAAGGCAATCCATCCAGTAAGAATTGTTACCTCCAAAAATTCATTAACTAGCTCACTAATAGGATATTCTAAAACATAGAAAATCGTATGTAACAAGGTATATGCAAATGCCGATACTCCAAAAAAACGTCGATTTCTAACAAGCCATTTTGATACCTTACCTTTTGGAAACATCAAGGCGATAGGTGTAGCAATTAAACTAATCGCTAAAAATCGACCAGCAAATTCACCTGTAACATGCATCATCATATCATAGTTAAGTTGCTCTTTCAAGTAATTTACGGTCGCCATGATTCCTGGAAGTGCTAGGATAAACCATAGCATATATTTTCCAGTAAGTAATGATTTTAATTGATTCATTTTATGAGTTATCTTTTAAAAATATTTTATTGCCCGTAGGATCAAGGAGCCAGTAACCTCCATCTTTTTCTTCGTAGGTTTTAATATTTGCTAAAGCCTTTGTTAACTTTTCTTTACTATTATAATTGATTTGAAAATGTCTCATTCCAGCACTATCATTGGGAGCTAAAGGTCTATTTTGACCATGCCATGAATTCATTGCTACACGGTGTTGGTAATCGCCTCCAGCTCCTAAATCAGCATACATAAATTGTGGAAGATAATTAAACTGAACAAAACCAATTTGCTTATAAAAGGCATTTGAGTTTGGGACATTATTAGCATACAAATGTAGGTGACCAAGATATGTCTCATTTGAGATTATTTTATTGACATCTTTATCTTTTAATGCTTTCAAAATTTCTTTCACATTTAATCGTTCAGAAGCAGAACGAACAACACCATCTGTACCTTCAACTTTAAGGCCACCTGTGGTTACTACTCGTTTAAATTCCTCTGGGGTTTCCAATGTAAACTCAATATTAATTCCATCTGGATCATCTAGATAAATTGATTTTGACATGGTATGGTCAATTGGTGAATAAGGATATCTACGAGCATTTAAACGATTCACCATACTAGCAAATTCTGCTTTATTGGGAGCATGAATGGCTAAATGGTAAAGTCCACTATACCCTTTTTTAAAACCAGTTTTAGCAGCTTGATGAACAACTACTAGAGTATTAGTTTCTGTTCCAAATTCGGCTACACTCGTGGAAGTTTTTCTCAATTTCATTCCAACTATTTTTGTCCAAAATTCAGTTGCCTTTTTTATGTTAGTGTTGTTTAAGTGAATAGCTCCATAGGAAGCAAATTCAATTGTGTTACTTTTATCTTCTTTGCTATTTGGTATAGCATTTACTAAGTGAGAAAATCCATCCATAGTTATTAGAGTTGATGCCCCTAAAAGGGTTTTTAAAAATTTATTACGTTTCATATATTAAAAATTTATGACAAAAATTTAGTTAATTTAATTGCTTTTTCAGGACAAGCTTGCACACATAATCCGCAAGCATGACATAATGATGGATCTGTCAAATAAGCCTTTTCCTTGAAAAAGAAAGTTTTGATTTTTCCTTTCAAATTCAATTTTGCTTTGTCTTCTAAGGTTATCGGACGCATTTCAAAAACATCATAAGGACACACCGCTACACAATCTTCTTTTGCACCGCAACTATTAAAATTAACGATGGGCATTAGCTTGCCTCCTGCATTATCACAATTACTTTTAAGTTGTTTTTTATTCTTCATAATTTTATTACTTAGTTTTTAAAGTGAAAATTGTTATTTCAGGTTGGATACCTATTCTCCCTGCAAACCCCATAAAACCAAAACCTCTGTTCACATATAAATATTGATTTAGTTCTTCATACAATCCTGCCCAACGTTTGTAAACATATTGAATAGGACTCCATTTTATACCTAAAGATTCAACTCCCATTTGTGCGCCATGAGTATGCCCTGATAATGTCAAGTGTATATGCTTCGAATGTTTAAGTACTACTTTTTCCCAATGTGTCGGGTCATGTGACATTAAAATTGAGAACTCATCTTCTTCACAATTTTCAATAGCTTTATCTAAATCTCCTTCTTTGATAAAACTATTGCCCCAGTTTTCTACACCTATTAATCGAATAAAAGAATTGTCTTTTTCAATTTTTGTATTAGCATTGTTAAGTAATTGAAATCCCGCATCTTTTTGATGTTGTTGGATTGCAATAAAGTTTTTCTTTTTGGATACTTCATCTGGGAAAAGTCCATCGTCCTCTGAATAATCATGATTTCCCAAAACAGAATATTTTCCAAAAGGAGCATGTAGATTTTTGAGTAAATGTTTATAGGGAAGAATTTCCTCTGCTAAATCATTAACCAAGTCTCCCGTAAAAAGTATCAAGTTGGCTTTTTGTTTTTGTATTAAATCAAAGCCTCTTTTTACATCTTCATAAGAATCAAAACCACCTGAGTGCAAATCTGAAAACTGTACGATTTTAAAACCATCAAAAGCTTTTGGTAAATCTGAAAATTTCAAGGTTTGTTCAATTACTTTAAAATCATATTTCCCTTTAGTAATTCCATATAGAAAAGAAGCAAAAGGTAAACTGGTTAAGACTAGTCCTGTTGTTTTTAAAAAGCGTCTTCTACTATTTGTAATTATATTGTTATCAATTTCATTACTTTTTTTCTCAGTCATCCAATTAATAAATAAAATCAAATCATCTCCTATAAAAAACAATCCCAAGATAAGTTCGCAAAGCACTACAGAAAGCATTAAAGCAATGATGAAATTGGTCGAAGTAGATAATCCGATTATTCCATTTGGAAATGTACGAACCAATGCTATAACTCCCACTATAAAAGTACCAAGCGAAAAAACCGTATACCAAAACTGAGTTGTTTTAGAAACCGTCGCTTGATAAACGCCTCTTGAAATATATCCTTTGAATGCCAAAATGGCTAAAAGGCCTATTGCGAAGAAAATCCCAAATTTCATATTTTTATTTAATACTCAATTAAAAAATGTCTATGTGACGATACGACACAAAGTTGCTGAAGAAAATTAGAATAAAAATTAAGATACCTTAAGAAATGAATTTTAGGAAGAAATGCTAAATAGATTTTAAATCAAATTGGTAAGGCAAAAATCAAAATGGGAAACTACAGAAATACAAAAAAAATTCAAATATAAAAGGATGATTATCATTTGATAACCACCCTTTCAATGACCTGTGTTAGTTAAAATTATAGCGTATGTTTAATCTTAGTAAGCTGTTACACCAGCTTCAGCAACTGCGTGGTCATTTTCAACAGAACTTCCGCTAACTCCAATTGCTCCAATTACTTCATCTTTAGCATTCTTGATTGGCATACCTCCAGGGAAGGTTATTAACCCACCATTAGAATGCTCAATGTTAAAAAGAGACCCTCCAGGTTGTGATAAACCTCCAATAACACCTGTGTTCATGTCAAAAAATCGAGCGGTTTTTGCCTTCTTAATAGAAATGTCCAATGAACCTAACCAAGCACCATCCATGCGAGCGAAAGCTACCAAGTTTGCACCTGCATCCACGATAGCAATGTTCATCTTTGTGTCCAATGCAACTGATTTTTTCTTTGCAGCACTTATCATCTGTTCTGCTTTCTCTAAAGTAATATTCATGATTTTTTTTTTAGTGATTTTAAAATAAATACGCTGCAAAAGTAGCCTACTTATGAGCGCATCTAGTTACGGAAAAAGGTCAATCACTTATGAAAAAAGGTCAAATCAAGAATCTATTAAATTTGGACTTTTCCCAAATTTGTTTTTAAAAGCAGCGGAAAAATTTGATAAATTATTATATCCAAAATCAAGGTAAATATCAGAAGGTTTTAATTTCCCTTCTTTCAATATTTCTTTTGCTCTTTGTAATCGCTTTTCTTTTAGCCACTTCCCAGGAGAGGTTTTATATTCTTTAATAAAATTGCGTTTAAAAGTAGAAAGACTCATGTGACATAAGAAAGCAATCTCATCAACTTTTAAATTTGAGTACATATTGTTTTCGATCACTTCCTTAAAGTCAGAACGCTCTTTGGAAATCAATGATTGCAAATATTTTTCAAATGCTTTACCATACTTATTGATTAAATAAAGCATCAATTCTTCAAATTTTACGGCAAGTAAATTTTCTTTAAAAACAGAAGGCGCATCACCTACAGTCGAAAGAGAATTTAAATAGGAATGAATATAATTATCATTTTCAATGACAAAGTAGGAAGGAGTTTCTTCCTCATTGGGTTTGAATTCGCTATGTGTTTTGAGGAAGTCTCTTAGCTTGTTTTCGGAAAAAAAGAAGAGCTTGCAATAATAAACATCATCATTATCCAATAACTCTGACCATAAACAATTACCACTTTTTATGAGCAAAGATTGTTTGCTATTTACAGCAATCGATGAATCTGCAAGATGTACTTGCTTTTTCCCTTTTTGCAAAAAACTAAACATATGTAAACTTAAATTCACCTTGCTCTTAAAAACATCGTCTGTCATTTTGAAATCATGAACAAAGAGATCTAATTTATCGGTTTTGGTTTTTGTAAAAATTTCTGGAATATCTTGTATGACCATTTTTTGTGTTTGGTTGAAAGAACAACTAGCGCAGGGTATGTTTTAGGCATCAATGATGCACTAGAACATTTTCTATTTCAGCAAAATATAGTAAAGGTAAATGAAAAATTAAAGAGCCATAAGGTAAGGTGAAAAATCAGAACTCTACACTAATGAATTTATTTTTTTTTACATAAATTTTATGCTTTAGCCATTTGTTGTTTCCAAACTCGATATACCTGCAAAGACATCACAGAAACAAAATGAAATTAGGTATGCATCACCCATACTTTCATGGTCTCCTTGCAGACTAAATAATAGTCAAGTCTATTATAAATCATTTATCCAAGCCACAAAATCATTGAGTTGTTTTGGAGAGATGGAATGAGCAATTTCATCGGTAGAAAATTTTACTTTAATTCCAAAGTTTTCCAAAATCGTAATATTTTCTTCCGCATATTTTAAAGGCAACATTTGATCTTTTGTTCCATGTGAAATAAAAACCTGTTTAGATTTTAAGGTTTTTTTATTTTTAATTAAAGGTTTTATTTCCTCCATAAATCGTCCACTAAAACATCCTGCTGCTAAAACTTTTTTCGGCGCAGTTAAAGCAAGTCCAAGTGCCATGTTTGCGCCTTGACTAAAACCAGCGGTGACTATCTTTTTTTTGTTTACATTGTATTTTGAAATTATTTCGTCAATCAAAGTCAAAAGTGATTGCCTACTTTTTTCCTCATCTTCAAAATTCATCGTGATTTTTTCATTCACCAATTTTACATCATACCATTTAAATTTATTGCCGCCAAGTACAATGGGAGCACGTACAGAAACAACCAACCAATTATTTGGAATTTTATTCGCTAAAGAAAAAAGGTCTTGTTCGTTGCTACCATATCCATGCAATAAAATCAAAACGGGTGCTTCTTGAGTGGTATCTTTCTGCTGCCGAATCAAGTATTCCAAATTAGATGTCTCTTGTTTTATGGACTCTTCAGATTGATTATTGCTGGCGGCACAAGCTATGAAAAATGGAAGAATCAGAAATAGAAAAAAATGTTTCATTGTTGGAAAATATCTGTGTGAGTAATTTAAAGAGACCGTCCCCTGCTACCGAAGTAACAGGGGAACAGGTCTGAACATGTGTTAGTGATTCTCTTCTGAACTTTCATATTTCAAAAAATTCAATCCATCTTATTCTAGGAATTTTTGAAAATAAAAAAATGGCCTTTTAGTTATTCCTCATAAAAATTCTTTCGAATAAGATTTTGGATTTTATTAAATTCTAACTTTCAGGAAATCCATCATCAGCCCAACATTGTAAAATATCAATTTGAACTTGAGTTAACTCAGTAGGGTTACCTGCTGGCACAAACATCGGATTGGGCATATCTTTATCTACCAAAACTCGCTGTACAAATTTCCCATTATCTAATGTAGATTTGATCGCTGAGTAACTTGTGAAGTCATTGGACTCTGCAGATAAAAACATATTTGCTGATGCTCCTCCACTATGACATCCTGAGTAGGCACAAGTAGCTTCAATTATTGGTTGTACTTCAGCATCCCATGTTGCACAAATGTCATCCGCATCATCGTCTTTACAACTCGCGAATACTATAATACCAAGTGCTAAAAAAAGGATACCTGTTAAAGAAGGAAGTAATTTCATTTTGTTAAAATTTATTAGTTAGAAAATAGTTTAAAAGCCTGTTTTTTTTTGAATATCAATCTTTGATAAATTTTACTCCAAGGGTGAAAATGCTTGAACTAAATGTCGTATTCCTATCGTATTGATAAAATTTCAAATCCACACTTTTCAAACCCCATTTCCTTATATGTGCTTTGGCAAAAATATCCGTATAGGAAATTCCAAAGCCAAATTGATTCGCAGAAAATTCTGAAAGATCATAATCCGAAGTATAAAACTCATCAGTAGATAAGGCCGTTTGATAAGGCTTAAAATAATCCGCAGCTGTTTGATTATAAAATCTATAGGAAGGATAAAGTGTAAACTTATTTGTAATTTTTATTGGTACTTCGATACTTGCTGTGTGCGAAGCAATTCCCCAATCATCAGAATAATATCTATAATAAGTTCTTAATGAAAAAAATTCATTTAAGTACCAATTTAGTCTACCTCCTACTGCTACTTTAAATCGACTGTCAGGTAATTTTTCATTGGCATCTGCTAATTGAAAATTATCAATAAAGGAAGCTGCTACATCACTAAAATATACTCTTTGAAAAGGGGTAGCTAATAAACCTTGCTGTTGAACAAAATCTAAAGACAAAGATCCTTGAATATTTTTATGAAGGATTTGAGAAAAACCTAATCCCAAAGAATAGGAATTTCGTCCCGTATCATCGAACTGACTAAACGTAGGATTGTAGTTTGTATTCCCCGTAATTGTATTGTTAGAAAATAGTTCATCGTTCAACCCATCTTCTCCATCTTCAAATGGTCTTAGTTCAGTTGGATATATGGTAGTCCAATTATCAAAGTATACTTTACCATTGATACTGAGTTCCGTATTTTTTTGATTGAACAGTTTTGTAAAAGAGCCTCCTACTCCAAATGAGAAATAATCATATTCATTTGAAATAGAAGCATTAGCTGACCAAATCGTATTACGGTCGTCAGAACTATGGCTATAACTTCCATTTAAATTTACCCAAAGGTCTCCGCTTGATGCACCACTTGATGCTTGAAAAGGATCTGCTGGGCCATCATCAAACGGGCCCACATTACTGGATGATGCAGAAGTATAAGCTGATATTCCTGCATCGATAGTTAATACATCATCATCATTTAAAGGAATAGCAATGATGTAGGTTGCAGTAAAATCGGTTAACTCTTCCGTACCAAGACCTCCACTTACCGCAGCATTCTCACCTGTCTGACTATAGAAACTTGATAAAATATCCATCTCTCTATTTTCAAGAACTCGTTTTTTATAGACTTGAGTGGAGTCTTGATTTTCTTGAGCAAAACTTGCCCATGAAGCTAATAAAAAACTAAGTAGAAAAATATATTTTAAGTTATTCATAATAGGTAGCTAAGAACCGTATATAAAAAATTATTTTTTGATAAAATATCCGTGTCACGGATTTATAATCTGCATCTTTCTTCTAATATTTTTTTTTTATACGGCAGATTTTAAATTAATTAATTACAACCGCAACCTCCTCCAGTTTTCCCTCCATTTGCACCTACTGCAGCCTCCCTGTAAGAATGCATGATGGTTACATTTCTGTCAAATTTCTTTTCGGAAAGCACCATATCAGGATCATTAATATTTACTTTTTCATATTCCTTTACAACAACACAACTGCTCAAAAAACAAGTTGCAAATGCTAATGCTATGATTGTTTTTTTCATAATTTATTGATTTCTATGTTTTTGGATTTAGTGATATTTCCTTGCTCATCTATGATGATGCATTCAATTTTGGGCAACTGATTAATTCGGTCTAAACCTGCTTCTTTTCCCATCACAAATACAGAAGTAGCTAACGCATCTGCGAGTTCTGCCTTTGGTGCAAAAACAGTTACGCTAATAATTCCACTTGAAGGATAACCAGTTCGAGGGTCAATGATATGTGAATATCGAGTACCCTTAAAGTTGACATACTTCTCGTAATTACCAGAAGTTACAACTGCGCCATCGGTGATTGGTAATAATGCAAAAGCTTTGTTTTTATTGAGTGGGTTTGTAATCGCAACTTTCCATTCATTGCCATTAGGTTGTTTTCCCCAAGTGTTCATATCGCCTGAGGCATTGATGATGCCTGAAACTACTCCTTGCTCAATGAGTAAATCTTTTGCCTGGTCTGCTGCATAACCTTTTCCTACTGCACCAAAGCCGATTTTCATTCCTTTCTGTTTGAGAAAAACAGTATTATTATTTTTATCTAATAATATATTTACAAAGCCAACTTTTGCTACTGAATTCTTAATTTCATCTTCAGAAGGCATTATTTTCATACTACCATCGAATTTCCAAATCCTATCCATCGAAGCATAACTAATATCAAAAGCACCGTCTGTTAATTCTGATAAACCTATCGCTCTTTCTATTAGATTAAAAAGTTCTACATCAACTTTGACAGGTTTGATTCCAGCATTTTTATTTATCTCAGAAGTTTGAGAATTTTTATCCCAAGAAGAAATTAATTTTTCTATTCTCTTAATTTCTTTTACGGCAGAATCAATATGTGTATTAGCAGCAATAGAATCTTTTGCAACAACAGTAATATCAAAACGACTCCCCATTAATTTTACGGTACGTTTATACGACTCTTGTGCCAATCCAATTTGGGCAAATAGAAATAAGAAGATTATTAAAAATAGCTGTTTCATATTATTTGATAAAACCATTTAATTCTTTAATGTATGCTTCAGGAGTAATTTTTTTATAACCAGTTTGTCCTAATACTTTTCCTTCCTTATCTAACATAACAACAAATGGGAACACACCACTTTTATTATAAGTCTCAGCTAATGCGGCATTAGCTTCGGCTTGAGTTTTCGACAAAGCATTTTTCTTTCTTCGAGGAAAATCTGCTTGCAAGAGTACGAAGTTATTTTTTGCATAATTTTTAAAACTATCAGTACTCCAAATTTGTCGATCCAATTTGATACAAGGTGTGCACCAATCTGAACCTTGAAATACTAAGACAATCGGTTTGTTTTCTTCAGTTGCAATTTCTTTTGCTTTCAAAAAATCTGTTTGCCAATCTTGGGCGAGTACTGAACTCACATTTAAGAGAGCTATAAATAAAATCATTATTTCCTTTTTCATTTTTGTATGTTTTTTTTGATAAAAGATTTACTACACTTGTTTAATGAAGGAAAGTTTTTTTTTAGAAATTACGTTTCCTAAACTTTAAAAGTTTAGGAAACGTTTTCTAATTAACTCATTAGGCCTTAGCAACAATAGGTGCTTTGTTCTTTCGTCCCCATGCAATAAATAATGCAATAAGTAGAACAACTACATTCATTCCTATCATCTCAAATTCTCCTCTTGAACCATGAAATATCGAACCAGCGATCATTAAAGCTACTGTTCCATATGCTGCATAAATGGTCAGCTTTGGTTGAATCTTTAGTAAGGCTGGAAGTATTAATCCTAATCCTCCTAATAAATCTACTATACCTGTAAACATTGCTAATGAAGGATTATCGGAAGTCCATGGCATCATTAAAGCTAACTCCTCAGCTGGCATTAATAGTTTTGCATAAGCCCCCCATAGCAACATGAAAGCAACTAAAACTTGTGCAATCCAAAGTCCGATGTTCATTCCTTTACTTTTATTTTGATCTGTCATTTTAATTAAATTTAATTGGTTTGTTAAAAAATGGAATTATTGTTAAAAATGCCAATGCTGGAAAAAAATGCATAGGCACAACTAAACCTGGAAATAATTCTGGATATTCTATATCCAGCGGTAAACTCATTCCTATCGGGCCGATGATACTGGCAAATGATAGAACTGCAATAAGTACATTTAACCAACCTTTTAAATTTTCTTTATCGAATTTAATTAGGGCGGCATAACCCAAAGTCATCAACATACAGCCAATAATACTTGATCCCATAATGGCTCCTGCATTTATAATTTGATTATAATCTAATCCCAGCGCTTCTTGATAAATATTGAGATAAATGATACCTGCAATTCCCGATAGCACCCCAGCTATCATTCCGTGAATGAGTAATTTTTTCATGATAAAATTTTAAATATGATTATTTTGAAACTGGTACAGAAATATCAAGTTGGATATCAAGAGGCACCTTTTTAGACATACCTTTGGTAGAACCGATATTGAAGTCTAATCTGTTTACGGTAAAGCTAGTTTCAAAAACATTGTTGATGAAAGTAAAAGGCATCGTAAATTCTTTTTTCACACCATGCATCTCAAGTATCCCCATTACTTCATAACCTGTAGGTGATTTAGAGAATTTTTTTGAGGTAAAATTTATGGTAGGATACTTTTTTGCGTTAAACCATTTTTTGCCTTTCGCATGTCTATTTTGCATTCCATTTCCTGTGTTGATGGAAGCTACATCAATTTGTACATCAAATATTGAAGCGTCTAAATTTGCTTCATCAAATTGGATATCACCGGTAAGTTTGTTGAATACGCCTGAAGGGTCTTTGCTACTGAATTTGATAGAATAGCCATCTGCTATTTGCCAATTCATTGAATTACTAACTGTAAATGCAGATAAGAAAACTATTGCTGCTATCATTCCTAAGAAATTAATCTTTTTCATGTGTATAAAATTTAATTGATTAAATAATAACACAAAGTTGCAATAGAAAAACTTGAAAAAAATTAAGATACCTTAAGAAGTGATTTTTGGAGTTATTTTTTTTTCGCCATTTTTCGCCTAAGATCACTTAAGTATTCTGGAGTAATTCCAATGTAAGAGGCAATTAATTTTAGCGGGAGTCGCTGTACCAAGGTAGGATAAGTTTGAGTAAATTCTATATATCGTTCTTTTGCAGATGCACTCAGTAAACTAATGATTCTGTTGTTAGTTGCAATTAAATTATTTCGAAGCTTAATGCCAATTTCGGTTATGAGTTCTTTTTCCAAACTATGAAAATCTCCAAAGTCAGATGCAGAAATAAGTAAAATTTCACTATTTTCAATTGCTTCAATGAAAATTCTAGAAGGTTTTTTGTTGGTAGCACTATCCATATCTCCGATAAGCCAATCTTCAGGTGCAAATTGTAAAATGTGTTCTTTACCTGTATTGTCAATTACGTAACTTTTTAGGCAGCCACTTTTTACTCTGTATGCGTATGTGGCGATATCGCCATAACTTAAAAGAATTTCTCCCTTTGATACTTTTTTAATTTTACCAATTTTAAGGTGGTCCATTTTATAATTAGAATTTTATTTGAATTTCAAAAATACAAAATAATTTATGATCCTTTTGGTTGATTATTTACTGGGACAAAATAAATATAATAATTCTAAAAATCTTATTCAGTAATTGGCTTAAAATAAAAAAAATCCTCGAAGAAAATAAATTCACCGAGGATTCGAAAGCTAACAAAATAATCTAGTGCGAGATTATTATTTTATGGTATAAGAAAGACTCATTGAAATGGTTCTTCCTATTCTGTAGTTGGAGTAAATATAATTTTCACCGTTAAATAAAGAAGAAAGTTTATATTCTGGATTTAATAAATTTTTGGCAGCTAATCTTACGGAAAGGTTTTCTTTGAATTGTTTAGAAATAGTAAAATCTAATTGTGGTCGTGCTTGCTCAAAAATATCAGGTGTTCCTTCTGAACCTACAATTGATAATCTTTCACCAAACATATTGAATGCAAGTGCTGCATCAATTCCATTTTTAGGATTATTGTAAGTAAGGTTAGTATTGATAATATATGGTGACTGGTTGAAAAATGTTCGTTTGTCACTAGCATCAGGATTGATGGATTGGATATCAGATAACTCTTCCGCATCAATATCAACTTGTGAGTAGATATAAGATAAATTTGCTCCCCATTTGAAGTTGTTCAATTTTGGAGAGATAAATCCTAGGTTCTTTCTATATTCCAATTCCACTCCATAAACAGTTGCTTCATCTACATTTTGATATTGGAATTCAGGATTGGATTTTCCTAAATTTACTAATACGATTGGGTTTTTAAATGACTTATAATAAGTACTCAATGCTACAACTTCTCCTGCTTTTGGCAACCATTCCCATCTTAAATCTGCATTGGTAATCGAAGTGATTTCTAATTGAGGATTTCCAACTATAAATGCACCTGTACGGAAATCGAAGTTAGAGAAAGGAGCTAACTCTCGTAAATTCGGTCGAGCAACTGTTTGACTAAATGCCGCTCTTAAATTCATTTTTTCTCGTAATGCATAAACCAAATTGATCGAAGGCAAGACACTTAACTTAGAAGCTTCGTAAGTAGAATCAGCACTCGTTACTGGCAAAGAAGCTTTTTCAACTCTTGATCCTGCAATAACTTTGAATTTGTCAGTAGGCTTAATCGTAACCATTCCGTAAAATGCACCAACTTTCTCAGAACCAACATAAGAGTTAGAAGCTCTAGTATCATCTACCAAATAATTTCCAATTACGTTTCTATCATTGGCATCTTTTTCAATAACTCCACTATTCTCATCACTAAAATAAACACTAGCATCTCCAGTATAATTCTCTGCACTTTTTTCTTGAACTGAATATCGTTTTTCATCAAACGTTCTATTTTTGACAGAGTACAACATCCCGAATTTAACTTTATTTCCTTTTCTTAAATTTCTAAAAATTGGAAGTGTTACATCAATTTTATTTTCATATTGCACATCTTCCAATTCTCTAAAAAAGTGATTTGGATAATCATATTCAGATGGTGCTCGAATTGCAAATCGATCATCTGTTGGATCATTTTCATCTCTCGGATCAAATTCATTTCCAAAGTATCTTAACTCTGGTTCACTTTGAGTTGCAACAGAGGCACTTGAGACCCATTCGATTTTTCCACCTTCCATTCTCAAGGCATGCTCTCCGATCAACATATTATTGATCAATGATCTCTCCAACCAATATAATTCTCTAAACTGAAAAACCTCTGGCAAAGTCACTTGGTAAGTATTGTATTCTCCTGCAAAAGATCGAGTACTTTTATCGGCAGAGTGATTATATAATGAATTGAAAGAGATCGTGTTTCGGTTATTTAATTTATAAGATAATCCAGCCATTGCTCCTATAGTAGGACTTTCTACACTTGTCGTTCCACCTAAATTAAAATTCTGATTTAAAGAAGAAGAGGTAGTAGATTCCAAAGCATAATTTCTTAGACCAGAATCATAATGTGAAAAACTTCTAGAATAGTTGGCTGCCAAAATAACACCTAATTGTTTTCCTCCTATTTCATATTGATTTCCAAAAGAAAATCCTAACCCATGATTCATAGGAGTCGTCGTTGTGGTAGGAACCATATTTGTCAAAGTAGCATCGTAAATTTCTTCTACTTGAGCAGCTAAGGCATCATCATTTCTCGCTTTAGTTCCAGCACTTCTTAACAATGCATCTGCATATTTTTCATCATCATATAAAGATGATCTTTTACGATAACCATCATCGTAACCTAGCCAATCTAAGTTGCCACCATCATGCGTTAAAAACCCATCTTGAAAAGAAGATTGAGTATTGAAACCTGTAGATAATGAAATTTTAAAACTCTTCGTTTCTGGGAAACTCTTCGTTTCGATATTTACATTTCCCCCTGTAAAAGTTCCAGGTTGGTCTGGAGTAAAAGTTTTTGAAGTAATAATATTTGATAATAATCCTGTTGGAATTAAATCTAAGTTGACACTATTTTTATAAGGATTTGCACTTGGAATAGATGCACCATTTAATTGTGCAGTTGAATATCTGTCTCCTAAACCACGAACGACTACACTTCCATCTGCTATGGAAACTCCTACTACTTTCGATACAGCTTGATCTGCACTACTAATATTTTGCCTTGCCATTTCTCTCTGACCGATTCCATCTGTAAATCGATCAGCTTTTAACATGGTAACCAATATTGCATTTTCACTAGTCTTGATTGCTTTAGCTTGAACGACCACTTCTTCAATTTGAACACCATCTTTATCCATCGTTAGAGCAGCATCAACATATGTGATTTCTCCATCTTTTACGATTACATTTTCGACAATAGTTTCAGGATAACCTACATAAGAGAAAATCAAATTGTAAGTTCCTGCGTCTAATTTGATTTGGTATTTTCCATCAAAATCAGTCACCTCACCAAGGTCAGTTCCTTCGACCATAATAGTTGCACTAATCAAAGTCTCCGCAGATTCTTTGTCTAAAACAGTACCCGAAATAGTTCCTTGAGAAAAAAGAGAAGAGAAAGGAAGCATCACAAAAAGGAAGAATATTGTTCCTAATTTGAAATTAAAATTTTTCATAATTGCACTATGATTTTTTTGTAAAAAACTTTGTTTATAAAATTGTTAGCTATAAAAAATAATGTTTGATTATCTTATCAATTACGTCACAAATTTGACGCTAAATTTTGAGAGAGGTATTGAATTGTAGATTAACCTTTTGCAAAGTTTCCGTAAATAAATTTAGAGGAGGCTTTACATTTTATTTACATTGGAGATTCCAATATAGTAATATACTCACAAGGTAACTTCGAGTCACCTTGTGAATATATCAATCTATCTTATTTTAGGACAGTCATTTTTCGAGTCAAAACAACTGAGTTAGATTGCATGATTACGAAGTAAGTTCCACTTGCAAAATTAGTTAGATTTAACTCTACATTATGTGTTCCTTCTTGAACTGTCTCACTTAACAACGTAGTCATCAATTGCCCATTGACATTATAAACTTCAATGGTTAAATCAGATTTAGTAGGAATAACAAATTCAAATGAGGTATAATCAATCGCTGGGTTTGGTGTGTTTTGATTTAAAATATACCCATTATTTTGAGCAAATAAATCTTCCGTTGCCACATCAAAATCACATTCATTTCCAAAGTGCCCATAAGCAGAGAGTGCAGTCCAACCAGCAGCCCAATTGAATCCTTGATTAAATGCTCCACTATAAGTTACATTATCAAAAAACGCATCAGTTGGTGCAATGGCATTATTCGCCGCAGGACTATTCGCTGATAAAATTGGATTCAAACCTCCATCTCCTGTTCGACTGATTTGACAAACTTCGGGATTTTCGAGTGTGTTACTATTTGTAGTTAAATGAGCTATTACATCAGAAGCATCTGGATCATCACCTCCTGAATAGGTATCAACAATATCTTCTATAACTGTACCTGCACCAAACTCATACCATATATTATTCAATAAATTCAAATCACCATTCATCAAATTTTGGTGAGAATCTCCTTCTCCTGGAGCCAAATCTTCTACACTAATCGCTTGGTCATAAAAATCAGTAAAGATTGAATTCGCATAAGTTCCTCCTGCATTATCTCTAAATAGAAGAGCAAACTCATTGTCTACATTTCCACTATTTGCACCTGAGCCAATGTAAGTTGCATTATAAATTACTGGTTTTGAAAACGGTGCTTCTCCATCAGGTTTTGCGCCATCATGCTCGCCACCGTTTCCACCTTCATCTTCCCCTTGAATCATAAACCAATATTGCCCTTTTCCTCTCCATCCAAAGTCATAGTCCATTCCATCATCTCCACAAAAAGCAGAAATCAAATGTTTTACACCTACTGTTCCACCAAACCATTCGATGCCATCATCAGAATTAGCATAAATTTCAACATAATCAATTTCAGTTCCTGAGCCAACTGCTCCCAGCGTCAAACCATTTATTTCAGAACCTGGCGCTAATTCAGCACCTCCATGTCGAATGGAAATATATTTTAAAACACCAGAGCTTTCTGTATCGTTTGGAGAAGTTCCTCCGCCAAATTCAGTTCGTGATTCATTTGGAATACCTTCAATAAAATCTGATCCACCTGGTCGAGCAACTGTTCCATTTCCTAAAACAACTAATCCTCCCCAAAGTCCATTGACTGTTTCGTCTGGAAAAATGGTTCCGTCGACAACTGCTTCAGCTGTAAATATAATTGGGTTAGTTATAGTTCCTTCTGCAAATATTTGAGCATCTTTTGCAATAATTAATGCAGAAGCTGCATCATTAGAAGTAGGTGACTCCATTCCGTAAATTGTCGTTCCTGCCTCGATATTCAGAACTCCATCAGCTTCCAAATAAACATATCCGTCTAAGCAATAAGTATTTTCTTTTGTCCAAAAATAAGTTTGACCACCTTGCAGATCTGCATCTTGAACACAAATAGTTTGACCTTGAATCGGTGTAACTAAATCTCCAAAATATCCTTTCTGATCCAAGGCAGTCCAACCTAAGGCCCAATTATTTGAATTATCAAATGCACCATGGTAAGGCACTACATCAAAAAATCCATCGGCAGGAATATCTCCAACTGTTAAAGCTGGGCTACCTGCATTAAGTCTAGGATCTAATTGTGCATTGGCTGTTCTTGATATCCCAGCAATTGTTGGATCAACTAATTGGTTGGTATTTGCCCCAAGGTGTGCAATGATAGATGCAGCAGATGGATCATCACCTCCAGCATAAGTATCAACAATATCAATCAAAGTTGAACCTGCTCCGAACCCAAACCAAACGTTATTTTTCAAAACTAAATCACCATCCACAATATTTTGATGAGAGTCACCTTCACCTGGAGCTAAATCTTCTACACTCAATGCTTTGTCAGCAAAGTCTGTAAAAATTGAATTAGCATAAGTTCCACCTGCATTATCTCGAAATAATAAAGCAAATTCATTATCCAACTGATTGCTCGTTGCTCCAGAACCAATGTAAGTTGCATTATAAATGGTAGGCTTTGAAAATGGTGCTTCTCCATCAGGTTTTGCGCCATCGTGCTCTCCACCATTTCCTCCTTCATCATCTCTTTGGATCATAAACCAATATTGCCCTTTTCCTCTCCATCCAAAATCATAATCAGTTCCATCATCCCCACAAAACGCTGATACTAAATGTTTTACACTTACTGTTCCTCCAAAAAATTCAACGCCATCATCTGAGTTAGCAAAAATTTCAATGTAATCAACTTCAGTTCCTGAACCAACTGCTCCCAAAGTCAAACCATTTATTTCAGAACCTGGTGCTAATTCAGCACCTCCATGTCGAATAGAAATATATTTTAAAACACCAGAACTTTCAGTATCATTTGGAGATGTTCCTCCTCCAAATTCAGTTCGTGACTCATTCGGAATACCTTCAATAAAATCACTTCCACCTGGGCGAGCAACTGTTCCATTCCCTAAAACTATTAATCCTCCCCAAAGTCCATTGACTGTTTCATCGTCATCATCGAATGCAGCAGTAGATGAAAAAATAATTGGTTGGCTTGCTGTTCCTTCAGCAAATATTTTTGCATCTTTTGTAATAATTAAGGCAGAAGCTGCATCATTAGTTGAAGGAACCTCCATCCCTTTAATAACTGTTCCTTCTTGAATATTCAAAATACCACCTGCCTCTAAATATACATATCCATCTAGGATATATTCATTATCATTAGTCCAGTTATAAGTTTCTCCTGCTACTAAATCGCCATCACCAATTGTGATTTGCGCGAATAAATTTCCAGTAAAAAGAAGTAAAAAAGATAAGAGAATGTAGAAGTTCTTGCTCATAATTTTAAAAGTTTGAAAGATTAATTTTTAAATAGTTCTTCGATATTAATTATGTTGCAAAATTATTTGTAGAAGATTAATAGCTAATGAAATCGATAATAAGTAATGGTTAATTGTAAGGAAAAATTGACATAAAATAATTAACAGACCATTTACAAACCATCTATTTTTTTACAAAAATTTAATACTAATCCTTGAACATTTTCATTTGTAAACTCAATGTTAATTTCTTGGTTTTTAAAGTTAACCTGAGGTTAACTTATCTTTAAGTCTACTTCTTTTACTTTTCCAAAATTCCAATTCTTCCTACATTAGTTCAATGGATATATTACAAGAATTAGAACTCTCCTCAAAAACAAAAAAAGAGATGACTCCTATCAAAATACTTTTAGTAGATGATGAACCAGATATTTTAGAATTTTTGAAATACAATTTATTGCAAGAAGATTATCAGGTTTTTACAGCTGAAAATGGATTAGAAGGAATTAAAATTGCAGAAAGAGAAATTCCTCATTTAATTATTTTAGATGTCATGATGCCTGAAGTGGATGGAGTAGAAACTTGCCATAGATTAAAAGCAATTCCTGAATTAAAAAATACATTGATTACGTTTCTAACTGCTCGTGGAGAAGAATATTCTCAAATAGCTGGTTTAGAAGCTGGAGCTGATGATTATATTCAAAAACCCATTAGACCAAGACTTCTTATCTCACGCGTAAAAGCATTGTTACGGAGATTTGGAAATAGCTCAACTAATGAAAATTCTTCCAATAATATTCAAGTTGGAGTTTTGACTATCGACAAAGAAAGGTTCGAAATATTTAAGTCGGGACAAAAAATTGATTTGGCAAAAAAAGAGTTTGACATCCTTTGGTTGCTGGCGCAAAAACCTGGAAAGGTTTATGGAAGAGAAGAAATCTATCGGAAGGTTTGGGGGTCAGATGTTATTGTTGGAAATAGAACGATAGATGTTCATATTAGTAAGTTGAGAGAAAAAGTTGGATCGGAAATTATTAAAACAATTAAAGGTATTGGATATAAAATTGAGGTTTAATTTAGTTTCACTCTCGGATCCAAAAATGTATATAAAATATCAACCAATAAATTTATCAAAACAAATAAAAGTGCTGTGAATATTATTGCTCCCAGCACTACAGGAATATCTCTAGTCAATAAAGCATCAACCGTTATTTTCCCTAAGCCATTATAACTAAAAACATTTTCTACAAAAAATGCTCCTGCCAACAATGCTGCAAACCAACCTGAGACGGCAGTCACCACAGGATTCAAAGCATTTCTTAACCCATGTTTGAAAATAATTTTGGTTTTAGAAAGTCCTTTTGCTTTGGCAGTTCGAATATAATCTTGAGATAATACATCTAGCATAGAACTCCTAGTCAATTGGGTAATGATTCCGATGGGGCGAATTCCCAAAGCAATGGCTGGAAGAATTAAATTTTTCCAAAAAATCTTTTCATCTCCAAAATCATCTATCCCAAATAAACTTCCTTGCACATTCAGCCCAGTCCATGCTTGTAAATAATATCCAAAAATCAACGCCAATAAAATTGCTGAAACATAACTTGGTAAAGAATATCCCATCACAGAAGTCACAATAGCAGTACTATCCAACCAAGTATTTTTTCTCAAGGCAGCCATCACTCCTAAAAAAATGCCAATGATACAAGCTAAGAGAATAGCAGAAAATGCTAAGACAATCGTTTGAGGAATAGCTTTTCCTAACATGATACTTACGCGTTCGCCAGTTTGATAAGAAGTTCTGAGAAATGGTTTTTTTATAGAAAAATAATTTTCACCTCCAACCGGAATTAGTGGAATAAAACTATATTTCTCTTTTGTAATATTATTGTTAGATAAAATATCAATTGGAGAAATATCTCTGAGATATTTACCTAATTGAACATGCAAAGGTTGATCTAAACCATATTCTTTTTGAACTGCTTCGATGGTTTGAGTATCTGTTCTTTGTCCTTGCGTCAATGCAGCTGGATCAACTGGAGAAAGATAAATGATAGATGAAATAGTCAGCACTACTAAAAATAATACAACGATTCCATAAACAGATTTTCTAAAAATATAACTTAGCATTTTCGTTTTATTATTTCTCTAAATATTCCATAAATCCAATATAAGCATCTTCCATCATCATTATAATTTCCTTGTTGGAAAATCCTTCATATTTTGTAGGATTTGCAATGCATTCTTTCCACATCTTTTGAATATTTAACAATTCATCCTGACTAAATTTAAAGGATTGTTCACTTAAAATAGAATATGCACCCAACTTTGCTTCATAACCTTCATAAAATAAAATTCTAAAAATGTTGACAAGATGCTCTTCACAATTCAATGAACCAAGAGCATAAACCATTGTACCATTAAAATTTCGATTCCTAAAAATTGAATTTAATAAAGGTTCAATTGCACGATCATTTTTCAAATCTTTTAACTTTAGTGCAGTAGCATCTCGTATTTCTGCATTTTTGGAATCAATGAGTTTTAAGAGTTGATCAAGATTCTCTTGATTGGATTTTTCCATAATTTCGATTTAAGCTTTTAATTATTTCTCCCATCCCATCGACCGCTTCACCGCCTTCTTCCAATTTCCATATTTTGCTTTCCTTTCCTTCAAATCCATATTTGCAACGAATCTCTTATCCAACTGCCAACTCTTCTGAACATCACTTTTTTTCCAAAAACCAACTGCCAACCCAGCTAAATACGCAGCACCTAAAGCTGTTGTTTCAATCACCTTAGGTCGCTCTACATTGGTGTCCAACATATCAGATTGAAATTGCATCAACAAATCATTCGCCGAAGCACCACCATCCACTCGCAATGTTTTCAACTCAACTTTCGAATCTTTTTCCATTGCATCTAAAACATCTTTCACTTGATAGGCTAACGACTCTAAAGTTGCTCGAATAATGTGCGACCTTGTTGTTCCTCTACTCAACCCAAAAATTGCACCTCTTGCATACATATCCCAATATGGCGCTCCCAAACCAACAAAAGCTGGCACCACCACTACTCCACCAGTATCTTCTACTTTCGAAGCTAAATATTCAGAATCGGGAGAGTCGTCTAAAATCTTTAACCCATCTCGCAACCATTGAATCGCAGCTCCTGCAACGAATACACTTCCTTCTAATGCGTAAGTAATTTTTCCATCAATTCCCCAAGCAATAGTAGTCAATAATCCAGACTTTGAAGTTACCATTTCTTCGCCTGTATTCATCAACATAAAACAACCTGTTCCATATGTGTTTTTAGCCATCCCTTTTTGATGACAAACTTGCCCAAACAATGCCGCTTGTTGATCTCCTGCAATTCCAGCAATCGGAATTTCTTTCCCAAAAAATTCTAACAATGTATTCCCGTAAATCTCACTTGAAGGTTTTACCTCAGGCAACACTTCTTTTGGAATGCTCATTGCCTTCAACATTTTAGCATCCCATTCTAATTTTTTTATATTATAAATCATTGTTCTTGAGGCGTTGGAGTAATCTGTCACATGCACTTTTCCTCCAGTCAATTTCCAAATCAACCAAGTATCCATCGTCCCAAAAAGTAGATCACCTTTTTTAGCTTTGGCTCTAGCTCCTTTTACATTATCTAAAATCCATTTGATTTTTGTGCCTGAAAAATAAGCGTCAACTACCAAACCTGTATTCTTCTTTACATAATTTTCGTAGCCTTGTTTTTTTAGTTTATCACAAAAAGGAGCAGTCCGACGATCTTGCCAAACAATGGCATTGTGAATTGGTTCACCAGTATTTTTATCCCACACTAAAGTAGTTTCTCGCTGATTGGTAATTCCAATAGCTGAAATTTTATTTGGTTTAATATTATTATTTTTCAAAATATTTTGAGCCACCTGAAGTTGAGAATGCCAAATTTCATTTGCATCATGTTCCACCCAACCACTTTTTGGAAAGTACTGTGTAAACTCTTGTTGTTCCACCGCAACAATATTACTTTTTTTATCAAAAATAATTGCTCGTGAACTAGTTGTCCCTTGATCTAATGATAGGATATACATATTGAAAAGATGATTTTTTGTTTAAAAAAAGATAAAAATGTTTTGTCGAAAACAATTTAAATAAATTGTTGTTTTTAGCTTTGCAAATGTAAATTTGTATTTGAAGATTAACTTATTTTGAAGTTGCCAAATATAGTAAAAAAATCATCTTTAGAGAAAATAAAAAACATGACCATCGAACCCGAAACTAAAAACAAGTTAGACGTAAACGTTACTTTAATTCCTTATGCTGAAGTACCTCAAGTTTCTTCAAGAGACAAAGCCTATGCAAAAGAGGATGAAGCACTCAAACCTTTCTATAAATATTCAACCGAGTATGCTTCTTTTGCTCAAATCATTGAAGATAAAAAGAAGGATAATACCAATCGGGAAGTACTCGTAAAAGCATTGTTACAACAATATTCAAAATTAGGAATGCATGAAAATGTAAAATCTAATATTGAAAAATTAGCTACCCAAAATACCTTTACAATAGTCACCGCACATCAACCAAGTCTTTTTACTGGCCCACTTTATTATATCTATAAAATCATTTCTACACTTAATATGGCTAAAAAACTAAATACATATCTACCTGATTATCAGTTTGTTCCAGTATTTATTACAGGAGGGGAAGATCATGATTTTGAGGAAATGAACCATGCTAATTTATTTTCTAATCAATTACTTTGGGAAAATGACGAAAATGGATCTGTCGGTGCAATGAAAACTTCCACCTTGAAAAATGTATTGGAAGAACTAAAAGGAATCCTTGGTGAATCAGAAAACGCAAAAGCAATTTATGAATTGATGGAGCGAACTCATACTAATTTTGATCTCTATTCTGATGCTGCACTTTCGTTGGTTAATGAGTTGTTTGGAAAAGATGGTTTGGTTTGTTTAAATATGAATCAAGCAGATTTAAAAAGAGAATTTATCCCAATCATAAAAGACGAAATTTTCAATCAAGCTTCTCAGCCTTTAGTGGAAGCCGCAGCTGAAAAATTAAATGATGCCGGTTTCAAAACTCAAGCATCTCCAAGAGAAATTAACTTCTTTTACCTCAACCCTCAAATACGAGAGCGGATTGTTTTGGAAGATGATCGCTACCAAGTATTAAATACAGCTATTTCTTTTTCAAAAGAAGAACTGGAAAAAGAAATTGAAAATCATCCAGAGCATTTTTCTCCGAATGTGATTATGCGACCTTTGTACCAAGAACTGATTTTACCAAATTTAGCTTATATTGGAGGAGGTGGAGAATTAGCTTATTGGTTGGAAAGAAAAACTCAATTTGAACATTTTAAATTGAATTTCCCCATGTTGATTCGTAGAAATTCAGCTGTTTGGATTGACAAAGGAACAAAGAAAAAAATTGATAAATTAGGTTTAACTTCTACCGTTCTTTTTCAAGATACAGAGGAATTGATTAAAGATTTTGTCAAAGAAAATTCGGAAAGTGAATTAAATTTTTCAGCAGAAAAAAAGGAATTAGAAGCCATTTTTGAAAAGGTAAAAAACAAAACAATTGAAGTAGATGCTAGTTTAGGAAAAACTGTTTTAGCAGAATCGGCTAAGCAAATTAAAAGTTTAGAAAATCTCGAAAGTCGAGTGATGCGAGCTGAAAAACAAAGACACGAAATTTCAATTAATCAGCTACGAAATTTAAAAGAAAAACTTTTCCCTTCCAATGGATTGCAGGAAAGGAAAGATAATTTCATGGCATTTTATATGAAACATGGAGAAGCATATTTGGAAACATTAAAAGATGTTTTTGATCCTTTGGAGAAAAGTTTTGTGGTGATTGAAGAGTGATTTTATGGATGCTGATTTTTTATGCCTTCCCACATTCTGCAATTTTCTTTTGGAAAATTAAAACATAAAAAATCCTTTCAGAATATTCTGAAAGGATTTTTTTTGATCTAAATTCTAATTAGAAATAGGAAACTAAATCCCCAATTTTCTGCTTTAAATCCTTCCGATCCACGATGAAATCAAGAAATCCATGATCCAATAAAAATTCAGAAGTTTGGAATCCTTCTGGAAGATCTTGTTTAATTGTTTCTCGAATTACCCGAGGTCCAGCGAAACCAATTAAAGCTTCAGGCTCAGCAAAATTAATGTCACCCAACATGGCAAATGAAGCAGTTACTCCCCCAGTTGTTGGATCTGTCATAAATGAAAAATAAGGTAATTTTGCCTCAGCCAACTGAGTTAATTTTACAGAAGTTTTTGCCATTTGCATCAAAGAAAAAGCAGACTCCATCATTCGAGCACCGCCTGATTTGGAGATAATCATAAAAGCAGTTCGGTTTTCGATGGAATAATCAATCGCTTTGGCAATCTTTTCACCAACAACTGATCCCATTGAACCTCCAATAAATGAAAAATCCATGGCCGCAATTGTCAAAGGCTTTTTATTTACTTTACCTGTTCCGACAGTCATCGCATCCAACAAGTCAGTTTTCTTCTTGGCCGCTTCTAAGCGTTGATCATAAGGCTTTAAATCTGTAAAATTTAAGAAATCCTTAGAAACTAAATCACCGAATAACTCTGTATATTTTCCATCAAAAATCAAATCAAAATAGTCCTCTGATCCAATTCTAGCGTGTGCGTTACACTTTGGGCATTTGTAAAAATTTTCTTTGAATTCCTTAGTTGTACTCGCTTCTTTACACTTTTTACACTTATACCATACTCCATCTGGAGCATCTTTTTTATTAACCGTTTTGGTGGTAATGCCGTCTTTTAGCCTCCTAAACCAACCCATAAATTATTGATTTTTAGTAGATTAAGTATTAAAATAATTTGAATGTAGTTATTCGTAAACTACCAAATTATTTACATTCATTCACAAATTAAGTCTTAAATTTGGTGTTATCTTAGAGGTGAGAAATGTAAATTGTTTTCTATTAATTATCTCACAACACAAATATAGAGAAATAGATGAAATAATAGAAAAGTCGTTGGATAGATTGAAAATAAATATCAATTATCTAGTTCTAGTTTTGTTGACATTATTTGCTATCAAAGTCCATTCTTCGTTTTCTTTTACAAATTTGTAATTCCAATTGTACATCAAATTCTGATTTTCGACAACGGTCGATAGCATGAAAATTAGCATATCGCCTTTTCCCGAAAATCCAACATTTAATGTATGCAAAGGATCATACCCTAGATTTCTGACTTGTTTTTGATTGCCTTGGATCACTTTTACTTCTTCACTAAAATCATAAAAATCATCACTTGAGAGAGAGTTATAAATTTTATGAAATTCATTTTGATTGATATTTCGGCTAACATTGTTTACAATAATTAGATTTTCCCCTGTGATACTTCTATTTTCAAAAGCTGGTTGGAAATCATCATGCTCCGTAATCATTTCAAAGCAGATCAAAAAATCTTCCTTAGATTGTGAAAATGCGATAACTTGCAGAAAGATCAAGGTAAAAGTGACTAAATATTTCATCTCTTATTTTTTATTAAAAAGTTACTGAAAACTAAATAATTAAAACTAATAAGAAAAGCCTTTTACTGTATTTACAAAAGTTTTAACACTATCCAATGGTGTATCTGGATATACTCCATGTCCTAAATTTGCAATGTGTTTTCCTCCAAAATCATTTAACATTTTTAGCGTAGCTGCCCGAACATTTTCTTCAGAAGAATACAGCAAACATGGATCTAGATTTCCTTGTAAAACTTGTTGTACATTTAATTTACCTCTTAAATCACTCACCTTTGTATTCCAATCAACTCCCAGGACTTGACAATCTAGTTGTGATATTTCTTCCATTGCAAACCATGCGCCTTTTGCAAAAACAATTACTGGAACATCTTCAATCGCATCTACTATTTTTTTGATATATGGAACGGCAAATTCAGAATATTGATGAGGAGGTAAAATACCTGCCCATGAATCAAATACTTGAATCATGTTGGCACCAGAACGAACTTTTTGTTTTAGATAAGCGATAGTCGTTTGAGTAATTTTTTCCAACAACATATGAGCTGCTTTTGGATCTTGGTATAAAAATTTCCGAGCTTTCGAAAATGTTTTACTTCCTTGACCTTCCAACATATAAGAAAAAATTGTCCATGGCGCACCCGCAAATCCAATCAAAGGAACTCTTCCATTCAGCTCTTTTTTAGTCACTTCTAAAGCATCAAAAACATATTGTAATTCACCAATGACACTTTCTCCCGAGCCTAATTTTTCTACATCGCCTAATGATTCGATGGTTTTTGGAAACCAAGGGCCTTTCTTCTCAACCATTTCATAAGTCAATCCCATCGCCTCAGGAATGACCAAAATATCTGAAAAAATAATCGCAGCATCAACTCCTAATTCATCCACAGGTTGTATCGTTACTTCAGCAGCGAGATGAGGTGTTTCCACTAATTCCTTGAATCCCGAAAGTTTCCCTCGAAGTGCTCGATATTGAGGTAAAATTCTTCCTGCTTGTCGCATCAACCAAACTGGAGGACGTTCGACTTGCTCTCCGCGAGCTGTTCTGAGTAATAAATCATTTTGTAAATTCATTTTGCAAAATTAAGTTTTTTAAACCTGGAATCTACTTTTTTAATATTCACTTTTTTGTCAGATTTTTAGAATAATCAAATAAAGAAAATTTTGGATGAGGAAAATACATAACAAATTTCATTTTCAAAAACCACTTTTAATTAAACAATGTTTTAGTTTTGCTTTTTTATTGAACTACTCCACAGCAAGCTGACGGAAAATCAAAAAAACTGTTTTATAAATACCAAAATAGAATTTCACCACATAGACACATAGAAAACATAGTATTTTATCTATGTGGTGAAAAAATTCTGTCGTGGTTTTTTATTTTTTCACTTATGAGCAACTCTTGCTGCTTTTGCACCCGAGGCAAGCATCGAGGAATTATTCAGATTAAAAAATTACAAAATGGAAAATCATGACTCCTCTCCTCCTGAGCTAAAAGGCTTAGATAATTTTTCGACACTTTTGGATTCGCAATTCCGGATTCCAGGAACAGATACTCGATTTGGCGTAGATTTTATTATTGGATTGATTCCTTATGCTGGTGATTTAATTAGTTTTCTTTTTTCAGGAGGACTTGTTTTGACAATGGCAAAGCATGGTGCTAGTGGTCAGGTTCTAGCGAAAATGCTTTGGAATATTGCTTTAGATACGGTGGTGGGAAGTGTTCCACTTTTTGGAGATATATTCGATTTGTATTTTAAATCCAATAGGAGAAATTACAATTTATTAAAAGAACACTATGGAGAGGGGGAATATCAAGGAAGTATTTGGCGAGTAATTATACCTATTTTATTCGTTTTAATTGCACTCTTTGTTTTGATGATTTGGTTAGTTTTTAAAGTTGCTGCTTTTGGATGGGATATGATTTTTGGATAAAAACTAATTGGCAATAACTATTTTTTCATTGATCAAATGTTTTCCATTTTGAAGTTGCAAAATATAAATTCCACTTTGCAATGAAGTTAAATCAATAGAACTAGCTTCGCATCGACTCTTTTCATTTTCTTGTAACAATACTTTTCCGTCAGTTGAATAAACTAAAATTTCAGTATTTCCAGATTGAAAAACATTACTAAAAACTTCAATGTTTCCATCTGAAGGATTTGGAGAAATCGTTATTTTTAGATCCATCTTATCTAAATCCAAACATTCATTAATTCCTTCATAAACAAATTTATAACGATATTCTACACTTGTTTGCTCATAGTCTTTATTGTATTCCTCTACGATTCCTTCACATGAGTTTTGATAATTATTTACATAACTTTGGTTAAATTTCAAACCTGACAGATCATAATCATAATCATAATCCCAAATTTCAGTTTTTCTTCTAACTAAGAATTTTTTTTCATCATATTCATTTTCATAAACAAGTTGGTACCACGGTTCAAAATCTTGAGTATTTCGAATTCTGTATTCCGTATTAGAAGTTAAATTGTTATACTCATCATAGAGATAATGATTTTTTGCGTTGATTAAGGTATCTTCAACATTATCAAAAATAATCCAATAAGCTTCTTCAATTTCATTATTTTGCCCATAGAGAATTTTCCTGTTTTTATGAAGATATAATGAATCTCCAATAAACGAATAGCGGTAAAATAATTCATCATAAGAAAGTCCATCAGCATGATAATCACGAGTGTAGTAATCTTTTGGGCTCAAATCAAACCCGTTACCCAACCACTCCACCAATTCGGAAGTAATTTGGCAATCTGAATTTCGAGTGTAAGTAACTCTGTTACTGATTTGTCCTCCAATATTTTGAGTAGTTTTTTCTTCGATTCGACAACCATTTCCATCGTATTTATAATCTGTCCAGCGAGTGGTAATCCATAAATCTACCTCTTCATTATATCGTCTAGTTGTATATTTTTTTAATAACTGATTTGCATCATATTCATAAAATCCTCCTTGCCAAATCTGTATTGATTCATCTGTATTATATACTTTAATTATTTTGGAAAAAATATTTCCGAAGTTGTCATAGGAACTTTCTCTTTCATAAGCTTTCTTAAAATCGTCACCTCCCCATTCATTTGTATAGCGAATATATTTTATTTCACGAGGTTCTATTTGACTTATTCCATCTTGGAAAAAGAACATAAAAAAAAGAATTATTACCAATTTGTATTTAAAAGTATGGTTCATTTTTTTAATTAGCGATCACAATTTTTTCATTGACAAAATGTTTTCCATTTTGAAGTTGCAAAATATAAATTCCATTTTGCAATGAAGTTAAATCAATAGAACTAACTTCGCAACGACTCTGCTCATTTTCTTGTAACAATACTTTTCCGTTGGTAGTGAAAACTAAAACATCAGTATTCCCAGTTTGAAAAATTGGGCTAGTAATTTTGATTTCGCCATGTGTTGGATTTGGAGAAATCAAAATTTGTAAATCTAAGCTTTCTACATCAAGGCATTCATTGATTCCTTTAAAGATATTTTTTTCCTTAATCCTAACTCCAGTATCATAAACAGAATTTATTTCTTCTGGAAATCCTTCACATGAATTTTTATAATCTATCGTTCTTGAAAAATTAGGATTTGGAGTTGGAGGGTCAGTAGCATGAGAAAAATACTCTTTGCGACTTTCTATTAAAAATCCATTTTCATCATATTCTAAATAATAGTTCAATTCTGTAGACAAAGCCCACTCAGCTGTATCTTGATATTTTATATAACCTTTTTTAAAAATTAAATTACCGTAATCATCATATTCATAAGTATCCTTCCAAAAATTAAAAACGGTCTGTTCTTCATTATATGCTTTCCAAAAGTGTTCTGTTACTTTTTCAAATTCATTGAAAATAAATTTTTCTTCATATTTCAAGTAAAGTGTATCTCCAGTTGGAGAATGCTTAAATTCTAAAAAATCATATGAAATTCCGTCAGCGTGATAATCCCTTGTTTCATAAGTATTAAGGATAAAAGGTTCGTTGATAGTTGACCTATTCAAATGGGAAGTAGAAATAATTTGACAGGCATTATCTCGTTCATATTCGATTTTATTTTTTACGCCTTCCCCTCCCAAATTTGAAATAAAATTTCTATCGACCAAACAACCATTATCATCATATTTATACTCATACCAAAAGTCTGTAATCCATAAATCTACCGATTCTTTGTATTGCCTATATTTAAGTTGTTGCAATAATTGATTTTCATCATAAGTATAAAATAAACCTCTCCATGTTTCAACTATTCCGCTAAATTCATAAGTCTTTTTTTCAAGAAAAATTACATTTCCAAAATCATCGTATATATATCCCTTCTCTTGTTGTTTCCAAAAATCATTGCTGTTACCATCAAATACCAACCGACTGTATTTAATAACCTGTGACTCTGTTTGACTTACTCCATTTTGATAAAAAAGGAATAAGATAAAAGCAATAGAAATAAGATTCTTCATCAGTAGAATTTATTTAGCAATTACAATTTTCTCTTTTACAAAATGATCTCCATTTCGTAATTCTAAAATATAAAAACCATTTTGAAGGAAGGATAAATCTAACATTGAAAATCTTGATCGATTATTTTCAGCTTTTTGTAACAATGCTTTCCCGTCAATGGAATAAACAATAATTTCTGTATTTCCAGTTTGAAAAATGGGACTAAATATTTCAAAAAACCCATCCGATGGATTTGGAAAAACTCGCATACTTAGATAGATTTTATTTAAGTCAATACAGTCATTTTTTCCTTCGTATATAAATTGCTCTCTTTCTCTATAACCTGATTCATGCAATATATCTATTAACTCAACAATGCCTTCACAAGTATTTTTGATGGTTTCGATGTTTGAATAATTAGAATTAATTATTGGTACACCTGTAGAATAAGAAACTAACTCGTTTACTCTTTTTGTCAAAGAACCATTTTCATCATAGTTATTATTATGAGAAAAAATATATTTTAAATCTAAATCAACCGTATCAAATGTTCTTTCATAAACAGTTCTGGAAGTACGGTGATTAAATATATCGTAGGCTATCACGTATTTATCTTCCCTATATCCTCCATGGTAAGCTTGCGAATCAACATATATTTGCTCTACTAAATTTTCGTGCTCGTCAAAAATTTGCACATTCCATTCTTCCATATAAGTCGAATCTCCTGAGAAAGTATGACCAATTAGTCTTTCTTCATAAGAAATCTCATCTGGAAAATATATCCTTTCCAAATGGTAGCCAAGTCTTAGATTTGTGTTAGTTGATCCAGATCTAAAATATACATATTTGAAATCCCATCTACAATTTTCATTGGGTGTGTAAATATTTTTTTTGGTTAGCTTACCACCAATATTTTCAAAAAAAATCTCTTCAACGAGGCAATTATTATCATCATATTTATACTCAATATAATCTTCGGTAATAAATAAATCGACATCTGAATTAAAACGTCTAAAGTTTTTCCTTTTCAAAAGATGATTAGGATAATATTCATAAGATATTCCTTTCTGTTTCCAGAGTGAACCTGAGTTTGTATATTCTTTTGATTCTTCAAATATTAAATTGTTGAACTGATCATAATTATAAAAGATTTCATGAACCACCGTAAAAGTATCTGCACTAGAATATTTAAATGATTCGATGTATTTTTTCAACAGAGGTTCTTGTTGGCTTTTTCCAATTTGAAAAAGGAACAAAAAGAGTAATGAGGTAAGTATTATTTTTTTCATAAGCTATTATATTTTCAATAAATATAATGAAAACTTCACGTAAATAAAAAATGCATTTTAGAACTTAATCCAAAATGCATTTTATCAAATATTTATTTTTTGAGAACTAGTATTTCACTAGAAACTCTCCATTGGCAACATCTATTGTGGTTACAGTTAAGCCATCGAATAAAACTAAATTAAATGTTCCTGTAATCGTTTTATCTTCCGTATTATTTTCTGTAATTGTTACGGTTCCACTTTGTTCATAATAATTTAAGTCATAAGAAGCGGTATATCCCATAGCGCCTCCCCCAACTTCATAAGTACCTTCCGCATTATCAGCTAGTAAAATTTGGAATTCGACACCATCACTATTTGTTCCCACAATAGTATGATTCCAAATATTTCTACATAAGAAATACTTGATGCAATGAATTCTGTGCCATCTACTTGTGCGGTAAAAGATTTTTCAATAGTTGGTGCATCATCTTTTTTACAACCAAAAGCTAGAATGGATAAAAATAAGATAAAAGTTAAATTTTTCATGTTGCTTATATTGTTTTTAAATAATTAAAAAGTATCTAATATTTAATTCTGAATAATTTCCTCTAATTGACTCGTCTCTTCCAAGTCTCTAAAATCAACTTCACTCACTCCTGAGATTCCTGGTTCAGCCATATAAACTCCATAAATTACATCCACCGCAGCCATTGTCATTTTATTATGAGTAACGATAATAAATTGAGAATCAACTGAAAACCGTCTAATGATTTTATTAAATTTCTCAATGTTCGCATCATCCAGAGGTGCATCTACCTCATCAAAAATACAGAATGGAGCAGGCTTTAAAAGGTACAATGAAAACAACAAAGCAGTTGCAGTCAAAGTCTTTTCTCCCCCAGATAACTGACTGATCGATTGAGGTCGTTTTCCTTTTGGCTTCGCTAAAATTCGAATTCTAGATTCCAATGGATTTTCTTCATCTTCCAAAGTAATATCACAGTCATCATCCTCTGAAAAAAGTGTTCGAAATGCTTCTTTGAAGTAAACTCTCACTTTCTCAAAAGCTTCCATAAATTGCGAAGTTGCTTTATTTTCAATTTCCTTAATCGTCTCGAGTAGAGATTTTTTGGCTTCCAAAATATCATTGCGTTGATCTGCAATAGTATCGTATCGAACTTTCATTTCGTCGTAAGCTTCGACTGCCATTGGATTTATTTCTCCATAATTGTCAAGCCGCTTTTTTAATTTTGCGACTTTTTCTTCTAACTCTTTTGGATTCAAATTTTCGTCAGGAGTTTCATTGATAATATCATCGATGGCGATGTTAAATTCTATTTTTAATCGTTCGCCAATCGAAGCCATGTTCAATTTTAACTCACTATACTTTTCTTTAAGAGTAGATAGCAAAGTAATCGAATTTTGTTTTTTCCGATTTAAGTTTCTTAGCTCATCATCAATTTCATTAATTCCTCCACGTGCTTTAAAATAGATTTGCTCTGCATCTGAAAGGTTCTTTTCTTTCTCTTCTTTGATGCCATAATTGACGAGCAATTCCTTTTCCAACTTTTCAATATCTTCTTTCAAAAAATCTAATTCTTCCGAATTTTCTTCGAGCACCTTTTGATTTCGAGTCAATCGGAACTTAGTTTCCTCCAAAGTTGATTCTTTGAATTTTAAATCCCGTTGAATTGTCGTCACCTTATTTTGCTGTCGAATAAATTCAATATTTTTTTCATTATAAGCTTGAGAAGCCGAACTCAGTTGATCGGCTAAAACTCGATATCCATCATCTTTTTCGGAAATCTGTTTTTTCGCATTTTCTGCTTCCGTTCTTTTCTCCAAAAGACTTTGCTCAAATCGATCATTGGCAGCAACCAAACTTTCGATCAATTTGTGTGCCTGAGCAGTCTTATCATTTACTTCGGTGATAAAAGATTCAAAATTTTCCAATCGAGTCATCAAGGAAACTTTGTTTTGAGCAATCTGACTCAAAGCATCTTTTTCGGTAGAAATTTGATTGTCTTTTCTCGCCGTTTTTAAATTCTCAATTTTAGATTTTAAATTATAAAAAACAGTAGAAAATTTATTTTCTTCTTTCTCCAATTTCTTAATCTCCAACTCCAACACTTCCAAATTCTTTTTCCGACCAATTTTTTTCCCTTCGAATAATCCTACTGATCCACCCGAAATAGAATACTTTCTTTGCACCACTCTCCCACTCCGTGAAAGTATTGTTACATTTTTATTTATTAATTCAGGTTGCAGATTATCAGAATCCGAGACGACAACATTTTCCAGCAAATGACTAAACATATTGAAATACTCCTTATCTGTCTGCACTAGATCAATTGCACGTTGAGTACCAGGAACCATAGTCATCGGAGGAACATAATTTTGGAAAGCATCGAGTACAAAAAAGTTAGCTTTTCCTTTTTGTGAATTTCCCAAAAGTTTAATCGCATCAAAAGCATCGTCCATTTTTTGAACGACATAATAATTCAAATAAGGACTCAAATAATTTTCAATAGCTACTCGAACATCTTCATTTACATAAATTAAATCCGATAACAACGTAGCATTTTTTGCCCAATCCTTATGGTTTTTTAAAAACTTGATAGACTCTGGAAATCCCTCCAAATTATCCACCATATCTTTAGTTAACTTAAATTCATTCCGTTTGGCATCAAGTGATCGATTGACATTAGTCATACGTTTGGTCAAATCTTCTAACTCAGTTTCTGCCCCTTCAATATCTTTTTGACGTTGTGCTTCTTCCTCTTCCAATGCTTTAAGCATATTCATTTTGAAAGATTCACTTTCTCTGATTTCTGTCAATTTCGTTTCCAAAGAACCAATTTCAGATTGACGACCTTCCACATCTCCTGCACTTCTTTCAATCTCCGCAGTCAGATTTTCAATTTGATTACCATTGATCGCTTTGTTTTTTTCCAACTCAAAAATCTCTCTCTCTACAACTTGTTGGCTTTGTAAAAACTCATCCAGCTCTGTTTTCAAATCACCATGATTTGTTTTGATTTGATCTAGTTGTAATCTTGCTTTTTCAAGTTCATCTTCCAATTGTTCTTCCAATTGTTTATCTTGATTCAAATCACTCCGATTGATATCGATTGCTTTTTGAAGTTCAATCACTTTGGAATCTGCATTGGTAATTTGTTCTGTAAGTTTGTTTTTATTTTGATTGATAAAACCAACTTTTTGAACGGCGATATTTTTTTGGTTTTCCATCTCTCGAACGGAATTCACCAATTCATTTAACTCTCGTTGAGATTCAGATAACAATTTTTCAGAATCTAGATTAGTTTTTTTCTCAGATTCCAGAGTCGCTTCCATCGTTCGAAGCTGGACATCCATCTCTCGGATTCTATCTTCTTCTGCTTTTATTTTTTCAGTAAACTCTGTATTTTTTCCACTAAATGCTGAAAGCTTAAACTTTGACAATTCAATACTTAAAGTTTTATAATTGTCTTTGAGCTCGTAATATTTTTTCGCCCGCTTAGCTTGCTTTTCTAAAGACTTTAAATTGCCTTCGATTTCAAATAATAAATCCTCTACTCGATCTAAATCTTCGGTGGTATTTTTTAATTTATTAAGTGTCTCGTGCTTCCGTCTTTTATACTTTGATATTCCAGCCGCTTGCTCAAACATTTTACGACGAGAATTATTTTTATCGTTCAACAAGTCATCGACCATTCCTAATGCGATAATCGCATACGAGTTAGATCCAATTCCTGTATCCATAAATAAGGTAGTAATATCTTTCAGTCGGCAAGGCACGTTATTGAGTCGATATTCTGAATCGCCACTTCGATATAAAATTCGACTAATTGAGACAGTATGATATTCTGTAGGAAGGAGATTTTTAGTGTTTTCAAAAGTCAAAGTAACTTGAGCAGTATTCCCTTTTTTCTTCTTTTTAGTTCCGTTAAAAATTACACTCGACATTTTATCCAAACGCAATTCTTTACTTTTCTGCTCACCCAACACCCAACGAATTGCATCTACAATATTCGACTTCCCAGAACCATTTGGTCCTACAATTCCAATGACATCTTCGCTGAAATTGATGACAGTTTCATGGGCGAAACTCTTGAATCCCTTTATTTCTAATGTTTTTAATCGCATAGCCCGCAAAAATAACATTTTTCAAAACTGAAAAGAACATTTTATTAGGAAAGTTTTTAGGGAAATTGGTGGAGGGAATAAGTTATTGAAAATGAGGTAGTTAGAAGCTATTTTTTTTTGTGATATGTGAATAAAAATTAACTCAACTTAGATATTGGAGAACAGGAGTCATAGCGAATTTTGAAAGAGCTCTTTTAATTTTTATGATGGAGAAAATATTAGATTTTTTTTGGCTGTTGTATTGTAGATTTTAATCTAAAAAATTCCCCCGCTCGACCTATTTTTTTTTACCACATAGGCACATAGAAAACATAGGTAAAATTCTATGTTTTCTATGTGCCTATGTGGTGAAATTCTATTTTAATATGTATGAAATTGTTTTTTTGATTCTCTGTCAGCTTGTTGTTCTATCTTGAAAATAAAAGACTTTAAAAAAATTGTCTTTACTGTACCATCGGTAATTTCATCACATTCCCTCCATCATAAAATGAATTTATATATCGAATCATTTCTCTTTGGTTATCATCTGAAATAATAGAACAGTCCTCTATAGTTTTAATTATGGCAGCCCTTTTAAACTTAAAAAACCGCTGGGCAGATTTTAAATCAGAAGCATCTTCTCGGAATCCTAAAAATATTCTTTCCTTCGATGATGCCAATCTATGTTCAGGTCTAAGACGAACATAAGGTGCATCAACCAATCCTGAAAAATCAAAATCAAAAGGAACCAAAATACGCAGTCCATCTTTGATCATAACTTTTACATTTCTCATTTCTCCGATAGACCAATCAGAATTACCAATCATATAATTAAATAAAGCGACTGCTTTAATTTGATTTGAATTATATTTATCTGGAGATAAATTGAAGGCTTTGTCATCTTTTTCTGCATTAATTCGATCTCGCAATTGTGCTGTATCTTCAATCAAGATTCCATATTGAGTATCCACTTTTCCAGACATAACATCTTTGTAATTTATTTTTACAAATTGTACTCGAAAACTTAATTTGGTAATTTGGTTATAAATCTTGTAAGCCAAATATTCTTTGACTAGCAATTGTTTTGCTTCCTCTGCATTATTGACACAATGGGTCACTAACTTCATGTCATCAAATTCAATCAAACCAGCTTCTGCCAGATCTCGTTTTTTGAAATTGAGTTTAAGCGGAGGAAGGTTTTCGCATTTCATTCTACGAAATCGACCACGTTGTTCTACTTTGATATTCCAGGTTTGTAATTCTCCAAATTGATTTTCATAAGAAAAAATCGCCTCGTGTTTTTCTGGATTTTTTCTATCATCAAAAGCTTCGGATGTATTTAATTCTAAATTTACCTCTACCATTTCTTGATATTGGAGTTCATCAAAAATGCTGTTTTGAGTGGTAATTATTTTATTGGCTTTGATTAGTTGATTGGAAAAAAGAAAGATGACGATCAAAGTGATCGCTCGAAATGCGATTGAATTTTTCATTGATTTTCTATTTTAGGTTTTTATGCAATTAATACTTCAAAGACAGGCGAAGGTTACAGAGGTTGGAAAAAGTTGAGGAGAAAAATGGAAAGATCGAAGAAGGGAGGTATTCTAGGGATGAATAGAGGTATTTTTTAGACGGTTATAAAAAAAGGAATAACCAATATCCAATATTCTCCAGAATTGGTTTTCAACAACGTTGGAGATTGGTTATTCATTAATCAGCGCCTCAAACAAAACCTCCACAGGATGCTTTACTTTCCTTCCAGTTCCATCAAAAATCTGATGTCGGCAACTCGTCCCTGGAGCAACAATTTCTATCGCAAGTTTAGCATTTTTCACCTTCGGAAAAAGGACTAAATTTCCCACTTGTTGACTCACTTCAAAATGTTCTTTTTCATAACCAAACGATCCAGCCATTCCACAACAGCCAGAAGGAATCACCTCGACAGAATAATTTTCGGGCAAAGACAATAACCAAATCGTATCTTCCACATTGGACAAAGCTTTCTGATGACAATGCCCATGTAGCAATATTTCTTTTTTTTCTTTGGTAAAAAAATCGGAAGTAATTTTCCCTTTTTTAATTTCGTTGGAAATAAACTCGTCGATTAAAAAACAATTTGCTGATAATTTTTTTGTCGCTTCCATTTCAGCTTTTTTGACCAAACGAGGATACTCATCTCGAAAAGACAAAATAGCTGAAGGTTCTATTCCAATCAAAGGATTTTCGGCATTTATTATTTTTGAAAAAATTGCAACGTTTTGCTGGGCAAATTTTTGCGCTCGATTTAATAGCCCTTTGGAAATGGCAGCTCGACCGCTTTCAGGGTGATCTACAATTTTGACATTGTAGCCTAAGGCAGATAATAATTTTAAACTTTTTATGCCAATCTCAGTATCATTCCAATTGGTAAATTCATCACAAAAAAAATAAACTGTCCCTTGACCTTTCTTTTCATGATTAAATTTTTGTTGAAACCATTTTCGTAAACTCACAGAATGAATCGTCGGTAGAGATCTCTCTGGAGCTATTCCTAAAACTCTTTTTGCCAATCCACTAAAAAATGAATTGGTTAAAAAGAAATTATATAATTTTGGAAAAACACTTCCTATCCGATTTAAATCATTAATGTAAGCAAATACCTTTGCTCGAAGTGGTATACCATTAGATTGATAATATTGATGTAAAAATTCCGCTTTCAAACTGGACATATCTACATTCGAAGGGCATTCAGAAGTACAGCCTTTGCAAGACAAACACAAGTCCATGACTTCTTTTATTTCAGGGTGGTCAAAAGGATTTCCTTTTTTATTTTTTGTCAAAAATTCGCGCAAAGTGTTGGCTCGTCCTCGTGTCGTATCTTTTTCATTTCGAGTCGCTTGATAACTTGGACACATCGTTCCTCCAGAAACTGGCAACTTCCGACAATCTCCTGAACCATTACATTTTTCAGCAGCACGGAGAATTCCTCCTTCATTGGAAAAGTCAAAAATGGTTTTAATTTCAACTTCCTCCTGATCGGATTCATATCGCAAAGAAGAATTCATTGGAGATGCATCGACAATTTTTCCAGGGTTAAAGATGTTGTTTGGATCCCACGTGTGTTTAATGTTATAAAACAATTGATAATTTTCTTCCCCGACCATCAAAGGAATAAATTCTGCTCGCACTCTCCCATCACCATGTTCCCCGCTGAGTGAACCTTTATATTTTTTGACCAACTCTGCCGAGGCTTTACTAATCTGAAAAAATTGTTCGACGTCTTCCGATTTTTTTAAATTGAGAATTGGACGTAAATGAATTTCACCTGCTCCAGCATGTGCATAATAAACTGATTGTTGTCCAAAGTCTTCCATCATTTTAGAAAATTCAGCAATGTATTCTGGCAAATCTTCAATCGCCACAGCTGTATCTTCAATACAAGCAACTGCTTTTTTATCTCCAGGAATATTAGCTAAAAGTCCTAGTCCTGCACTTCGCAATTGCCAAACTTGTTTAGTTTTCTCAGAAGGAATTATTGGAAAAGCATAACCTAAATTTTCCTTTTTTAAATTTTCGATTAATTTATTCGCTTGATTTTCTGCTTCCAAAATTGTCGTTCCTCGAAACTCCACCATCAAAACTCCCTGAGGATCTCCTTCTACAAAAAAACGATTTTTGCTTTGCTCAATATTTTCCTTCGTACAGTCTAAAATGATTTTATCCATCAATTCACAAGCAGTTGGTTTATGCTGCATTGCCATCTGAGTTGCTCTCAAACTCTCGTCGATGGAATTAAAATGTGCTGCTAGAACTACATTATATGGTAAAGGCAAATCATCTAAATGCAATTTCACTTCAGTCGTAAATGCTAACGTTCCTTCTGAACCACACAGCAATTTGCAAAAATTAAATGCCTCATTGGACTTTGAAAACATTTGGGAGTTCAATAAATAATCTAAAGCATAACCTGTATTCCGTCGATGAATATTTGCTTTTGGGAAATGCGTGAGTATATTGTTTTTATTTTCTTCTTTTTGTAAAATATCGAAAATATGTTGATACAATTTTCCTTCGAGCGTTTCTAATCTTAATTTCCCAAAAAACTCTTCTTGAGTCATTTCCCCAAAAGCAACTTCTGAACCATCTGATAAAATTGTTTTTATTTCCAAGACATGTTCTCTTGTTGATCCATAAACAATAGAAGTCGTTCCGCAAGAATTATTGCCAACCATTCCTCCAATCATTGCTCGATTTGCAGTTGAAGTAATTGGTGAAAAAAATAATCCATGAGGCTTTAAGAATGCATTCAACTCATCTCGCACAACTCCAGGCTGCACTTTTATCCATTTTTCCTGTTTGTTAAATTCTAGAATTTTTGTGAAGTATTTTGAAATATCAACTACGATTCCGTTACCTACACATTGACCTGCGAGAGAAGTTCCAGCGGCGCGAGGGATAAGAGAAGTTTTATTTTCGGTGGCGAAGTGAATGAGTTTTTTTAGGTCTTCCCTGTTTTTTGGAAGAGCTACTGCAAGAGGGAGTTCTCGGTAGACGGAAGCATCGGTGGCGTAAAGGACACGAAGTAATTGATCGTAATAAAGTTCGCCTTCTAAATTATTTTTGAGTTGTAATAAATTCATTTTTGTTTCAAATTCATTTTCCTATTTCAAAACCTATATCCTACATTTAAATGTAAACCTGATAGTGTGTCAGCAATCTTTTCTTCTATAAGAGAAATTAAATCTAAACCAATACTATAACTTGGCTCAATCACAATCCGTTTTGCGAAAACAAATTTCCATCCTAATGTTCCTCCTATATCTATCCTACTCCAATTTCGTTTATCAAATTTTCTCATAAATCTATTTTCATAAAGTGAAGGATATTGGTCATCAATTTTAGTATAAAAAATATATCTCGCAAACCCTCCAAGTGCTAAACCACTTACTTCTCTTTTTGAAAAAAGATATTCATTATAAGATACTTGTGTCATAAATCTTTTATGATTTACATTAATGTAATTATTGGAAGGAGGAGAACCTAAGTTTTCTTCGATAAGATTATTGTCATTCATAAATCTAAAGTCAATTTTTACTCCTGATTTTTCATCTAATAAATATTCATACGAAAATTGGATATCTGTATACAAAAAACTAAGTGCATCTATTTTAATTTCATGCTTTAACTGTCCAAATGATAAATTGGAAAAAGAGAGAAAAAAAAGAAAGGTCATTTGTAATAAAAAAATTATGTTTTTCATTCTTTAAATTTATTTGTAATTCGTTTTAAAAAATCTAAGGCAAGATTAAGAATCATATTAAAATACAAGTATCATTTTTTTTGTAAAAATGTGGTTGCTTTAATTCTTCTCAAAAATCTTTTTCCTCAAAGTCGCCGCTCTCAAATCCTCCCCGTCATGACTCCATCCTGGTGCATTAAAAATATAATTCCATCGATCACTCCAAGTTTTTGCTCGTCGTACATCTTTCCAAATCGCTCCATATTCATGACTTGCTACTTTGATCGGATTGTATGTTTCAATATTGACTGTCAATCCATAAATTGGTTTTTCAAAATCTTTCTCCTCTGCAAATGTTCCAAAAATCCGATCCCAAATAATCAAAACACCACCATGGTTTCGATCCAAATATCGAATATTACTTGCGTGATGCACTCGATGATGTGAAGGTGTATTCATCACAAGTTCAATCGCTGGATGAAACTTTTTCACCAACTCTGTATGCGTCCAAAATTGATATAAAAGATTAAAAGAATGCACGACAAAAATCATCAAAGGATCAAATCCTAAAAGTGGAATCCACCACCAAAAGAAATATTTATGTAACCGTTCGCCTGCACCTTGGCGCAACGCAGTCCCAAAATTCATATATTCAGAAGAATGATGTGAAACATGTCCTGCCCAAAATAATCGCACTTCATGATTCATTCGATGAAACCAATAATAAGCAAAATCGTCTAGGAAAAATAAAATTCCAAATGCCCACCATTGTCTTCCAACGACATCTCGAAGTGGTGACCATTCATGTAAATAATAGAAGGCAACGAATGCCAAAGCTTTGGGAAAAAACTCGACCAATGCAGTAATTATCGCCATAGAAAAAGAAGCTAAAAAATCTTTGCCTTTGTATATTTCTAACTCTTTATATTTTTCATAATACCATTCAGCTGCGACGGCAAGTAGAAAGATTGGCAATGCAACAATGAGCAAAACGTCTTGTGATAGTTCTTGAATAGCAGTATTTAAATCCATTTTATGAGTGATTTTTCATCAAATTGTAAATCATGATTTGAAGAATATAAGTGGTCAGCAAGTTTAAGCAATAAACCAGAGATTTAAAAAAATAAAATGTGACTATTCAATTTATTCAGGTCATAATTATTGTAATACTTTTTTATTACATTTACTTTTTCAAATTAAAATACAATTTTTTATGGGCTTAATGTCATTTATCAAAAAAGCAGGAAACAAAATTTTTGGAAAAAAAGCAGCTCCTGCTCCCCAACCAACCGCTGAAGCAACAGTAGCATTAACTGAAGAACAAAGAAAAATTCAAGCTTTGCAAGCTGAGGTAAGTCGTTTAGGAATTCCTGTTTCTAATTTAAGTTTGGAGTTAGGAGAATCAATTTCTGTCAAAGGAAATACTTCAACTAATGCTGATCGAGAAAAAATTATTTTGGCACTAGGAAATGTGGAAGGTGTTTCTGTTGTTGAAGATAACATCGAAGTGGCAAATCCAGAACCTGAAGCAACATTTTATACGGTTCAATCAGGAGATTCGTTATCTAAGATTTCAAAGTCAGTTTATGGTGACCCGATGAAATACAATGATATTTTTGAAGCAAATAAACCAATGTTGGAACATCCTGATAAAATTTATCCAGGACAGGTTTTAAGAATTCCTGCTCAAGGGTAATTATTTGTTTTACGTTTTACGACAGACGTTTTACGTTTGTTAAATAACATAGAATTTATAAATTTAAAAAAAAGTGGTTTTGGAGATTTTCCAAAACCACTTTTTTCATTTTACAATGTTCCTAGTAAAATATAGATCAACACCGTCACTCCTACCAATATCCAACTTAACAATTTTGCATATTTCCATTGTCCCGCTATTACTGCTCCAACGTCAGTTATTTTAAACATATTGGTTCTAGGATACCTATTTGAAACCAAATGCATCACCACCACATTCAACACAAACTCAATTCCCCAAATATGTACAAAGTGTAAATCAACCTCCAAAACAAAATTCATCAACACATAAAATGTCAATCCAAAAATCAAACCTACCTTCGCTCCCATAGCTGAAACTTTGGGAAAGAAGAAGCCTGCTAAAATCACCGTTGCCATCGGAATAAAAAAGATACCATTTAATTGTTGCAAAAGCTGGTATAATCCATCAGGCGCATTGGCTACAAATGGCGCAATCAAAATAGCAAAAATAGCTAAGCCTGCCGAAACCATTTTCCCCATCCAAACTGTCCTATTTTCATTAGCTGAAGGAGCAATATATCTTTTATAAATTCCTAAACTCCAAATGGTCGCCGCACTATTTAATGCACTATTAAATGTACTCAAAATTGCTCCAACCATGACTGCTACAAAGAATCCAGTCATCCAAACTGGTAAAACTTTTTTGACTAATTGAGGATAAACTGTATCTCTTGCATCGCCATAAAGGCTATCTCCAAAATAATAAAATCCAATAATTCCAGGCAAAACAATCACCAACGGTATCAATATCTTCAATACTCCTGTAAAAAGCAACCCTTTCTGTGCTTCTTTAATACTTACTGCTCCCAATGCTCGTTGAATGATCGATTGATGCATAGTCCAAAAGTATAATTGATTGATTATCAGTCCTGTAAACAAAACACTAAAAGGTAAAGTCGCATCACGAGCACCTTCGCCAATTGAGTTTTCATCGCTGATCACTTTGAATTTTTCAGGAGCATGATTAAAAACTTTAGTCAATCCATCCATCATATTTCCTTCCCCAATATCCAACAAAGCAAAAATCGGAATCGCCAAACCAGCCACCAATAATCCAAATCCATTGATTGTATCGGTATACACTACCATTTTTAATCCTCCGAAAATAGCATAAATCGAACCGATCGTTCCTACGACAACAACTGTCAACCATAGTCCTTGATTCTGGGAAATTCCTAACGAGTCAGAAATTTCAAAAACACTTTCGATACTCAATGCTCCTGAATAAAGTACTATTGGCAAAAGTGTCGTTACAAACGAAATAATCAACATCAATGCGATTATCGTTCTTGTCAATCCATCGAATCTTTTTTCCAAAAATTCAGGAATGGTAGTTAATCCCATTTGCAGATATCTAGGAACAAAATATATCGCAGCAGCAACCAAAGCCAATGCGGAAGTTACCTCCCATGCAATTATGATTGCGCCATTTTCATAAGCAGAACCATTCATCCCAATCAAATGCTCCGTGGAAATATTAGTCAACAAAAGCGATCCTGCAATCACCACACCTGTCAAACTTCTTCCGCCTAAAAAATATCCATCGGCAGTATTTAATTTGTCTTTGCGAAGTTGCCAAGCGGCAAAAAATGCTACAAAAGCGGTGAATGCGAAAAAACTTAGAAATTGAGTCATGTTGTTGATTTTTTCATTTTACTTTGCACCATCGACTGACTTCGAGCCAATCGTTGAGTTTTGCTCTATTGCCGAATCGCTCTAAAATTATCGGCTGCCTTGAAGCCAATCGATGATAGAATCAAATGTATCAAAAAATTTAATCAAGTTTGCATCAATCAAATAAATCAAGTTTAGAAAGTTTTATTAATCGCTTTGGCATTTACTTTTTTTATTTGTCAGCGTTGGTTTTGACTTTTTTAGTTCGTGATAATTTCTTCTTTTGGGATACCGTTCAGTTGGGTTCCATTCATGGGCAATTTTATTTTGAGAATAATTTTAGTTCATTTTTTCTACCTGAAAATATTGATAGTGGTCATCCTCCTACTTTTGGAATTTACATAGCATTAGTTTGGAAAATATTTGGAAAAAGTTTGGCCACAAGTCATTTTGCCATGTTGCCATTTTTATTCGGGATCATTTTTTATTTAGAAAGACTAGGAGAATACTTCTTTCAAAATTCCATTTTTACGTTTGTATTTATATTGTTATTAATCGTTGATCCTTGTCTGGCTGGTCAAGCAGTTTTAGTCACTCCTGATATTGTAGTTGCCTTTTTTTTCTTGATGAGTTTGGATGGAATTTTTAATGAAAAAAGAAAAATATTAACCATCGGAATTATAGGATTATGTTTAATCAGTATGAGAGGAATCATGGTTACAGCAGCCATTTTTTTACTTGATTTCTTGAATTATTATTTTATCCTAAAAAAGGAATTTAAGTTAAAATCATTTTTTGTAAATACGCTACCTTATACGTTTGGCGTAGGCTTGGGAGTTTTGTTTTTGCTTTTCCACTATTTAGAAACTGGTTGGATGGGTTATCATGAGGACTCTCCCTGGGCACCTGCATTTGAAAAAGTTGATTTTACAGGAGGTATAAAAAATATTATAGTTTTAGGTTGGCGATTACTCGATTTCGGAAGGATATTTTTATGGTTAATTTTATTAATTATTGGAATAAATATTTTTAGAAGGAAGCAACAACTTGATTTAAAAACGCAACAACTTTTAACTTTACTTGGGACATTGATTTTGTTTTTAACGCCAGCCTTGATTATTCATAAAATGCTTTTGGGGCATCGCTATTTATTACCTATCTTTTTAATAATTGATTTCATTGCGGTCTACACTATTTTCAAATATGTAAAAAAACGAGAATGGAAAATCGCATTTTTCGTTGTTTGTTTTGCAGGATTATCATTGGGCAATTTTTGGATTTACCCAAAAAAAATATCACAAGGATGGGATTCAACTTTGGCTCATTTACCTTATTATGAATTACGAAATGAAATGATTGATTTTATTCAAAAAGAAGAAATTCCATTTGAAAAAATCGGTTCTGCATTTCCCAATCTTTTGTCTTTAAAATATATTGATTTAAAAGATTCTGAAAAACATTTAGAAGAAAAAAACTTGGAAAAACAGGAATATATTTTTTACTCCAATATTTTTAATGATTTCACAGATGAGGAAATTGATGACTTAGAACGTAATTGGAAAGTAGTGAAGGAATTTAAAAATTTAAATGTTTGCGTCATACTTTACCAGAAAAAATAGAAAATGTCAATTCAAAAGCAAGTTTTACCCATCATCGTTTTCTCTCAATTCTGTTGCACTTCGCTTTGGTTTGCAGGTAATGCGGTGATGAGTGATTTGGTGGAAGCATTTAATTTAGAAAGTAGTGCGTTGGGACATTTGACTTCGGCAGTTCAATTTGGATTTATTTTTGGGACGTTAGTTTTTGCCATTTTCACCATTGCTGATCGGTTTTCGACTTCGAGAGTTTTTTTTGTAAGTGCATTGTTAGGAGCTCTATTTAATCTTGGGACTTCAATTGAAAACAATACATTTACAAGTTTACTTTTCTTTCGATTTATGACTGGTTTTTTCTTAGCAGGAATCTATCCTGTAGGAATGAAAATTGCTGCTGACTACTTTCAAAAAGGCTTAGGGAAATCGTTGGGGTTTTTGGTTGGGGCTTTAGTTTTAGGAACTGCATTTCCACATTTACTAAAAGGGTTCGGAACAGAATTACCTTGGAAATTAATTCTTTTTATCACTTCCGGATTAGCCACTCTTGGTGGCTTATTAATGTTGATTTTAGTTCCCAATGGTCCATTTCGGAAACAAAGTAAGCAATTAGATTTCTCTGCTTTTTTCAAAGTTTTTAAAAATAAAAAATTTCGAGCTGCTGCATTTGGTTATTTTGGACACATGTGGGAACTATATGCTTTTTGGGCTTTTGTTCCGATTATGATTGCGACATTTTTGGAATTAAATCCAACTGAGGAAATAAATATTTCTCTTTTTTCATTTTTAATTATTGCACTTGGCGGAGTGGCTTGTGTAGTTGGAGGATATATTTCTCAAAATTTCGGAACAAAGAAAACTGCTGCTACGGCTCTATTCATCTCTTGTATTTTATGCATTTTATCTCCGTTGATTTTCTATTTTTCCTCCAAAATACTTTTGATCTCTTACCTCATCATTTGGGGATTGGTAGTGATTGCGGACTCCCCTTTATTTTCAACTTTAGTCGCTCAAAATGCTTTGGCTGAATCTAAAGGGACTGCTCTGACTATTGTAAATTGTATTGGTTTTTTCATCACAATATTTAGTATTCAATTATTAAGCATACTCCAAAACTCAATGGATTCGAGGTTTATATATATCTTTTTAGCGATTGGCCCAATTATAGGATTGATTGCTTTGAGAAAAAAATAGAATGCAGATGCTGCGGATTTGTGTTCTATTTCCCCAAACAAAAAGAGCCCAAATTTTCATTCTGAAAATTCAGGCTCTAATATTTTTTTAAGAAAAATTAATTACGATTGCTTTGCATGTACCGCTAAACAATCACTAATTTTTTCTAATAAATCTTCTTGACCAAATGGCTTTCCAACATGGTCATTCATACCAAATAGTTTTGCTTTTTCTTTCTCCGTCAAAAATGCTGAAGCGGTCAAAGCGATGATTGGCACATCTCTTTTTCGAGGATCTGGGTTCTTTCTTATTTCTGCAGTTGCTCGATAACCATCCATTTTTGGCATTTGAATATCCATCAAGCAAAGGTCAAAATACATCTTATCAATCGCTTCTAATGCTTCTAATCCATCGTCAGCAGTCACTACATCTATTTCAAGTTTTCGCAATAACTTAGCCACCACCAATTGATTGATTTTATTATCTTCAACAAGCAATACTCTGTTTCCAGCCAAGTGAGTAAAAGTTTTCTTTACTGGTTTTTGATCGGTTGTTTCTTTTGGCTTATCATCCGCAATTTTGAATGGTAAGTAAAGAACGTAAGTCGTCCCCACGCCTACTTCTGAAGTAGCTTCAATCTTACCATTTTGCAAATCAACTAATCTTTTCGTAATCGCCAATTCCAATCCTGAGTTACCATATCCTTCAAACATATCGGAAGACTTTCGTTTGAAATTGGTAAACATTTCATCTAATTGATCTTGACTCATTCCCTCTCCTGTATCTGCAATAGTCAATAAAATAGTCATATCTTTTTTAGACATCTCATGCAATTTCGCATTGATTTCAATTGCTCCCTTGTCAGTTGATGAAATACTATTTCCAAGTAAATTAGTTAAAATCTGATTTAACCTAACTGAATCGCCAGTTACCATTTCTGGAATCTTAGTGTCCATCGTAAAATTAAGTGCTATACTTTTATCTTCTGCAGGCAATCTAAATCTAGTCATCACCTCTTCAAATGTTTTACGAATAGAAAAATCTCGTTTTTCTAAAGTAATTCTTCCTGCTTCAATTTTAGAATAATCTAAAACGTCATTAATAAATACCACTAAATTATTTGCTGAAAATTGCAACGTTCTCAAATGCTCTACTTGCTCAGGTCTTGGACTTTCTTCCAATAATAAATGAGTCAAACCAGTAATGATATTCATTGGAGTTCTCATTTCATGAGCCATAGTTGCTAAGAATCTATCTCGAGCAAAAGAAGATTGTTCAATACTTTCTCGCTCTGCCATCTCATCAACTAACTTGCTATTCAAGACATCTAAGTTGGCATTTTTCTCTTCCAACATATCATGCTGCTTAGAAATTTCTTCACTTTGACTTTTGATTTCGTTATTCATGGTAAGCAATTTCGCATTATCCTTTTTCTTACGATTATAGCTTTTGAATAAACTCATCATGAATAAAATTCCTAATCCCAAAAGAGCAAAAAGGAAATAATTAAATTTCTGATTATACGCCTCACTTTGTTTTAAACTAGCAATTTCAGCAGCTTGTTTTTCTGCTGCAAACTCTGATTCATATTTTGTTGTCAGTTCTAAAAGTGCCGTTGACTTTTCATAACTGAATAATGTTTCTTTTTCTTTTACAAACGCTAATTGATTCTGATAAGCATTTTGATAATCTTTCATTTGAAAATATGCATCAGAAATATTCTTGTAAATTTCTTGTTTCCCAGGTTGAGTTTTCATCGTTTTCAATAGCTCAACACTTTTCGCTAAATTCTTTTTTGCTTCTTCTTTACTTCCAATATGACTATAAATAATTCCGTAGTTTTTATAACATTCTGCCATGCCCAATTTGTCATCCAGATCTTGACGAATTCCCATTGCACGCATATTCGCATCTTCAGCTTCATCATATGTTTCTTGCTCAATATTTGTAAGAGCAATGTTATTAAAGTCATTTGCAATCCCTTGCAAATCTTCAATCGAACTATTCAAATCCAAAGACATACTGAAATAAACTAAAGCTCCATCAAAATTCCCGACGTCAGTCAAAATGCCTCCAATGTGACTTGCGATACTTGCAGCACCTTTGTAGTCTTCCAAATCTCTTCGCAGCGCAAAAGCTTTATCATAATGTTCTTGAGCTTTGCCATAAAGTTTTTTGAACAAATATAAATCAGCTAAATTTTTATGCGTTTCAGCTGCACCATTCCAATCCTTAATTTCTTCTCGGATAGTCAATGAGTTAACCAAATTTTCTTCCCCACTTTCAGGATCTTCTTGTTGGAAAAAAACTACTCCAATGTAATTTTTGGATGTAGCTATTCCAGCTTTATCATCAGCATTATTTCTGATTTTCAATCCATTGACAAAATATTTCATTGCATTGGTATAATCATATTTTGCTTGACACACCATCCCAAGTCGGTCATAAGCTGTTGCCATTCCTGATTGATATTCAGCAGATTTGGCTTTTGTTAAAGCCTCCGTTGCAAAAATATTGGCATCATCATGTTGTCCATTTTGCAATAAGGTCATAGACACTTCATTCAAACTATTCACATAAACTTCTCCAGACTGCCCAGAAATACTGGATCTTAGACTATCTACAGAAATTTTACTACTTGCAGTAAGTGAATTGGTAAAAAGAAATGTTAGAAAAATAAGTAAGGAAAAATTCTTCATCTTATTCGTTTAAATTTTATTGAATCTTGAAAATTCTATTGATTAATTTATTATAAAAATATACTTAAAGCATACATCATTTTAAATCATATTATAATTAAACAAATTTGATGCCGTTTGTATACATCTTTTCACATTCTCATTTTTTTGGAAAAAATCATCTCATATTTTATTTTAAATTTGCCTAAAAAAAAGGAGTCAAGTGGTCAAATCAATCGCCTGAATCCTAATTAAGAATGAACCGAAAAAAACGATTTCATACACTCGATGCGCTTCGATTTTTTGCCTTCTTGAAGGTATACCTCTTGCATGTTCCATTGCAAGGAGATTTCCCTATTTTCTCATTCTTAAAAAGTGGTGGTGGAATTGGAGTGAGCTTCTTTTTTGTACTGAGCGGTTTTTTAATTACCTATTTATTGGTTTTTGAAAAAACACAAAATGGGCAAATCAATATTCGAAAGTTTTTCATCAGAAGAAGTTTACGCATCTATCCCTTATTCTTTTTTTTGGTAGGACTTGCATTTCTTTTACCTTACGAATTAAAAGAAAAAATTGGGTTTCATATGATCGGTGGCGGATATGATTTGGATTGGAGATACTCTTTCACCTTTTTGGAAAATTACAAAATGCTACTGACTGATAATTTTCCAAAAACGACTCCACTTTCCGTTTTTTGGTCATTATGCATCGAAGAACATTTTTACATCACTTGGATGATTGTTCTTTTTTTAATTCCTAAAAACCGGATTTTAATATTCTTAATTTCTTGTGTTTTTATTGCTTGGACTGCTCGATATTTTGATCCAATGATTTGGGGAAATTCTATTATTCAGCAAAATGATTTATTTACCAACATGGATTATTTCGCTATTGGAGGAATATTAGGTTGGTTAGTTGTTAAAAAATATAATCAATTGGTCAAGTTCATTGAAAGTATTTCTTTGACAAAAAAATACTTTTTTATTTTTGCCGTAATTATTTTGGTAATTTTCCAAAGTCAGATTTTGCCTGAACATATTTTTTCCCTTTCCATTATTCGTCCGACGATAATTGCTTTGGCATTTACTTTTTTAATTGCCATCTTCATTCCTCCCAACTCTAAAATTAGAATCAAGGAAAGTAATCCAATTTCTTATTTGGGAAAAATTAGTTTTGGATTATATGTTTACCATTTAATTTTTGTCCATGTTTTATTTCAGTATTTTTTAAAAGAAAATATATTGATGAATAATTGGTGGACAGTAGGATTTTTTATGGCTGTGACTTTTGGAGGAAGTGTTGTAATAAGTATTTTTTCATTTCGATATTTAGAATCTCCTTTTTTAAAATGGAGAAATCGGATGCATCAATAGCACGTAGCAGACTGCTACGTGCTACTGATAATAGGCTATAAATGCAAGAATTACCAAAACTAATCCCACCAATCCACACAAACCTGAAAGTATTCCAAACAATCCTCCAAAAAGTGGAACTCTTGCCAAAATCCCAATCACTATGGAACCAATAATTAAAAGCACTCCAATCCTAAATCTATTATCATCTGTGACTCCACCAAAAAATCTTCTTCGCTTTTTGCCTTTTTTAAGATTTTTTTTTGCTGCTCTCTTTTCCCATTTTTTTTGAAACTTCGACAGCCTTTTTTCCATTCTTTTGATTTTTCTTTGGTGCCTTTTTAATTTTCGCAATTGTTTCTTGGAAAGATTTTTTTTATTAAAACTTTTGGAAAAATCATTAGATTCAACTTTCTCACTTCTCGATTTCACATCAACCACAAAAGCGTCAGCATCTGGAATAAAACAAAAAATCATTGCAAATAGGGTAAATAATTGGAAGTACTTCTTCATAATTTCAAATCATTTATTTTAATAAAAAGAGAGATTACATTCTAAATATATTAAAAATCAAAAGTATATAATTTCTATTATCTTTTCTTATTCTAAAACAGTTTCTTAACTCTAAAATTTAGTTTTATCTTCGCTTTTCGAACATTCAAAATTCAATTTTTTTTCCTCAGCATTAAGTCTAATGAATAACGTCAACCACAAAAATTATACTGCTAAATGGATGGAAAACAAAGATACAATCCATATCTTTTTATTTCTTCTATCCATCCTAGGAGTGAGTTGGTTTTTCAATTATTTTGAAATATTTAATTATGCTCCTTATGGATTCCATAGTTGGCGGCAGACCGATTCTTGTGCTTTTGTACAAATTTATTACAATGATGGAATGAATTTTTTTCAACCAAGAGTACATCATAATATGTTAGGAGAAGGTTTTGGTAGTCCAAGTGAATTTCCGATTCTATATTATATCTCCGCTATGTTTTGGCATCTTTTTCAGCCACATGATGGCGTGTTGCGCTTAGTTAATTTTTTCCTTTTGGGAGTTGGTTATTTTTCAGTTTCAAGATTAAGTTGGCATTTGACTAAGGATCTTTTTTATAGCATAGCAACACCATTACTTTTGATGGGGTCACCCGTTTTAGCGTACTATGGATTCAATTATATTCCAAATACACCAGCCCTCGGATTGACATTTATAGGAGTCCTTTTCTTTTATTATTTCTACAAAATTGAAAATCGAAAATGGCTCATCTTAAGTTGTGCTTCTTTTCTTTTTGGAGGACTACTTAAAGTGACAGTCCTAATTCCATTTATCACTATAATAATTATTTTCCTACTAGAAAAAACGAATTTGATTCAGTTTAAATCAGAAGGAAAGATTTTCAAAAATGGATGGAAAAATCTCCTTTTATTTTTCAGCGTCTTTGTGCTTATTTTTGGTTGGATAGCTTGGGTTAAAAATTATAATGAATTTCATAATTGCAATATCTTCATCACTAAGACTCGTCCGATTTGGTCACTCGCCGAACCTTTAATAACAGATACTTGGCATTGGATTATTAAAGATGGTGCACCTCAATATTATCATCGAGTCACTCGATATGTAGTATTTGGATCAGCCTTTTTTATACTTTTTTTCTTAAGAAAAAAACAACCCAAATTACTCTACATTTTTAACCTATTTATATTTCTTGGAATGGTTGGGACATTTCTTATCTTTTATCGTCAATTTTTTATCCATGATTATTATGCAATCGAAATGATGGTTTTTCCTGCCTCCGTTTTTATTACTTCATTCTATTTGTTAAAAAATAAATTTCCAAATATTGGAAATCATTTTTTAACAAAAATAATCATTACAGTTTTCATTATGTTCAATTTGAACAATGCGCAAAAGTCAATTGAAAAAAAATATGAGGAACTATTTATTTTTAATGAAAATTATAATCCGTCCTTTTCAAAAAAATTGGAAGCGAGAGCGTTTTTAAACGAACTAAATATCAAATATCCTCAAAAAGTGATTGCTATTCCAGATGGAAGTCCCAACTTTAGCCTGAACTATTTTAACTTAAAAGGTTGGAATGAATATGCCATGAATGAACAACCATTTAAGCCTTGGGCATTTCATCAATTTAGAAATGCAGGTGCAGAATATCTAATAGTGACTGATGAAAAATATTTAGTACATGAACATCTAAAAGAATTTATCCAATACCCATTGGGAACTTTTGAAAATAGTATTTTTGTCTTTGACCTTAGACCTTTAGAAACAAAATATAAAAAATAGTTTTTCTAAAAATTTATTTTATAAACATACAATATGACAATATACTTCGGTTTACAATTAGATGACTTAGTCTTTCCAAAAAGCGAAACGACAGTTGGAAATATAACCTATCTAGGAAAACAAGGCTTGCTTCATTGTCTTGAATTGCATCTAGGATTGTCAGGTCATCCTAATAATAATGAACATCTCCGAATAGAACAATACCGTCAGGCACTTCAAATTAATTTGAGAAATCACGCTGAAGCATTCTATAAAACTTCCTTTGAAGCAGATCAACTTGCAACCTCAACTACGCTACTTTTGATGCGAGATGAATTAGTCTTGGAAGGTTGGAATTTTGTATCAAACGGGGATACTCCTCAACGATTAAAAACGATTGCAACAATTGAAAATATTTTTGAAGATACCGAAAATGACTTAGCCTTATCTGCGGGTTTTGCAGATCGCTTCCAAGCAACAATATTAGCATTAGACTCTCATAATCAGCCATTTACGCATATTAATCTAAATGAACCAATTGATTTTCTTCCAAAACATTTCCAAGTTTTACTCAAAAAATTAGAAACTAAAGGAGTTCAAATTGAACATAAAGAAAACCTCAATATCTCAGATCATTCAGATCTTTCTATTTTTCAAAAAGTATTAAGAAAGGAGCTTTCAATTGCAAATAAATATACATTAAAAAATGACGGAAGTATATTGTTAGTAAAGTCAAAAAGAGAAACTCATGCGGCGGCTTGGCTAGCTAGTTTTTTCCTAAAAAATAATTCTTTTCAACCACTTTGTTTGATTCCTGAAAAAAGTAGAGCATTGGATAATGCCTTCATTCAAGAAGGACTTCCGAGCCTTGGAATATTATCTGCGTCCTTGGCCAGACCCAGTTTACAAATCCTCAAATTAGTGACTACATTTCTTTGGCAACCAATTGATCCATTTAAAATTTTAGAATTTGTATCTCTTTCGGTCAAGCCATTAGCCGATGATTTGGCATTAGAAATTGCGAGAGTAATGGCGCAAACGCCTGGAATAAATAGTGATCGTTGGCATGCAATGATCGGTCAATATTTTGATAACCTCGAAGAAACTGCTAAAGAAGATAGTTCGATTGATATTAGAGATATAAAGAACCAATACAATTTTTGGTTTGGGAGAACACGTTATCGAATTGATCAAAAAGTACCGAAAACCGAAGCCATTGTCATCTTTAATTATTTGGAAAATTGGGCAAATCAAGAATTCAAAGATTCCAATGATAAAAATACTTCGATGCAAGTTTTGAGTAGTCAAGCTACTCGGGTAAAAGATTTATTGATGGCACTTCCTGATTCTGAAACTCATTTGACTAATCTTGAATTAGAAAGAATTGTTCGTACAATTTATGAACCTTCTCCGATTCAATTTAGAGATACAGAAATGGGCAACTTCCCATTTGTACACCAATCAAGTGCTATTTTAGATAATGTAAATGAATTGTTATGGTGGAATTTTTCTAGTAATGAACCAGATCATTTTTTTTCTAGGTGGTATCAATCTGAATTAGATTTTTTAGAAAAAAACGATATTCATTTAATGTCTCCTGAGGACAAAAATCGACTATTGATTTGGCAACGTGGCAGACCTGTTTTACGCACTCAAAAACGCTTAATTTTAGTTATGCCTGAGATGGTGGATGGTTCTCCTGTTTTCCCTCATCCTTTACACGATGTGCTAGAAGCGACTTTTGAGAATATGGAAATTATCACTTTCGATGTTGATACTGAAAAAGGTAAAGAGGCAATTCAAAAGCATTTTACTACTCCTGTAAGAGTAATGTTAGAAAAGCAAAAATTTGGTCGTCCTAAGCCATTTATTAATATTCAAAATCCAGATCGATTATTACCTGATTACCAAGATGAATCGGGTCGTAATTTTGAAACTTTTACTAGCTTAGATTCTCTTTTTTATTATCCTTATCAATGGGTTTTTCGACATAAAATCAAACTCCATAAATCTTCTATTTTGAGTATTGTTCGAGATACAACCATGATGGGAAATCTTTCTCATCGGTTTTTTGAATTGCTATTTAAACAAGATATTCAAGGATGGAATAAACGTCAAGTGGAGCAATGGATTGATGCAGAATCCAACAAATTATTAGCTCGTGAAGGAGCCGTATTATTGATGTATGGGCGAGGACCTGAGCGAATTAGTTTTTTAAATAAAATAAAATACGCCTCTTGGAGTTTGGTTTCTATGATTCAAAAAAACGGTTGGAAAGTGCAAGAATCAGAAATGGATTTGCAAGGCCAATTCAATGATATTGATATTAGAGCCAAAGCAGATTTAGTATTAGAAAAAGGTGATGAGAAGTTAGTCATTGACTTAAAATGGCGTGGTGCAACTCGTCGAAAAATGATGATTAAAAATGAAGAAGATTTACAATTAGTGATGTATTCCAAATTGTTAACCGCAGATGAAACTTGGGCACATACCGCTTATTTCATCTTAGAGGAAGGAAAAATGATTGCTCGTAATTCATTGGCAATCAATGAAGTAGAAGCAGTTGCTCCTGATTCCGACCATATTAATATCAATCAGTCCATTTTAGAAAAGATGGAAAAAACCTATAATTGGAGATTGGCACAATTAAAAAGAGGTCAGATCGAAGTAAGAACAGAACACACTAAACTAGACCTAGAAGAGGAATATTCAGGAGATCTTTTTGATCTTCTAGAAATGAAAGATGGTGGTGCTTTTTTTGATGATTATCGTACTTTGATTGATGTTTTAGATTAAAGAAACATAACCAAAATAAATATGCAAAAGTATTGTTACATTTTAATTTCAGTAATTGTTCTTGCATTTAGTTGCAATAATAAATCTACCAATTTTGAGAATGCAGTTGATTGTTTTTCTGACCGAAAAGATATTAAAACCCACCCAATGAGAGAAGGTGAAATTAAAGAAGTAATGGCTGGTTTCTTTGCGATTACAGTTGGAGAAGGTGAACGATATGATCCTTGTAATTTGGAAGCAAAGTGGAAAATTGTTGGAAAGAAAGTAAAATTTAAAGGAATCGAAAAAGAAATTTTTCCTCATGAAAGAAGAGCTGCTACCCCATTTCTTTTGCATGATATTCAAGTTTCAAAATAGCTTTGATTTTCATCTCACAGAGATCACAAAACTAGTGTTTCAACAATGCTCTTACATCTTTTTCTCGGCTATAATATTTGATGAAATCTTTACCTAAATCCCAACGGAATTTAGGCTGATTGAGAACAGATATTTTTGTTCCATAAAGTATCAACCCTATCCCTCTAGCTTTACAAATTTTCTTTAAATCTTTTTGCTTTCTCTTATTTAATGATTCAAAACTATCTTTGGAAAAAGCCAACCACTTTTCATTAGCTGGATATTGTTTGAGTTGATCGATGACATCCATAGTTTGGTGACGATAGCTTCGCCAAGTAAATAATCCATAAACTAATGCACTAATAATCAAAGTATAAATCGGTATCAAAAATCGAAATAAATTATCATCCATTTTAAACAAAGCAAAAAAAGCCCCTGAACCGACACAACAATAGAATCCCATAACCAAGCAATTTTTTATCATAATAAATTCATCCCGATATGGTTTCATCGCAGGTAAAGTTTTTTTAGACTTTGCTTCCATGCTGATTACATAATTACCCCAAAGAAAATGTCGAAATGCTAAAAACCCGTCTGCTCTTTTGCTTCCATATTTTTTTTTGGTAGGCATTTCTGTTTTGGAAAAAATACGATTACCTTTTGCTTTTCGGCGATATTTTTTTTTCAATTAATCTTGCGTTTTTTTTTTAATAGTTCGTTCGAGAATCATTTTTTAATGGTTAATGGTTAATGGTTAATGGTTAATGGTTAATGGTTAATGGTTAATGGTTAATGGTTAATGGTTAATGGTTAATGGTTAATGGTTAATGGTTAATGGTTAATGGTTAATGGTTA
>JBGCFD010000057.1:0-5686 GCA_045106765.1 Saprospiraceae bacterium | reverse complement strand
CTATCATTTCCGTATTCAGTTTTTATTGGTCTGCTTTCGGTTATTTCATTAATTAATTGTCCAGAAAATTCAATTCCATTTTCACTTTTTAAATCAACGATTTGACCATATTTTACATATCGGAAATGATATTTTTCGTTAGAGAGTTTAATTGGCTTAATTCCAAAATAATATTCATTTCGTTCTTCTTGGGTTGAGTTGTTCCAAGAATACTCATTATTCAGTTTTTTCTTTTGAAGTTTAACTTGAGATATTGCTTTTATGCTTATTAAAAAGCAGAATAGTATTAGTAAAGATTTGTGAAAATTCATTTGTTTCTGATTTGTTCAATTCTAAACTAGTTTATTTTAATTCTCGGTTAAAACATTAGTTAGTAAACAGTTTATTTCATTGAGGCAATTACTTACTTCGGTTAGTCTGTCAAATTGCGTAGAACGTCCTGTGTATGTGGAGGAATTTACCGCTTTTTCTGCGGTGAATTATTACATATAAACCCTGTTATGAGCTTTTCCTTTTCACTTAGATTCTTTATGAAATCAATTAGATTGATTCCCGAATTAAAAGTTCTAATTCTCTTTATTCTTTCTTTTCCTAAAACTATATGTTAATCCTGAAGTTAAATAGTAAAAATTATTTTTCTTTCCAAACCCATTATAATCAGAATCTCCTGCCACTCCCACATAGTTTATAGAACCAGCAGGATCAAGTTCTCCGTTAATATATTTTCTGCTTTCATAGTCATGATTGTAATAAAATATATGTCTAGGGGAGATAGCTGCTCCGAATGTAAATTTAAGCTCATTTGTAATATTCCAAAGAGCTGTTAGTTCTAAATCAAACTTCCCAAGTTCAATTTGTCCTCTACCGATTCTATTTCTTTTTTTTCCATGGTTAAAATCTATTTTATACTCACCATGTATCACTTCTATATCATAGCGGTATTCAATCCAATTTAACCTATCTGAAACTTGCCAATTCTCTTCCACAATCCGTTCTAAATTTTCTGTGTAATATCTTTGATTATAAAGGATACCTAGTTCAAGAGAAAAGTTCTTTCTTTTATTGGTGAATCGTTTTTTTAACCCAAAAAAGTTTATTGCCAAACGATCTTTTTCAAAATCTACCAAATGTACTTGCCTTACAAAAGTTATTTCTCTTGCAAGAATGGGAAATTGATGAAGCTCTTTAGAATATCCAAATCCTGCTGTCAAGAATAGATTGAACCTTTTGGAAAATTTATACCCATAGTTCAGAAAAAGCCCCTTATCACTTACTGTTTGTATTCTGTTGTATCCAAATTCCGAATCGAAATTAGTTGATGATTTAGAAAAGCTGTCACTTGAGATTCCCGCTCTCATAGAAAAGGAGATTTCATGTGTTTGACCAGCGCTTAACGTAGCATTTAAGATTAATGCTGTTATGATCAGTATTGTTTTCATTTCTTCCAAATTAAGAGAGGAGATATAATCTCCTCTCTATTAAACATTGAACTTAAGATTTAATCACATACTTGAAGAATGTGATCGAATGTGAAATCAGAACCCCCATCTATCAATCTATGATAAGTGTGCAAATCATCGTTTACGTGATATTTCGAAGATGTTTTGTTTATCTTCTCTTCGATTTTCTTGTCGTTATTATGTTGTCTAGAATCGGATTTATAATCATCGTAGGTACATCCATCTCCATAAAAAGTTCCTTCCACAAAAACGGTGATGTTTCCTCTTTCCAGACTGAGTGTATTCCCATTGCTTATTCTCCAACACCAAGTATAACCTCCAACTCTACCTATCCAATTTCCTATAATTTGATCTACCCAGATTTTACTCATTAGCGCTCTATTACCACTCATCCAAGCTCCTCCAGAAAAAGTGAACATACCTTCTTCTGTAGCCTCATCAGTGCATGCTAAGTTTGGATTCACTGTAAATGCAATATCCTCAGGGGCGTTGTCAAAGCCACTTGGAAGGACAGGGTTTATGACTAAGTCTCTTCCCCAAGTCTGCCCGAATCCGACATCAATGTTTTGTTCAGGGAATAAATTTTCATTTCCATCAAATAGGGCTACCCTAGGAAATGGCCCTGCATTAGGATGACTAAAGCTTAGTAAAGTTGCAGCTTCATAATTTGTTTCAATTGTAGGATAAACATGATCAATAACTTGGCCAAAAACATAATTATCTATAATTTGAACAGAATTGTCACCCCATCTTATCTCTAACCTTACATCTTCAAAGTCCTGCCATGGATTAGTGTTTGCCCCAGCAGACCCCAATTGATCTGCAGTAACGCTAATAGTCTTGGTAAGCGGTTGACAGTCTATATTATTGTTGGGAACTACAAAACTTCCATAAAATGGGCCATTAACGAAGTCCAGCGCAAAAGCTCCTTTACTTCCTCGTTGTATTCTTGAAGAGTACAGGTCCACTTTAGATGCTGTTGATTGAGCGTACAAAATAGAATTTGGTCGTTGGAACTCGTAATCATCATCTATTTTCCCTATTTCAGATAACATAAAAGAATCATCTTTATCGAAAGAGAGAATAATATCAGTCGAAAACTGGAAATATGTGTTATTTCCAATAGTCAATAGCCTGTCCTCATTAAAAAAGGTTTTACGTACTTCACCTAAAATTCTCTCATTGGCCATTATTGATTGAAGCTCGCTAATTTGAAAACTCCCATTCAACAAGTTATTGCTATTATTAAAATATGATCTGTACGAAGTAAAATCTGCATAACTAAATTCAAAGATATCCAGCACATCATCCATCATATCATCTGATTTTTTAATCAACTTTGATAAATAATCATCTAAATCATCTACTTGATCAGTACTTTCAAAAACCATAATTCCATCTACTACTTTTGGAAGTTTACCGAAAGCTTCAATATCAGCTAAGGTAATGTCCATTGTAATGCGTTTCACAAGGACATTTCTATCATTGGCTATGATTGTTCTGGCTTCATCCAGTTCATCTGTTTTGAAAAATAGCTTGAGCATATCACCATTCGTTAGATATCCTGACTCATAGGCGGAGGATTTGTATAAGTCTTCAGAGTCACATTCTTTGATAATGGCGATATCATAGTCAGTAAAATTAATTACAGATTGGACTTCTCCTAATTTTACTGATTGGGCGTTTAATGCTAGTACTGAGGCAATCAGCACTAACGTTGAAATAATCGTTTTCATTTGATAAAATGTTTAAAAGTATGTTGCCTTTTCCATCTTCATAGCTGAGTCTTAAGGTCAAATTTACTCAGGTTAAAAGCATTTTTCACTAACTGTAGGATTTCTCTGTTAAGTATTATTTCCAAACGGTGGACTTCCGTAAACCCTCATTCAGCCAAGTATTCTTTGCTCATAACGTTTCGAATATGAAGCGTGGATGGCTGAAAGCCTCCATGATTTTATATTCCTTGTTGTCGGTAGTTTATTACTCTTCTTCTGGATACTCGTATTCTGTTATTTTAATTTCTTGATGATTTGTAAACCAATGAAGTTTGTTAACCTCTTCTTTGATACGTTCTTCTTTTTCTTTGGAAAATGGTTTTATATCTTGCACCATTCCAATTTTAAATTGACTGAAATCTTTAGTAGTTGCAATCATAATTATGGAGGAACTCTTATAGTTGTAATAAATGCAAAAACTATCAATGGCTATTTCAAGTAATACATTTACAAATTTTTCCTCCATATCTGGGGGATAAAATGCAAATGCAACTCCTTTACCATTTATATCACCATATCGTCTTGCGAAATTCAAACCTTTATTATCTTTATATCTTTCGTAAAACTCAAAGAAATTATTCGAAATTATTCTTCTATTGAATCTGTCAAAAGACAACAATTCTTTTGCTAATTCTATTGATTGTGGGTTCTTATTACTTAGCACTTCTTTTTTTACCAACTCATCAATAAAATGACTGTTTTTATCAAGCTGCTTCTTCTTTAATACGTGCTTTCTGTTTATAAAATCTTCCCAATATCCGTCTAGTTGAATAAACATTCCATTGTATTTGTCCGAATGTAATGCTTCAGGGAAATTTCTTTCATTTTTCAGGTAATGTGCTAATAAATCATGTTCTGTTCCAGATAAGAGAATACTCGTTTTTTCTATTGGATTGAAATTCTCTTGAGAATGTTCAAAAAACTGCATAGCTGTCTCTTGATTAAAGTTTTCTTCTTCACCCGGAAGTATGGTTACATTTTTATCATTGAATAATTTTTCTCTCTTAGAAAGATATTCAATGAAATCAGGAATTGTGTCAAGTTCTTCTGCTATAGTCTTAAATGCCGCTTTATCAAATATACTAATGAATTTTTCGTCTTTAGTTTCTTTTTGGAAAGTGTAGAATTTAACACCTTCTCCCAAGTTGATAATTACTCTATGAATTTTTGGAGATTCACTTACTGGGATTTTTTCAGTTTCTCTTTCTGGATGCTTTATGAAAATATCTCTGTTGCTTTTAAACAGTTTTCTTTCTGCACCATAAATTTGTTTTACAGCTTTGTCGATTGTTCGTCTGAAATATCTAGAATAATCTCCTTTAAATTCGTAGTTCTTTACGGAGATAATGATGGTTGTATCTCCGAACATTATCAATAGGTCGCAAATTTCTTTTTTGTCTCCTTTTTCATCTTTTGGACTTGGATAACACCAATATCTCATAAATGATTTGAACGCAATATCATTTACGAATTTTTCACCAGCATTTCCTTTGTCAATGGAGTTCATGTTCTTCTTTTCTAATTGCCGACAACGTTTAATGTAAAAAGCGTTTTAATGCTTTTTTACATAGTGTTAGGTTTAGTTATATTTTTTCCTCTTTAATCATTTTGTTGAGCAGAACTTCCACTTCTTTTTTAAATAGCTCATTGTCCTTTACTTTTTCGACTAGCTCAATTGCCTTCACAATGTCTCTTTTCACTCCATCTCCTCTGTAGTATTTGAGTCCTAGGTTCATACAACAATGAATATGCGAGTCCTTTGCTCCTTCTTCCAAATACATTAATGATTTATCAAGATTTGGGATAATTCCTCCAATTCCTTTTTCGTATATCTTGCTAAGTTTTGAATTACAATTTCCAACGAATTCATTTCTATCTATCAACTGTTCATAGATATTAATTGCTTCGTTAATCTTTTCATTTAACTCATCATAGTAAAAGTTCGCCAACTCAAATCCAGCTCGTTCTTCTCCCAATTCCCAAGATGCAATCCAATACTTTTCTGCTTTTTTGTAATTTTCTTTAACTCCTTCCCCCAAGTAATACAAGTCAGCTAATTCAATTCCTGCTTCCGCATCTCCTAGATTCAAGCCTTTTTGTAGAAATTGGATTCCCTTTTTTACATCTTTTTTAATGTTGGAAACTCCACGTTCGGCTCCAATGTACATTTGACCGATTAAAGTGTTAGCCTCGGCATTCTTTTCAAGATCGATTGATTCATCAAGAAGCTGAATCGCTTCCTTTTCTGCATCATCTTGCCAGAGCTCTATAGCTTTATCTATTATTTCTTGTGTCATTATCTATTAAACCTAACGTCCCGAATATGAAGCGTGGACGGCTGAAAGCCTCCATGATTTCATATTCACTGTTAGCATTATTTCTTTTTCATTAATTCTATTCTTAATTTCTCACCAGTACTATTGTCAATGTTAAACCCATTTTCAAAATATT
>JBGCFD010000056.1:0-2948 GCA_045106765.1 Saprospiraceae bacterium | reverse complement strand
TGGATTTTATAGCTTTTTGTAAAGACTTAATAGCCTTTTCGGAATCATTTAAATTATTGTAAGTGATTCCAATATTAGTATGCAAAATAGCTAAGTCTAATTTTGTAGATGTATTGTTGGAAGAATTCATTGCTCCTTTTTTTTTTTTTTTTAATGCCAATAAAAAGTACTTATTTGCCCGCTTATATTCTTCTAAAAAATTAAAATTATACCCAATATTATTATTGATGATAGCAAGGTGTGCATCGTCATTTCCTTTTTCTAGAACAAGGTCTTTGATTTGCAGATTTAAATCTAAGGCCATTCGGTAGTTTTGAACATTTAGGAAAACGTTGACTTTTTCTTGTAGTGTTTTTAAAATACCTTCATAATTTTCTTCTTTTTTGAAATAGGTCAATTGTTCATCGTAAACAAGCAAAGCACTATCAATATTACCTACAGCAAAATATGCTTTTGCCATAAAATCCATTAATTCTATTTTTTGCAATTTCGAAATAGGAGGGGAGGGAAGTCGATTCGCTTTTTGGAAAATTGGCAAAGCCCGATCATTCAAATCTTCTGATTGATATATTTTTCCAATGCGAGTATAAATATCAAAAAGTGCTAATGGCTTATTTTCTTCTTCTAAATAACTTTGAGCTTTGAGCAAGTATTGCAAAATGATTGGTGATTCAGTTGAAGTGTTAGCATTTTCTAACAATGTACTTATCATATTACTATCAGATCTTTCGATGACTTCCATCAACAAAGTGTCTTGTGTTTTTCCAATAAAAGAAAAACACATAAGCAAGAATAATATGTAAATTGTTTTTTTCAAAAATATTTTTTAAAAATAAAAATGTAATTAAATTTTTCGATTGCCAAAGGGATAATCAAAAAAGGCTCTCTTTTAGAGGGCTTATTAATCCACTCGATAACTCATTCCCAATCTAAAAGTTCTCAATTCCTGTGGATTATAAATCAAATCATCAACGGTATCATATGCATTCAATCCTGCATATTCTTTATTAAAGATATTTCTAATTTTGAAGAATACCCTAAAATTTCTATTGATATTATAATTACCTAAAATGTCAATAGTTCGAAAACGAGGCAAATCTCCTCGACCGTCATTTCTGATTTTATTCTTTGATTTGCCATTTACAATTGTATCAAAAGTAAAGGAAATTCTTCGAGTTGGTCGTACAACAAGGCGAGTTTTTCTAATCATACGCGGCAACTGACTGATTGATGATTGATCTGAATATCCCAATATCTTTTCTTCACCAAATGAGTAGGTAAGATTTAAAATAAAATCTAGGAAGGTAGATTTATATAAATAACTAGATTGAATGCCATACAAATTTATTTGAGAAGAATCAGAATTAGTGAATCCTTGAATGTATATAATAGGTGTCCCCGACGAATCTACTAAAGTACGTCGAATTGGACTAATAAGATTTTGATACCTAGAATGAAAACCTGAAATATCAAAATATAATTGCTTGCTTGGTGTCCAACGAAAACCCAATTCTGCATTTTGAGTTTTTTCTGCTTCAAGAAAAAGTACAGATTTTCTGATTTGGCTACTATTTATAGAAGAAATAGAAAGGTGATTAGCTCTGTAATAAGAAGAAGGCAATTGAGTTGCAGTTCCGTAATTAGCTCGAACACTCCAGTTTTTGCGAGGCTGATAGTTGATGCCAAATCGATAATCAATTGAACTAATTGATACATTTTCAAAGTTTCCAAAAAAATTATAAGATACATTTCCACTACTTCGGAGCCAATTAAGTCCTCCTATAAAAGTCCATTTTTTAGTAGTCCAAAGAGCTTGAGCAAACGAGTTAATTTGAAATCCAGTTTCTTCTCTTGAAAAAAATGGAGTCAAAGAAGAATTGCTAGGGATTGCTAGTTCTGAAAAAAATGAACTACCCAAAGGAACTTTTGAATAATTAACCAAAGGAGAATTGGCATATCCTTTTAATAATATTCCTGCGGTCAAGTCAATATTTTCCTTAGAGAAAAAATTAAAAATTAAATCTATTCGTGCATCATTCGATTCCGAAAAACTAAAACGAGTACCATTAAAATATCTTTGGTAGTGATTTTCTGTCAATGAATCATATCGCATCGAATTAAAGGAAGTAGGTGATTCAAATGAATCAAACCAAGTTAATTCATCCAATAGTTCACTCGTATAATTATAGACATAATTAAAAGAAGATCTACTGTCCAATTGGTATTGTAAATAACCTATTCTTAAGTCGAAACCAAATCGACGATAATCTTTCTTTAATGTAAAATTCGTATTAATGAGTCGTTCTCCAATATAATTAAGCGGATTGGTATAAGAGACCGCTAAAGGATTCAATCCAACTGAACTGTGATCTCTTCTATACATGGCTTGAGCAGCGAACGTCATCGCTCGATATGCCAAGTTCATTCCAACTAGTCGACTTTGATGTGGGAGATTATTGAGCAATGGTTGGTCGTCGATAGTTACATAATTTTCGATAGTCGTAAAATTTAAATTACCATTAAAATAACGATCAGGATTATATAAACTATCATTTTGATATTTCGTTTTGAGATCATCTCTAAAGGTATAACTTCCATAGAGAGAATAACGTAATGTATTTTTTTGTTTGCCTAAACGACCTCCAAAACTTATATCCAGATTAGTGTACTCATTGCTACCCACATTTAAATTTGCTTGAGTGTAAACGGGTCTTTCTGTTTCATCTAAAACAATATTGATCACGCCAGCCGCAGCATCGACTCCAAACAAAGTTCCTGTTGCTCCATAGATTATTTCTATTCTTTCTGCTTGTTGAATGGGAAGTTGAGCACCAATTGGCATTCCTCGAACGACTACGGGTTTGATTGGATTTCCGTTGATCAAAATTTTAGTATAAGTATTTCCCATCAATCCTCGCATCAAAAATGTTTCTCCTTCCAAAGCATTT
>JBGCFD010000055.1:0-48084 GCA_045106765.1 Saprospiraceae bacterium | reverse complement strand
ATCGATGCAACTGGAGTTCTTTACTACCAATTGGAAACAGCTACTGAAACAGCTACTAAGAAGATGATTTTGGTAGACTAATCTTAATCTTTTGATTACGATTACAAAACAATAATTATCTTGTATAGATATGTTTTTTAATTGAACTTAGGTGAGTAGATTTTTCTACTCACCTACTTTCAAAAAGAAAAAAACTAGTTTTTAATGACTAGTTAAACTTGCTTTAAAATCGGTTTTTGGGATGGCCTATCTTCATATATTTGGAGGGGGGCTTTTTTGATGGAGATAGAATTAATGAAAAGAAAGCATTCAATATTTAATATCCTAATTTCCTTTTTTACATAAAAAAAATTCACTCATTTCTTTTGTTTCAAAAAAAATCAAAAAAATCCCTTTTCAAATCTCTAAATGCATCATTTTTTAATGATTTTTCAACTATAATTTTGTCACTAAATCTTTTCAGTTTTATGTTGTTTGAATAATATCTATTAATTAATATTTTATTTTTAAATAAAAAAGCAATCTCTCTTTGATCTTTAGTTTTAAAAAACCACGTCACATTTTCCCTTTTTTTGAATAAGAGAAAAATATATGTTTTGTTTCCTTCACATCATAAGCTGATAATGCAGGTGGCATTTTTAGTTTTCCCAGAACAGTTTAAAAAGCAGTCATAGTTCATTTAGTCTAAGTAGCAGTTTTTATTTTTCAAAATGAAAATTATGCTAACTGAGTATCAGGTTGAGATTCATTTTTCAACTAAAATAATTTATTAAAACCGTTTAAGTAACTAAAGAACTGTATTCTATGAACAACAAATTTATCCCAAAAATGGAGGGAGGTGGATACCTATCTTCAAACTCAAAAAATCTAATTAGATCGAACTCAAAAAAAGAAAGCATTCGTGTAATTCTTTTTTTTATTGTACTCTTTTTTTCTTTTTTACCCAAACAAATATGGGCGCAATGTCCAGGAAGTTTCTCTTGTAACGGAGGAGTAAATATTACCGTTGACGAAAATTGTACTTTCAATATTCACCCATCTCAATTTTTTACTAACTACTCTGGTTTGTCAAGTTCATGCAAAGATTTATTACATGTACTTGTAACTGATGAGAATAATAATTTCATCGCACAAGGAAGTCAAGTGACGATCGATGTAAATACTACTTTTAATTTAAGTATTGGAGACTCGATTAAAGTGACTGTTTTTGAAGACACTAATGGCAATAATGTTTTTAATGGCAATGAAAAAAATTGCTGGGGAGGAGCAAGAGTCGAAGATAAATCAGATCCAATTATTGCTGATTGTGAGGACGTGAGCATTTTTTGTTTTGAAGAACTAGCCAATGTTACTGGCGGTTCGATTGTTCCTGTTACTGCAACAGATAATTGTAGTAATAATGTTTCGATTACATTAGTAGATAGTGTTTTGACTTTAGTAGATTGTTCAGTTGATCCATCGATTAAAGCAACTTTAGTTAAAACATGGATGGCAGATGATGGATTTGGAAATAGCGAAACGTGTACTCAAACAATTACAATTTTAAGATTTCCAACTTCAGGAATTACGATTACTCCACCAGCAACAGCAGAGTTAGAATGTAATTCTACTAATCAGCCAGATACGTCTGTTGCAAATTTGGGTTACCCTTTTTATTCCTTTGATAATAATGGATCTACTGAAAATATAGAATTAAGTCCTGGGAATATTTCAGGCTTATGTAGTGATATAAAAGTGATTTACGAAGATACTCCTTCGCTTGGTGGAATGTGTGGAAATGAAGAAAAATACCTGAGATCATTTTACATTTTTGATTGCTGCGCCAATGTATTTTTGGATACTGTAACTCAAGTTATTAAACTCATAGACAACACCGTACCTGTGCTAACGTGCCCAGGTAATTTGACATATGGAACATCTTCCAGTTCATGTACAGCTAATGTTTTTATACCTGCAGTAGGAATTTCAGATGCTTGTAATTCAAGTAACTTTGATGTAGAAGTTCAAAGTGATTTTGGTAATTTGAATACCAATGGAGGTTTTATTAATAATTTTCCAGTTGGGATACATACCGTTACGTTTATAGTTAATGATGCATGTGGTAATGAGTCTATGTGTAGTATGACGGTGACCGTTATTGATAATTTAGCCCCTATTCCAATTTGTGATGAAAGCACAGTTGTAGCATTAAATAATTTAGGTTTTGCAACAGTTGGAGCTATGGTATTTGATGATGGTAGTACTGATAATTGCGGAATTATCAACTATGAAGTTCGCCGAATGGCATCTAGTTGCAACCTTGGGACTTCTTTTGCTAGCTCGGTAGATTTTGCTTGTTGTGATGTTGGAGAAGTAATTATGGTAGAATTGAGATTGACAGATGCTGCTGGAAATACTAACTCTTGTATGGTGGAAGTCCAAGTTCAAGATAAACAAAATCCAACGATTATTTGTCCTTCGAATAAAGTCATCGAATGTGGTTCAGATACTTCAGCGATTTCGTTAGGAATGGCTTTCGGAGTTGATAATTGCGGAACGGCAAATATCACGTGGGTAAATTCAGGAACGCTTGACCCAACTTGTGGGACTGGTACAATTAGCAGAATTTGGACTGTAACAGATGCACAAGGTCAAACGACTTCATGTATTCAAACCATTGATGTGATTAATTCAGATCCATTTTCCGGAAATTCAGATCCAAATGATTTAGACGATATTCAATTTCCAACAGATCTTACAGGCGCAGATGCAATCTCTTGTATTGGTTATCAAAATGACCCAACATTAATTGACCCTTCAAATACTGGTGAGCCAATTTTGATTGGAAATATATCAGCATGCAGTTCGGTAGGTACGATCATTCCTACAGACTTGTTTTTAAATATGGGAACTGGAGATTGTAGTTCAGTTAAGATTTTTAGGAAATGGGTAGTTGTTGATTGGTGTCAAGCAGGAAGTGATCCTGATTTAACTCAGAATGGACCAGGCGTTTGGGTGCATACTCAAATAGTAATGGTGAATGATAATGATGCACCAATTCTATTAAACGCACCAGCAGATATTACGATAAGTGCAGATGCTAACTGTCAAGGTTCTGTTTCAATTCCTCAGATTCTGCCAATTGATATTGATGATTGTAGTCCAAATGTATCGGTAACAGTAACAAGTCCAAACTTAGGTGGAAATGGATTTGGGCCATTCATCGTGGGACTTGGGAGTTACTCTGCAACCTATACCTTAGATGATGGTTGTGGAAATTCAACTACTCATACTATTAATATTACAATTGAAGATGATAAAGAACCAACACCAGTTTGTAAAGAAATTTCATCTCAATTGATGCCAGCTGGGAATGGAGAAGGAATGTTGATGTTGTCGGCAATGACTTTTGAAAATAATATGTCAAGTTTTGATAATTGTTCTTCATTTGATGATCTAATATTTACAGTAGTTTTTGATTCTTTAAATGACCCAAATGTTCCACCAACGGCAACTGAAATACTTTTTACTTGTGATCAATTAGGAACGAGTAGTGTGGCATTGTGGGCTTGTGACCAAGCAGGGAATTGTGACTTTTGTGTGGTGGATGTTGTTATGACTGCACCTTCTGGAATATGTGGTGTGCCTTTGTCTCAATTAGCAGTAATGAGTGGACTTATTGATAATGAGCAAGGAGAAGGAATTGACGAAGTGGAAGTGCATGTTAATAATGGGCAAGTTTTAGAAATGACAAATTCTAATGGTTCGTTCAATTTGAATTTGCCAATGTATCAAAATTACAATATCAAACCTGGAAAAAATAATACACCTTTAAATGGTGTCACTACTTTTGATATTGTTAAAATCAGAAAGCATATTTTAGGAATAGAATTATTGGATTCGCCTTACAAAATTATAGCTGGTGATGTAAATAATTCGGGTGAGTTGACAGCCTTAGATTTAGCGCAAATCCGAAACCTCATTTTGTTAAATATGAATGAGTTTCCAAATGGCGTTCCGTCGTGGAGATTTGTAGATGCGAACTATGTTTTTTCAAATCCAAATGATCCATTGAATGAGACATTTCCAGAAGCAGTAGATATTCAAAATTTAAGCACCGATTTGGATCTGGTAGATTTTGTAGCAATAAAAGTAGGTGACGTAACCGAAAATGCTTCTCCTAATTTTTTAACCAATGAATCAAGAGAAAAAAAGGGTGAACTAATCTTTAAAACCCAAAATTCAAAAGTGAAAAAAGGGGAGGAGGTCAGTTTAATTTTTGAAACAGAAAATGAAAAAGATTTTTCAGCATGGCAATTTACGCTTTCGTTTGAGCAAGACTTGATGAAATTTATCGAGGTGAAGAAAATGGAAGATGTTTATTTCGGAAATTCAATTATAGAAGAAGGTGCTATTACTTTTTCATGGGATAAGACTGAAAGTGCAATTTCAGAAACTAAACTTAAGTGGTTTGAAATTCGGTTCATTGCAAATAAAGATTTGAATATCAAAGATGCTATTGATATTACTTCAAATTATACTTCAGCTATTGCTTATGATTTAAATGGGGGAGAGTATAATGTCGCATTACAATTTGGTAAGGAACGAAATGAATTCGAAAATCAAGAGTTTAGGTTATTTCCAAATTCACCTAATCCATTTGAAAATTTTACTTCAATCAATTTTTATTTACCAGAAGAGGACAACATAGAAATAACCGTTTTTGATATAACAGGAAAATTATTAAGAACTTATAATTCTTTTTATCCTAAAGGGGAACAGCATTTTATTCTTAGAAAAGAAACGAATTTTTCCAATGGCGTTTTATACTATCACGTCAAAACCTCGAAGCATCAAGCAAGTGGTAAGATGATCTTACTTCCTTAACTGCTTCACTTAATTATGGCTTTTAAGCATTTCTCAGTATACGGTTTTATGACCGGACCCTTCCGTTTTGGAAGGGTCTTTTTTATTTTAAGGATAATCGATAGCTTTGTGTTTTGAATGTAAGTTATTGATTTGTAGTGAAATATAAATTAAAATGTAATTTATATTAAAAATAAATATAAATAAAATACCATAAAATGGGTATTGGTAGACTAAATATATGCCTTATATTTGTGATGTAATATGAACATAAAATAATCTACATTTAAAAGAAAATTGTAGAAAGAAATTAATCCTGTGAACATAAACCGGAGTCTTGTCAAAAGAGTTTTTCTCTTTTTTTATTACTCAATTTAGTCTCAAAAAAATACAAAATAAATATTATTTACCTCCTATTCTTTTGGTGAAAGATATTTCTTTATTTTTTAGATGACAGTCTAGCCTTCCTATTGGCAACACAATATTTATCATCTTCTTTGATAAATTCCCTTGTTGTTAAATTTCAAAGCTAAAATAAGGTTTATGTTTTTTTTAATGCCAGCAATGATGCTTATAGCATTCCTTTGTTTGGTTAAAAAAACTTTTTATTTGATGTAATATTTTTCTTTTCAAAGTTAAATATTAGAATCAACTATTTTACAATAGTAACTTTCTTCCTGTTGAGGTGAACAGAAGTGAGCATGTAACACTATTGTTAAAACATTAACTTTTGAGTATTTTCTCATAACCGAATTTTAGACAAAATCATCCCATGGATCAGTCAAAAAACTACGCTTTACATACGTGTAAAGATGATATCAAAAAGATTGGGCATAACCTTGACACTTCTTTGCTGAAATTTTCAGCAGAAGTATATAGTGAGCAGCAAGTTTCCATGATTGGAAATTTGTCGCTTACACAACCTTCTTTTGAAGAGCATCTTTTTCTTCAAAATACACCACACTTCGAAACACGTTCTACACTCACCGCAACATACTATCATAGAAAGGAAATTCTTTGGAGTAACCTTAATGGCTACTCAAATTCACAAAAATATAATCAACATTTTTCTGTAAATGTATTGTTAAACAATACCGCTTCAGAAAATGCTAAAAATAATATAGCTCTAATTACAGAGCATCAAGAGTAAACGGTTTTGGGATAGTCCTCCTCTACGAAGGTAGAGGGGGATACTTTTACCTCCTTGATTTTAATCAAAAATGATTGGCTTAAAAATTCTGATGCAAGAATTGAATTGAGAAAGGGTTCATCTAAGAACTTAAAGATGATGTATCAGTCCTTATTACGGAACAGTTTAGAGATTTATAAAAAACGGTTTTGGAATAGTCTTCCTTTATAAAGGTAGAGGAAGACTATTATTTTAAAAAACTCCCAACAATTTTGCGAAGTGAAAGAAAAAAGGAAATGTTGGATATCAAATTTGGAACAGTTTAGAGATTCATAAAAAACGGTTTGGAAGTCTTCCTCTATTAACGAATAGAGGAAGACCCTTTTTAAACCTTCCAACATTTTGCGAAGCGAAAGAGAAAAAGAGGAAATGTTGGTTACTTAATTTGGAACAGTTTAGAGATTCATAAAAATTCATAAAAGTCCTCCTCTGCAAAGGTGGGGGAAGGCTTTTATTTTTTTGGAAAAAGTAATGAAGTAAAAAGAATTAGAAGTTTTCCAACACAAAAAGACGAACAGTTTAGAGATAAGTCCTCCTTCGCAAAGGTGGGGGAGGACTTTTTTAAACTCAAAATATACATTTCTGAAAAACCCATTATTCAGAAATTTAAGATAAAACGGTTTTGGGATAGTCCTCCTTCACGAATGTGTGAAGGGGGACACTTTTATTTAGGTAAGATTTAATTATTGAAAACATATTGTTATTTATAAATTAAAATCATTTAATATTTTATGTTTTTTTCTTTATAAAATACCAATTATTGGGTACTAACTTAACCATTCTAAACCATATATTTGCTGAATATGAGTGTCACAAATGTGATATTTTATCTTTTCCAAACTCCGTAATATTAAACTGATTGAATCTTTAGGAGCAAAAGTATTTTGTAGTTCAAAACCGTTCCTACCTTTTTCCAAATTCTTATCAATCAGTTTTCAAAAAACCATTTAGTCGCTATTATTTGCAATTCTGACTTCTTTGAAAATCTAATTGCATATTTATATATTCTATTTGAGAAATCAGATACCACAACCTTTTTCACATAAGAGCGGAAGCTGGTATAAAGTAATTTAAATCAGTTTTTGGGATGGCCTCTCATCATTCGTGGTGGGGGGCTTCTCTTGTTTGAATTTGAATATCCAATCTCAAATCCTTAGGTATAACAAATCAATTTTTTCGATTGTAGAAAGGCAAAGAAAAAAGGCTTGCCTTTAGGGGCTAGAGGTTTTATTTCCTATTTTTGCGCCGTGCCAAGAATATTAGGAATTGATTACGGAACTAAAAGAATTGGATTGGCAACCACCGATCCATTGCAGATTATAGTTACTGGTTTAGATACGGTAGCTAATAAAGATATTTTTGACTACCTAAAAAAATATATAGAAGAGGAAGAAGTGGAATGTATTGTTGTTGGTCAACCGATGCATGAAGATGGGAATCCTTCACAAATCGCACATTTAGTAGTTGGATTTATTCGCAAATTGCAAAAACTTTTTCCCAAAATAAAAGTTGATACTCATGATGAACGTTATACTTCTTATGATGCGAAACAATATATTTTGATGATGGGAACTAAGCAAAAAAAACGAAGAGATAAAGCACTAGTTGATCAAGTGAGCGCGATTTTAATTTTGCAAGATTATTTAGGACATATATAGTTTGTTGAGAAGGGAGTATGGAGTACTGAGATTACGAGCCATTCAAAATCTCAATACTCAAATTTTAATTTTAAAAAATAAATAATGATTTTACCAATTTATGCAATAGGGCAACCTGTTTTGAAAAAGATGGGACAACCAATTGACAAAGATTATCCTGACTTAAAAGAGTTGATAGAGAATATGTGGGAGACTATGTACAATGCGGAAGGCGTTGGTTTGGCTGCTCCTCAAATTGGTTTGGCAATTCGAATGTTTATGATTGATACAGCACAGTTGGATGATGGCGATGGAACTGGAGTAAATGGAATGAAGCAATGTTTTATCAATGCTCAAAAAGTTGAAGAGGGTGGAAAATTGTGGGATTACGAAGAAGGATGTTTAAGTATTCCAGATATTCGAGGTGATGTAAAACGGCCAGCTCAGATTAAGTTGAGGTATCAAGATGAAAATTTTGAAGAGCATGAACAAGTTTTTACAGGTATGATTGCCCGAGTGATTCAGCATGAATATGATCATATTGATGGGATTCTTTTTACTGAATTATTAAAACCGCTCAAAAAAAGAAGAGTAAAAAGAAGAATTGAAAAGATTAAGAAAGGAGATATTACACCATCTTATAGAATGAGATTTGCAAAATAGTAAATTTCATTTCCTCATAAAATGAGCACAGTTTCACCTTATTGAGAAACCGTGTTTATTTTTGTATCTTTATAGAAAAATTAGAAATAAATTCTAATTATAACCCCATCCAATTTTTTATTCTCTTTCCTAACCGTATTTATCGAATCTTGACTGTGTATTTTTAAATTTTTGTTTCCCAAATAATTTGAAACGAATTGCTCCTATGATGTTTACAGCATATTTAAAAAAATTACAGTTGCTCCGATTTACTCATTTGTCTTTGAGTATTTTCTTACTATTTTTTCTTTTTCAAAAAGTTCAAGCGCAACCTTTGGTCGAGTGGTCAGAGGAATTGGGAGGAAGTTTGAATGATCTTCCAGAGGTAGTTTATGTTACTTCCAATGGTGATTTTATTATTGCTGGGCAGAGTGCATCTTCCGATGGATCGATTGATAATAATAAAGGTGGGGCAGATTTGTGGGTGACAAAATTGGATGGAAATGGAAACTTAATTTGGGAAAAAAACTATGGAGGTTCAGAGGATGATTTTGCGATGGATCTTCAACCAACAACAGATGGTGGTTTTATTTTGACTGGTGGAAGTGCTTCTTCGGATGGAGATCTAACTAATAATAATGGGCGGATAGATATTTGGATATTGAAAATAAATGCGTTGGGGGAATTGCAATGGTCTAAAAAATATGGAGGATCAGGTGTGGATATTGGAGCAAGTATTCAACTAATCTCAGGTGGATATATTTTAGCTGGATGTACAGGTTCAGCAGGAGAGTCAGGTGTTTCAGCTGGTTTTGGAGGAAATGAATTTTGGGTATTACAGCTAGATTTGAATGGCGATTTAGTTTGGGAAAGAACCTATGGAGGGAAAAGACATGATGTTGCAAAAACTATTGTAGTTAATAATAATGGAGATTATTTAGTGGCAGGGAATACTTGGTCAAACGATGGAGATGTTTCTAATAACCATGGTCATGGAGATGCCTGGGTGATTAAAATAAATAATGTAGGAACATTGTTATGGGAAAAAACTTTTGGAGGAGAAACTCCTGATCGCTTAAATAGTTTAGCAAAAACCAATGATGGGAATTATATTTTCGCAGGCGTAAAAAGTGAAATGGATTTAGTCTCAAATGGTTTTTTTGGAAGGTATGATGAACAATATTGGGTTTTGAAATTTTCGGAATCAGGACAAGTAATTTGGGAAAAAACTTTTGGAGGGAATAAGTATGACGAAGCATTTTCAGTAGAACCAACGACAGATGGCGGGTATATTATTGGGGGTTCTGTTCAGTCTGACCTGGATGATTTTTCCAATAACGCAGGAAATTTAGATGCTTGGATTATCAAAACAGATGCTACAGGAACAGAAGAATGGTCTGGACTTTACGGAGGCGCAGGGAATGAAAATTTAAAATCAATTGCTGAAACTTCAGATGGAGGATATGTTATGATAACGGCAACTAACTCGTTTTTTATTGATACTACTTTTGTCAATAACGGTTTTTTTGATTGGTGGATAGTAAAATTTGGAGGCAATTCAATCAATGTAAATTTAGGAAATGACTTGACCGTTTGCCATGATGAAACTTTTACTTTGAATGCAAATGTTGCAGGTTGTAATTGCACTTATCTTTGGAATGATGGAAGCACAGATGCTATTCGAAATCTTTCAATTACTTCCACGACCAACTATTCTGTGACGGTAACGAATACCGATGGCTTAGAAGGCGTCGATCATATTTCAGTTTTTACCTCTCAACCTTCGGTGAATATTTCTACAGTAGATATTCCATGTTTTGGCTATCAAGGAGGATCAATTACATTGACACCTAATGACTCAAATTATTCTTACCTCTGGAATACAGGTTCAACGAATCAAGAAATTACTAATCTAAATGCAGGGACTTATACTTATACCGTTACTGACGGAAATGGGTGTACAATAGTTGATGAAGCAATTATTTCTGAACCGCCAGCAGTTACCATTTTGGAAAATATTATTGAAGTTGATTGTAACGGAAATAGTACGGGGAGTATTGATTTAAATGTTTCGGGAGGTGCCGGAAGTTTTCAATATGCTTGGCAAAGTGGAGAGATAACACAAGATATTTATAATTTAAATGCAGGTGGATATACTGTTACGATTACAGATATGAATGGATGTATAAAAGTGCAAGATTGGGTAATTAATCAACCTCCAACTATAGACATCGGACCAAATCCAATTGCAACTTCCTGTTTTGATAGCGAAGATGGTGGTGCTCAAATGAGTATAAATGGAGGTGTTGGAAATTTTTCTTACTCTTGGAGTAATGGTTCTGTCAACCAAAACCTAAGTGGTGTGGGGGTGGGAACATATACATTGACAGTAACTGATGGGAATCTTTGTCAAAAAATAACAACGGTTCAAGTGACTAGTCCAATTGAAATTGTCATCGAAGAAACGGTGCAAAATGCAGATTGTTTTGGAAATAATTCTGGTTCAATTACTACGCAGATTTCTGGTGGAGTAGGTAGTTATGATTTTAATTGGAGTAACGGAGCGACTACTTCAAATCTTTCTCAATTAAGTTCAGGCACTTATACGTTGACGATAACGGATGATAATTTTTGTGAAAAAGTAAAAGAAATTATAGTTAATCAAAATACAGATATTAATGTTTTCTCTCAATTAGTAATGCCTTCTTGTTATGATTCTAGTGATGGTTCGATTGATCTTTTTCCATCAGGAGGATCAGGTAATTTTACTTTTTTATGGAACACAGGAGCAGAAACAGAAGACATTGATGAATTGGGGAATGGAGATTATATCATCACGATCACAGATGGAAATGGTTGTGAAGAAATACAATTATTTACCATCATAGCGCCTGATTCAATTTCGATCATGTCGACAGTTCTTGATATTACTTGCTTTGGAGGAATTGATGGAATGATTCAAACAGAAGCATTTGGAGGAAATGCTGGCTATCAATATTTATGGAGTAACAATGAGAATACTTCAATAATTGATGACTTGCCTGAAGGAAATTATACACTTACTGTTACAGATATTAATGGTTGTACGCAAACTGAAATGTTTAATTTAAGTCAGCCAAATCAAATTTTGATAACACCAATTTTTACGGAAGTATCTTGTTATGGAATGTCTGATGGAGCAATTGATCTTGAAATAACAGGAGGAAATGGAGATTATATTTTAGATTGGAGTTCAGGTGCGAATTCAGGTTTACCATCTGGAGATTATACGGTGACTGTAACTGATATGAATAATTGTGAAGTGATCCAAGACATTTTTCTCCCACAGCCTGATAGCTTAATTATTTCAATTCAAGCTTTAGGGCCAATAAATGGAAATGATGGAAATATCATTGCAACACCAACGGGAGGAACTTCGCCGTATGAATTTAATTGGAATGATGGAATGTGGGATGAAGCAGAAATTTCAAATCTTCCAGCAGGTATTTATGACTTGATTGTGACTGATGCAAACGGCTGTGTTGAAAATGTAAGTGTATTGTTAGAATCTACTTCTGTTTTTGAAATAGAAAATTTACAAACATTTGAAATTTTCCCAAATCCAAACGATGGTGCTTTCTTCATAAAGTTAGCGTTTACACAGGTAGAAAATTTTGAAGTTTCAATCGTAAATAATTTGGGACAAATTATTTACGAATATAATCGAACCGATGATTTTATTTTAGAGGAAAATGACCTTGGCCAAATTGCCTCAGGGTTATTTTTTATAAGGATAAAAACGGAGAATGGAGTTGTTGTAAAGAGAGTTGTTATTCAACAATAGAAATGAAATTCCAAAAAAACGGTCAACCTAAATCTTTTCTAGGTTGACCATTTTTTATGCTTTTACATGAAAATTTAAAATTGAAATTGCATCAGTCTTATCGAGATGCTTAATATTGCTCTTTTACTTACTAGTCAATTTTAATTAATTTTTCAACTCTTTTTTTTGTGCCCGTTTGAAAAACGATGAAGTAAGCACCTGCTATTAGTTCGTTTTCCACTAACAATGAATAGTCACCTTTTGTGAGATGCTGATTAGAAAGAATGGTTTTAACCAATTTACCAGAGCTTGCATGAAAAAGATTTATAGATGTATTTTTATTCTCGGAAAGGTGGAATTTAATTTGAAAGTTTGAATCATCTACTGGATTTGGAACAAGTTTTAATTGACTAAATGGATCAATTTTATTTTGAAATTCGCCTCGAAACTGATGGTTATTTCCTAAGTCACCAATGTAAGAATTACCTCTAGGGTCTAATCTAGAGAAATTTATATCTCTATCAACAATAATAATATCATATGAACCTTGTCCATCGTTATGTCTAACATTAAGTGTGAATAAATTTCCTCTTGTTGTTTCGGGGACTGAAAACCGAACACCAGGTTCGGTACTTATTGGATCTTCTAGAGGAAATATTTCTCCTGATAATAAATCCATATAACCTGAAAAATAAAGAGCGTTTGGAATAGGAATCGTCCAACGTAAATCGATCTGAATATTACCATCAACATTATCGTTTCCAGTTCGAACCAATTTTCCTGCATCAACTTCAACCAAATCAGCCTCCGTGAATAATAGATTCATTCTTGAAATAATATTTGCCATTGCTGCAGCTTGTTCTGAAGTACTGCTAAAGTAATTTGTTTCTTCAAAATAGGTTTTTATAGTTAGCGTATCAAAATTTTGATCATTGATATTAGTACAATATAGCCCACCAGAAATATGGATACATTGAGCAAAGGAAGATAAAGAGAATAAAAGACTCAATAGGAGAATTGTAATTGTTTTGTTATACATGGTTTTGTTTTTAATAATTTATGAGTCAAAATAGACCGTATATGAAAGAAGATATTTTTTTAATTGAAAAGATTGAGCTAAAATTAAATTAGAAATTTCAAAAAAAATATTACATTTTTAAGGACGTTTTCTCAAACCGTTAACGTTTAAATTCTATGCATGCTAGTAAACTAATTATTACTCTCAAGTTATTTTCGAAGGATGAATTATTAATACTTGATAATTATTTGAGATCACCATACTTTCTTACCCAAAAGGAACAAGAAGAAATTCATCCCCTTTTTCAGTACCTATTTCAATTATATGGGAAATGGGAAAAATTGAATCTTGAGAAAACAATTGTGTTTCACCAAATTTTTCCAAATCAAAAAGAAGTACCTGGGAAACTTGATAAATTGATGTCCAAATTATTAAAACATGTACATCATTTTATTATGTTACATTTTAGAAAGGAGAAGGAAGACTCTATTGGAAATAGATTAATCCTTGTAGAATTTTTTAGAAAACGAAAAGATGCTAAGCTCGAAATAGTGGAGTTTAAAAAAACTCAACAAGAGTATAAAAAAATTGATCTGATAGATAAGCAATATTATTATTATGGATATTTATTGGGTAAAACAGTTTTTCAAAAAAAATTTATTCTAAGTCAAAAGACCAAACCATTTGATTATGAATTAGCATTAAAGCCTCTCGATATTTATTATTTATTAAATAAATTAGAATTTACCTGTTTTCTTTTGTCTATAAATTTATCTAGAAGACCAATTGAGATTTCTAAGATTATAGAATTTCTTAGTTTGGTCAAGCCAATATATGAGGAAAAAGGGTTGTTGAGGATTCCTTTAGTTTCCATTTATTATCAAACTTTTGAGATGCTCAAAAAAGTAGGAGGAGATATGGTGGAATATAGAAAATTAAAAGAAAAGATTCTTTTATATGAAGGAGTTCTCCCTTTCGATGCACTTAAAATTTTAAATGGTATACTAAGATCTTTTATAATTCACAATTATAATAATGGAGCTGTAAATTTAAAAGTAGAATTGTTTCTTTTGCATAAAGAACATTTAGCGAAAGGTTATTTTGATTTTGAAAAAGGAATATTGTCAGCAGCTTTTAAGAACATGATAACAATTGGTCTTCTTGCAAAAGATTATGATTGGGTCTATACTTTTTTGAAAACGTATAAAAATAGAATAATAGGATCAAAACATCCTGAAGATGATTATAATTATAATCTCGCGCATTATTATTTTTCTATTAAAGATTACGAAAAAGCTCTGGGTTTGATAAAAGGAAAATATGAAGACTTACATTATCAATTAGCGGCAAAAAGACTTGAACTTAGAATTTTTTATGAAACGAATTCAACTATTTTAGATTCAAAGATTGATGCCTTTAAGATTTATGCTTTTAGATTATCTAAACAATCTATTTCTAAGCAGAAAAGAGTAAGTAATAATAATTTCATTGATTTTTTACGACAGATACGAAATCCTAAAACTCAATACTCCCACTCCCGAATTGAAAAATTACATGCTAAAATTAATAATACATCTATCTTAAATGATAGGGATTGGCTTATTGAGAAACTTGAAGAACTAAAAGTGTAATGGAATATTGACTTTATTAAATTCATTTATAATCAAATTTTTATTTGAAAACTGAAATTATCTATAGCCTAAAAAATAGATATTTAAGAAAACTCCCCTTCTTTATGTAATAAGAATTTTGTCATACAACTTTCGATTATCATCAAAATTAATCATATCTATATATATATACGTAATTACTTTAGTTCAATTCTTTTTTTGATAAAGAAAAGAAACCAGAAATTGTAATTGAATAACTTTTCTCTTCTTTTCAACTTTACATCTGTAATTACAATTCAGAAGCAGCTTCATCTATTTTTTAACTTTTAAAAATTTATTTTATGAAAAAGCTAATTTTAGGAAGTATTTTTTGTGCTTTATTCGCAATGATAATTGTTTCTTGTAGCAAAACAGAGAATGGAGAATTATTAATAGAAGATACACAAGATGTACAAACTAGTAATCCTCAAATTGAAACAAGAGGCCCTGTTCTTTTTGCTCCCGATTTAACTATTACAAATATTACATCTCCATTGACCATTGCACAGGGACCTTGTCCAGGGTTACCTCAAGCTGATGGAACATGTAGCGGAGGGTCACCTGTCAATTTTAATTTACAAATTAAATTGTCCAATGTTGGAACAGCAGCTATTCCTCCAGGAACTGCGGTAGATATCGCTTGGGTAGAATTTGGCCGACCAAGGGTTGTTACAACTGAGACCTTACTTCTTGGACTTCCTGTAAATGGATCAGTTACAATAAATGGCCCAGCATGGGTTCTTGGTTGTCCAACTGGATTACCGATTCAACTTGTTTCTAAACAATATTTTGCAGTAGCAGATCACGGAAATGCTATAGTTGAAGTTGATGAGAACAACAATTATTCTACTCGTTATAAAGTATGCGATGATCTATAACTCCAAAGGTTTATTTTATGAAAAATGAATCATCGAGAATCAATAATATCTTTTATTGACAGCTAGTTCAAGATTAAAAATCCTTTCTTTTCATTCTTAAATGGAGAGAAGGGTTTTTTAATTCAGATGATCTTTTATCTAAGTTTTCATCTTCAAAGAATATTAGTTAAAATATAGATTGTTTTTCAAAAGTAAATTTTGTCTACCTCATTGTTATATCTAACCTTATTGAGTTTGTTTATATTTTGCCCTTATTTAATATGAGATTAGTATAGATTTGCTAACTTGCAGTTACACTTCTCTTCTATACTTCTCCTTTTTTATATTGTTATTACAAATAAGTAAAAACAATATTATTTATATGTAATGCACTCCTTAGAATTTGAATTGAAACCAAATTTTTTTAATAAAATCCTAATACCTTACTTATGAGACGCAACCTTACATGTATTGTTTTTCTATTATTTTCTTTCTCTTTTCTTCAAGCCCAACTTTCTTTGCAAGATGGGACTTCTAACTATGTAATTGATTTTGATGCCACGGTGTCTGGAGTGAATTCAGGAGTTTTTACAGGATCAGGTTTTATGACCAATCCATCTTCTGGGCAGTTAGATGCTGATGGCTGGGCCATTTCAGGATTAAGCGATGGTTCAAAAGATTTTGGCATTTCCAATATTTCTGGAGACCATGCTAGAGGATCAAGTAGTGGTGGAATATCGACAGGCGGTTTGTATGGTTTTGATTTAGGAGGAGGGAATCGTGCACTAGGAGTTCAACCAACAGGAAGTGACTGGACACCAGGAACTATTACTTTAAAAATTTCTAATAATTCCACCTCAGTAATTAATGACATGGATATTGATTATAATATTTTTGTTCGGAATGATCAAGGTAGAGCTAGTTCATTTAATTTTTCATATTCCTATGATAATTCAAGTTTCACCAATGCGAGTGCGGGAGATTATACGTCTCCAGCAGGAAGTGGAAGTACAGCTTGGGTAGCGAATAATCGAGTGATCAATTTAAGTAGTTTAGGATTGAATCCAGGAGAAGATTTTTATCTCCGATGGTCAGGAAGTGATGTGTCGGGAAGTGGGAGTCGAGATGAATTTGCTTTAGATGATATTTCCATTACTGCAGCTGGAAGTACGAACAATTGTACTCAGCCAACTGCGCAAGCGAATAATTTAAATTTTGGAACAGTTACTTCTAATTCGATTCAGGCAACATTTACTGGAGGAACTGCGGATAAATATTTAGTAGTTCAAAGCACTAGTTCATCACTTGGAGCAAGTCCTTCGGATGGAGTAATTTATACGGCGGGAAGTAATTTTGGAAATGGGGAAGTATTACAATTTAGTAATAGTACTTCAATAAATGCGCTGAATTTGACGAGTAATACTTTGTATTATTTTCATGTTTTTGCAGCAAATGATAATTGTTCTGGTGGACCTGATTATTTATCAAGTAGTCCTTTGACAGGTTCTGTATCTACTCAGCAAAGTGGAAATTCTAATTACTATTCAAGCATTGGAAATGAAACTTGTGCTACTTTAAAGACTAATTTGCACAATCTAATTGATGGCCATACTTCGGTTAGTTATGGAAGTCTTTGGACTCATTATCAAACGACTGACGATCACGACAATGACACCGGTACAGAAGTAATTGTTTGGGATATGTATTCGGATAATCCAATTGGCTCTGAAAATGAATTCACTTTTGTAGCAGAGCAATGTGGGACTTATCAAAGTGAAGGAGATTGCTATAATCGAGAACATTCTTTTCCAAAATCATGGTGGGGAGGAAGTACATCTCCCGCTCAATACACAGATATTTTTACGGTAGTTCCCGTTGATGGATGGATCAATGGAATTAGAAGTAACAACCCTTACGGAGAAGTTCAGAGTGGAACAGAAACACATATCATGAATAATGGAACTCGACTGGGAAGTTCTTCTATTACGATTCCTGGATATTCAGGTTCTGTTTTTGAACCGATTGATGCTTATAAAGGTGACTTGGCGAGAGGTTATTTTTATATGGCTACTCGGTACGAAGATGTGATTGCAGGTTGGGAAAATAACACGACTGAAGCAGATGCAGTTTTGGATGGAACGAGTGATTTGGTTTTTGAACCATGGTTCTTAAATATGATTATCAATTGGCATAATAATGATCCTGTAGATCAAAAAGAAATTGATCGAAATGAAAGTATTTATGCGATTCAAGGAAACCGAAATCCTTTTATCGATCATCCAGAATATGTGAATTTGATTTGGAATAATTGTTCAGGTGGAGATACGGAAGCACCTACGATTCCGACCAATTTATCAGCAAGTAATACCACACAAAGTTCTACGGATTTATTGTGGACAGCTTCGACAGATAATGTTGGGGTTGCAGGATATAATATTTATCAAGGAGGTGTAAATGTTTTTTCAGTAGCAGGAACTAGTACGACTGTAAATGGATTAACAGCATCAACTTCCTATTCGTTTTATGTAACTGCTTATGATGCAGCGGGAAACGAATCGGTAGAAAGTACAGCAGTTTCAGTTACGACTCAGACTCCAGCGGATACTCAAGCGCCAACGATTCCAACGAATTTGACCGCAAGTAATACGACAGAAACTTCGACAGATTTATCATGGACAGCTTCGACAGATAATGTTGGGGTTGCAGGATATAATGTTTATCAAGGTGGTGTAAATGTTTCATCAGTAACTGGTACAAGTGCCAATGTTAGTGGATTGACTGCATCAACTTCGTATTCATTTTATGTGACTGCTTATGATGCAGCAGGGAATGAATCGGTAGGAAGTACTGCGATTTCAGTTACTACTTCGACGCCTTCAGGATCAACTGTTTTACATGAAGGATACTTCGAAAGTGGTTGGGATGGCTGGACTGATGGAGGTTCAGATTGTGCTCGATATTCAGGATCAAGATCTGCTGAAGGAAGTTATTCGATTAGAATTAGAGATAATTCAGGAACATCATCTTCTATGACTTCATCTTCATTTGATTTGAGTAGTTATAGTTCTGTTGATTTTGATTTTAGTTTTTATCCAAATAGCATGGAAACTAATGAAGACTTTTGGGTGAGATATAATGATGGAAGTGGATGGCAAACGATCGCCACCTTTGCTCGAGGAACAGATTTTAACAATAATACATTTTATACAGTTTCTTTAAATTTAAGTAGTAGTCAATACAATCTTTCCAACAATGGATCATTTAGAATTCAATGCGATGCAAGCGGAAATGCTGATCGGGTTTATATTGATGAAGTTATAATTACAGGAAATACTGGAGGTAGTTCATATATTGCTCCAGTCGTAACTGAGTTGGTCGTTGGTAAACAAATTTTCGAAAATGTAACTGATGAACCTGCTGAAGAAATTGCAGTAACTAATGTTTTGGAAAAGGAAAACATCATTTCTATTTATCCAAATCCTGCTGATGAATTTATTAATATTAATGCAGAAAAAATCCAAACGGAAATAGTTTCTATTGAGATTTTAAATTTGATGGGACAAGTAATTAACCTTCCAAGTAGTCAGGTGACTGAAAAAGTTTTAAGAAAAAATATTTCTAATCTCCCAAGTGGAATGTATTTCTTAAGAATAATTGATATTGAAAATAAACAACAAACGATTAAATTTTATGTAAAATAAATAATTGTTTTTTTTAATAAAATAATAGAAATCCCGAATATTCATTTTTGAGAATTCGGGATTTTTTATAAAAAAACTAAAAACTATTTTTCTTTTAATGTAGTTTTTTTACCAACTTTGAAATAGTCAAACCTTGAATGAGAATGGAAAAAATTACTGTTCCATAAGTCAATAAAAGTATAGTGTTTCTTGAGAATTCAGGTTCTAATGAAAAGGCTAGTGCTAAAGAAATTCCTCCTTTCAATCCACCCCATGTGAGGATATAAGTTGTATTTAACCAAGAATGTTCTGAATGATTTAAAAGTGAATATGGAAGTACCACCGAAATAAATCGAGCCAACAAAACTAACAAAATAGAAAGAATTGTCAATAGCAAAAGAGAGCTGTTTTCGATGGTAATCAAATGAATCGCTAAGCCTAAAAAAACGAATAAAACACCATTCAAACTCTCATCTAAAATATACCAAAACCCGACTAAATTTTCTTTTGTGATAGAATTGAAGTTGGGTTGTTTAATCGCATTTCCAATATATAACCCAGCAATGACCATAGCCAAAGGGCCAGAAGTATGCAACATTTTTGTCAGGCTATATCCTCCAAAAACAATAGCTAAAGTTATGATGGATGATAAAAAATGATCGTCCTCACAGGATTTCATTAACTTAAAACCAAGGAACCCCAGGAGACCTCCAATTGCTAATCCCAATAAAATTTCTTCTGCAAAAAGGGTAGTGATTTCTAAATAAATGTTCTGGTCGTCATGCACTATCATATCTTCCATTCCTGTAAAAAGGAAAATTGCGGTGAATACAATTACACCAATTCCATCATTAAAAAGTGATTCTCCTTCTATTTTTAGTTGCAAAGATTTACTGACGTTGGCTGTTTTTAATAAGGATAAAACGGCAATTGGATCAGTTGGAGAAATGAGTGCTCCGAATAATAAGCAATGAATAAATGGAAGAACAACACCAACTAATTTTGCTAAAAAAAATAAGCCAATGCCAACTACAAAAGTAGAAATCAAAACACCGATGGTAGCAAAAATTAATACAGTCCATTTTTGTTTTTTCAATTCTTGAATGTCCACATGCAATGCACCTGCAAACAATAAAAATCCTAATAAGATATCAAGTAAAATATGAGAAAAATCAGTTTGTAAAACAAGATCGCAGAAGTAGATATAAAGGTTAGGCAAAACGGATTCCGAAGCAATTACAAAAATTGCCAAGATCAAAGCAAGAATTAATTGTCCAATCGTATTAGGCAATTTCAACCATTTGTAATTGATAAAACTAAGTAGCGCAGCGATAGAAAAAATAATACTAAAGGATTCGTACATAAGTTTTTACTTTAAAATACTTTCTGTATTAATCTGGATGATATCCCAAGATGCAAATGAAGTAGCAGTTCCTTCTACAGAAATTTGTTCCGCAACAAAAGGAAGAATTTTTTGGTTGATTGGTCTTCCTACATTATCAAGAACTAAAAAATATTGATAGGGATTTTTTGGATCATTAGTTTCATGTCGAAGGACAGGAGGAATGCCTCCGCTGATACATCGAGTAGCACAACTTTTATGCACTTTTCCTTCTCCCGGTTTCATAACTCCGAAGTAACATTTTGGATCTAAAATCTCCCCTTTAAGTTTGACTTGAGAAGTTGCGCCTAAAGATAAACTGGAAAGTGCTGCTTGATCTTCCATCTTGACTAAAGATGCTTCTTCATCGGTTAATTCTAAAAGTGTTTTTCCGTCGCCATGAATTAATGTACCTGATAAGGTGATTTTTTTGCCTTGTAAATTTCCACTCTTTTTTTGAATATTATTCATGGTACTTTTTGCTCCAAATTTTCCATAACCAACTAAAAGAACATCTTTGGATAAACCTTCTTGCACCATTTGATCGTCAGCAATCAAAATAGGAAAAGGAGTTTGATAATAAGTTCCCGTTATCTCACTTGTTGTTCCAAATTCAAAAAGATGATTATTAAATGGTTTTTGTAACAATACAATTACAAGGAATGAAATAGGAATAAAAACAAAAAGTGGAATCAATATTTTTTTAATTAAAGATTTACTTTTGGGAGGCATTTCATTTTTCCAACCAATGTAGAAGTCATTTTTGTCACTCATGGGGAATTATATTTTTGTAGGTTCTACAAATGTTCCTTCTGCTTTTGGATTTGGATTAACCCAAACTTTTCCATTCAGAACTTTCGTCTCAAAGGTTTTTACTTTCTCTGTAAATGGGGCAGGAGATTTTCCATTCTCAGGCAAATATTGATAACCATGCCACGGACAAGTAATGCAGCCATCTACAATTTTTCCTTCGCCGAGTGGTCCCATTTGATGTTTGCAAACATTATGAACTGCGGATATTTTTTCATCATATTTAAAAATGGCGATATTTTCTCCATTGATAAAAACAGTCTTTGCGCATTTCTCATTGATCTCTTCGATTGCGCAAACTTCGTAAAATCCATTTTTTTCCAAAGTATTTTTATCAGCAGTTAGTCGTCGATTTTCTTTTAAACCAGAGTATAAATGTAATCCCGAAATAGAAACAAAACCACCAACCAACATCGCCCAATAAATTGGATGACTTTCATATTGTAACGCTCCCAAGGCAACATGTAAAACGATTAATCCATAAGCTAGATAAACGCTCATATGTAATGCTTTCCAAATTCGAGGACTCAAGTTTTTTAGCCAAAAATCATGACTCGTCGCTGCCATAAAAAATAGAATCAGCAATGCAAAAAATCCTAAAGTTTGAAAAGGAAATTCACTAATAGCACTATAGTTTTGGTTGGAAGTAAAAATACTGACCAAAGGATTAGTATCACCCAAAGCATGAAATTGAATGATACTAAATATGCCATGAATTAAAGCAATGAAAAACATGGAAACACCCATGTGGCGACGATTGTAGAGTAACGGTAAGAATAAACTATTGATTCTGCATAATGGTCCGATTACTAAAATGATATGCAATAATAAAAATGCAGTCAGGGCAGTTGCTCGAATAATTACAGTTTCAATGGTCGTCTCTGGATGAAAAGCCAAATGAAATCCTGCGTAAGAAATAATGCATAATAAAATGCCTAACCAAAGGATTTTATCGTAGGTCTTTTTTTGTTCGTTCCATAGAACAGAAGCATAATTTACACTCATTGGATAGCAAGTATTATGATGATTAAAATGAAGATGCTTAATGCCACCCACATGCGAAAGTGACTTGTTCGTAATGATGGTTTCATGATGCGTTTGTTTTTAACCATTTGCGAAGAAAGTAAACCCAAAATACAATGAGTCCAGGGAAAATGAGCACCTTGAAAAGACGATCACTTCCATTGACGCCTTCATCGACTTTGGCAATTCCTTTCCATAAAAAAACAATGGTGAAAATGATTCCTAAGATGAGGTAAATTCCGACGATGGTTAGAATGGTTGAAATGATGGTTTCCATTTTTTTGATTTTAGGTGTGAATTTTTCACCAAATAGGCATATAGAAAACATGTTTTTTTTGAAAAAGAAAAAACTTAAATCTATGTTTTCTATGTGCCTATGTGGTAAAAAAAATAAACTTTAAGGATTAATTCCCGCGTACGGAATTCCCGCCAATCGATACATATCCAAATCATAAGTACTCAAATCACTATGTTTAAATTTAGAAATATCATCATATCCACAAGATCGTGCAATTACTTTGACCAAATCATTTGATGCAGAGAAAAAATTATATAGCTGCTGTGCAGAAGACTCGATAATTAATCTTTTTCTTAAACCTTCCTTTTGCGTAGCGATTCCCACAGGACAATTATTCGAACCACAAGCACGCATTCCCAAACAGCCAATCGCTTGCAAAGCAGAATTGGAAACAGCAATTGCATCAGCTCCCATCATTAATGCTTTCGCAAAATCTTCCGCTACACGCAATCCACCTGTGATGATTAAATCAACATCCGAACCTACTTTGTCCAAGTGTCGCCGAGCTCTAGCCAAAGCAGGAATCGTCGGCACATTTATATTATTTCTCAAAATTGTCGGAGCAGAACCAGTTCCACCACCTCGTCCATCAAGGATGATATAATCAACACCAACCTCCAAAGCGAAATCAATATCCGCTTCAATATGACTAGCTGCAATTTTAAAACCGATAGGTGCTCCTCCAGTCACTTCTCGAACTTCTTTAGCAACTTCTTTAAAATCATCGGCCGAAAATAAATCTGGAAATGCAGCAGGGGAGATTGCCGTTTGACCAACTTCTAAACCTCTCACGGAGGCAATTTCTTTCGTTACTTTATGTCCAGGTAAATGACCACCTGTTCCAGTTTTCGCACCTTGTCCGCCTTTGAAATGAAAGGCTTGCGCCTTAGCTACTTTTTCCCATGCGAAACCAAATTTACCAGAAGCTAACTCATAAAAATATCTTGAATTATTCTCTTGTTCTTCAGGAAGCATTCCACCTTCTCCGCTACAAATTCCAGTTCCCGAAAGTTCTGCGCCCATCGACAAAGCAATTTTTGCCTCACGAGATAATGCGCCAAAACTCATATCGGATACAAAAATCGGCATCTCCAAAACAAGTGGCTTTTTAGCATTTTTTCCGATCACCACTTGAGTCTTAACATCTTCATGATCAAGCAAAGGTCGAGTAGCTAATTGAGCAGGAAGGAATTGAATATTCTCCCATTTGGGTAAGGTATTTCGATCAACACCCATTGAAGCCGAAGGGCCATGATGGCCATGTTTCTTTAAACCATGTTGTGCCAAGTGTTTGATGTAACCGGTATATGGTTCTGTACTTTCAGGATGCGTATCTGCATATTGACCGAGGTATTGATCTCGATTAAATGGTTGTGGATGCTTGACCAAATATTCATTAATTTCATCTTCATCTACCCAAACCCATTCGTCTTTTATCGTGGAGTAAAATTTATTAAGCGCTTCACTATTATTATATTCACTTACTCCAGTATCGTATCGGTAATCCCAATCATGTACTCCACAAATCAAATTAGGTCCACTAATGTGCCCATCAGAAAGTAAGGCACCTCTATGCAAACATCTTCCATAGAGCACAGAAACTTCTTGACCATATTTGATGACAACTAAATCTAAACCATTGACTTGTTGGTGGGTAGGATTTTTTTCTTCAAGTTCTTGAAAATTACAGAGTTTGATTTCTTTCATAGAAAAGTTGATTTTAAAAGTTCGGAATGGATAATGATTGAAGGTATAATTATTTATTTATAATCCAAATTGTGATTTGGTAAAACTATTTAATAATAAAATGAAGAACTGTCCCAATAAAAACATTCTTAGTCTAAAATCTACAAATTATTTTAGAATAGTCTTTTCCAAAACTAGATATTGATTTTCCTTTTTTTACCTTCACTATAGAACAAAAAAACTTTGTAAAATAAAACGCATCACCAAAGTGGAAACTCTTAATTCTCCAATTTCTTCTGCTCAATTATGTGTTGAGATTAGTCATCTTGATGAGCAATCTCGATTAATGTCAAGAGGTGATTTTGAAGTATATTTTGCTCAAGCTCATCAGATTCCAAATGTATTATTAGAAATTGGGCGCTTGCGAGAAATGACTTTTCGGTCAGTTGGGGAAGGAACTGGGAAGGCTTTGGATATTGATGAATTTGATGAATATTATTATAATCTTTTTATTTGGGATAAAAAAAATAAAAAGATCGTAGGTGGTTATCGAATGGGAATGGGCGATCAAATTTTTCAAAAGAAAGGCATTGAAAAATTTTACATCCATAGTCTTTTTGAAATTGACCAATCTTTTTTTTCAACCTTAGAAAAATCAATCGAACTAGGCCGATCCTACATTGTTCCTGAATATCAAAAAGGATATTTACCTTTCTTTTTATTGTGGCAAGGCATCTTAACTGTTCTGATTAGAAATCCGAATTATCAATATTTAATTGGTCCTGTTAGTATCAGTAAATATTATTCAGGGTTGTCGAAAAGTATGATTGTAGAATTTGTGAAACGCCATTTCTTTGACAAAGAAAATGCAAAACATTTTAGACCAAGAACTCCTTTTCAACCTCAATTAAAGAAAGTGAATTTGGAAAAAATGTTGGATTCAATTCCAGGAGAAGGACTTAAAGATTTGGAAAATTTTTTGTGCTCCATCGAACCTGGACATATTAAAGTTCCCGTACTTTTAAAACAATATACAAAGTTGAATGCAAAATTTATCAGCTTTAATCTTGATCCCAATTTTTCAGATGCGTTGGATGGTTTGATGATTTTGGATTTAGAAAATTTACCGAAAGAGATTATCGAGTTATTAAATAAAAAATAATTTATAACAAAACATTTACAAATTCTTGAATTCCGTTAGAGCATTTTTTAGAATCACCTACTTCGCACTCGGATCCATTTATTTTATGGCGAGATATTTAATCAAAGCTACCTTCGTTGGCAATGATATAAATCGGATTTTGCATATTCGAAAACGCTGGTTTGCCTTGATTCACAAAGGCTTAGGCGTGCAAGTTGAAAGAGTAGGAGAGTTGCCAAAAGAAGCAGGTTTACTAGTCTGTAATCACCGATCATATTATGATCCATTGATAGTATTGAGTGAATTACTAGCACATCCTGTAGGGAAAATCGAAATGGCTGGATGGCCAATCATTGGTCCCGGTGCAAAAATGTCAGGGGTGATTTTTGTGGATAGAAAGACCAAAGAAGGTCGTCAAAAAGCGCGGCAAGATATTTTAAAAAGCATCCAGGACGGCTACTTTGTGATCAACTATCCCGAAGGAACAACCCACACGAATTCACAAACTATTGATTTTAAACCAGCTTTATTTAAAGATGCGGCAATGGCAGGTTTTCCAATTTATCCAGTTGTACATGAGTACCAATCTGATGGCGATGCATGGGTCGGTGACGATACTTTTTTGAACCATTTTTTTAATTGTTTTGGAAAAAAGAAAACGCATATTCGACTTAGTTATGGCTCAAAAATAATTGGCGACGATCCAGAAGAATTAATGCAAAAATCTAAACAATGGATAGATGAAGAATTGTTACGTTTAAGAAATAATTGGCATCATTCAGACCCAACTTATTTAGAATATGATTCAACGAAAATGGTATAAAATAAAACGCGTGTGGATATTGTTATTTCTCATTGCAATTTTTATCATTGCTCGATCTGAGTGGGCGAAAATGAGATATGATTCTGATGAACTGGCTCAAACGATTCAGGAAAAAACGAACTTTTCTCCCATTTTTGACACTCGAAAAGTAAGAGATAAAACCATTCATTTTTTAAAAATAGGAAATCGAAAAGAGTTGCCATTAACCGTTTTTGTTCATGGTTCACCAGGAGCATTGAATGCGTACGAACTTTATTTTACAGATACTTCTTTATTGCAGAAAATGGATATGATTTCGGTGGATCGATCAGGATTTGGATTTTCTGATTTTGGTGAAAGTGAATCTTCGTTGATGGTTCAAGCAGAATTGATCGCAGCTATTTTAAAAAGTTTTCCTAAGCGGAAAAAGATATTAGTTGGACACTCGATGGGCGGACCAGTTTTAGCGAAGTTAGCGATTGAGTTTCCAAGCTTAGTGGATGGAATGGTCATGGTAGCTCCTTCGATTAGTCCAGCATTAGAACCTTCTAATGGTTGGCGAAAAGCATTGGATTTCCCTTTGATACGATGGTTTACTCCAGCCGCATTACGAGTCTGTAATCAAGAAATTATTCCTTTAAAATCAGAATTGGAAATAATGATGGATGGGTGGAAAAATATTATGATTCCATTGACGGTGGTGCAGGGAGAAAAGGATGATTTAGTGCCGATGGGTAATGCTTTTTTTGCAAAAGATATGATGACTCGAAACCTTCAGGTAAAAACTAATATTATAAAAGGAGGCGATCATTTTATTTTGTGGAGTGAAATTCCTTTGATTAAAAAGGAGATTTTAAATCTGATTAAATAGGAAAAAGATTAGTTCTAAGCGAAATGACATCTTGATTTTTACGACATAAGCACATAGAAGGCATAGATCTTTTTTTAAAACAACTTCTATACTAAATTTAGCCCCTCTATGTTTTCTATGTGTCTATGTGGTGAAAAATACAAAACACAATTTCTATCACAAGATTTACCCCAAAACTAAATTTTTTAGAAAAATTGGACGAGTTGAAAAATACCTAAACCTAAAAATAAAACCCCAACAGCTTTATTGGTGTATCGATTAATTTCTTTTGTTCTCTTTACGATAAATTCACTCAGTAAAATATACCCCAAAAAAGCAAGCAAAGCACCCAATGCAGCACCGAGTGAAAAAATAGAAATATTAAAATTGTTTTCAAATAAAACATCATTCGCTTCCAACCATATTCCCAAAAAAATCCAAAACGGAATAATCAATAAATTCATCATTCCAACAATAAACCCACGTAAAAAATCGAAGTAATTATATTCCTTAGTTGGTTGTACTTTCACACTATTTTTTTTCCATAAAAAATAAAAACCCATTACTAAGAAAATCGCTGTTGCAAATATTTTAATGTAATTTCCAATCGAAGTATTTTCTGTGAAAAGATCTAAACTGAGGAGTGCAATAAAAGTGTAAACGAATTCCATGATCGTTGCACCCAAGGCAATCATTAGCCCTGATTGGCGACCATTTTGAATAGTTTTTTGAACGATAGTTAAGGTGATTAATCCTATAGGCAATGATCCCAAGAAACTTAAAACTAACGCAATGAAAAAATATAAGATGAGAGTCATAAATTAATTTTTCGCAGATTTTATATATTTAAAATAATCTCGCAGACTTGAATATGCTTCTCCCCAGGTCATGGATTTGACCCCTTTTTTTCGTTGCACTTTGCTAATTTTATAAATGATTTTCCAATGATTAAAAATGTCTTGATAGGCATTGATCAAAGAATATTTAGGATCATAAATATGAGCAGGCTCGCTTGCAATCCCATTAAATTCAAGGATTTTAAAAGCTTTTCCCTGACGAAGTAATTCTATACTCTCACATTTCATATCAAATCTACCATAGTGAATGCCTTCCATTTGGAGTGCAATTTTATCAAAAACTTGAATGAGCTGCGCATCGATATGATGATTGCCATTTAAGAAAGTGGTGCCTCTTGAGTGATTGCCAATTGGTTCCAATATAATTTCTTCGTCAATTTTAGGAATTTGTAAAAGCATTGTTGGGAAATCTTTTTGAAATCGCTTAAGTTGAAATTTTGCTCGTGGATAATTCTCCATAAGCGTCTCAATAGTTGACTTTCCATCCCCCGTTACCGAGAGCATTTTTTTTATACAAACAGAAGTAATTGTTCCTTTTTCTGCATCAGGCATTCTATAATACAGAACACTAATTTCCAATGGAGAATCAATGAAATCTTGAATGATAAAATCGACTGTAATTTTTTTTAAATAATTTTTAAGATCAGTTTTGTCTTCAATTTTTTCTACTAAAAAGCCACGCTCACCAACATCAGGTTTTGCAATAAATGGAAATTTAATTCCTTTTTGTAAAAGTATTGTTATGATGGAGTTAATTGTGGCGTTTTCTTTTTTTATAAAAATAGTTTTGGGAATAGAATACTCAGGCATTCGATTAAAAATATTAATTTTTGATTCACCCATCACGCCGCCAGTTTCTATCACAGGATTGACCGAGCTAAAAAAAAACAATGCTCTTGCACGAATACCAAAATACAGCCAAAAGAAAACTGTTGGAATATTTGCAATGTAAACTGGGTAATATTCCCAATTTGTCCACTTGACGAAAAAAGAAGAATGTTGAATTTTTTGCCAAATATTTTTCACTAAAGTATTTTTGATATTTAAGATTCAAAGGTAGTTAATTCTTTATCGTCCTACATGAAATTAAAAGTCGGTGTTAAAACATTTTCTTATACATAACTAAAAGGTTATGTTTGAAAAAGTTAAATTTGAGTTTTATCATTTCCATTTTATCCTTTTTTTTATGAAAAATAAAATACTCCTTGTTGTCTTTTCTTTACTTTCTTCGTTGTCTATTTTCGGACAAGAAATCGAAGGTTATTATGTTGATGTAGGATTTGAAATTCAACAATATCCTACTGGTTTTTTATTTGGCGTTCGTTCAGAAGTTGGACTTTCTCCACACAATGCATTGGATGTTAGAATTGGATATAACCTGTTAGATCATCAAGATTTTGGTATTCATCAAAGTGAAAAGGGAGGAGGTTTAGGTTTTAGTTTAGGGTATCGTCATTATTTCAAATCAAATAATAAAGGTTTCTTTTTAGGAGTTCGTTCTGATCTTTGGTGGAATGAGGTGAATTGGAAAGATAATATTGGCGAGATCAATGAAATCAATGGAACTTCCAAAGTTATTGTTTTGCAACCAACTGCAATTGGTGGCTATCGATATTTATTTAGTGACCATTGGTTAGTTACTCCTACGGTTGCCTTTGGAGCAGAGTTTAATGTGAAAACCAAAGGTGCGGCAGTAGGGGAAGGACCGATTTTTTTATGGGGACTGAATGTGGCTTATCGATTTTTTTAATTTTTCAGATTTAACTATTTATCAAAAATGTGTACCGTAACTTATATTCCAACTGGGAAGAATAATTTCATTTTTACTTCCAATCGAGACGAAGCACCGAAGCGTTCGGCAACTGGGATGATAGAAAAGAAGATCGACGGGAAAGTATTGTTATTTCCTCAGGATGCTTTGGCAAATGGAACTTGGGTTTCTATTTCCAATAAAAATCAATTGGTGTGTATTCTTAATGGTGCATTTATCAAACACAAACATCGTCCACCTTATCGATTGAGTCGAGGCATCATGGCATTGGACTTTTTTAACTATTCAATAGCAACTGATTTTTTTGAAAAATTTGAATTTGAAGGGATCGAACCTTTTACGATGATTATTTTTGATGATGGAAAATTATATGAATTCCGCTGGGATGAAAGAGAAAAACATATTATTCCATTAGATATTTCAAAACAATATATTTGGTCTTCCTGCACATTGTACACAGAAGAGTGGCAAGAGAAAAGACGAATTTGGTTTAAAGATTGGCAGGAGAAAAATCAAGTGATTGATCAAAATACTGTTTTAGATTTTCATAAAAATGGAGGAGAAGGTCATCCCAATTTTGATGTGGTGATGAAATGGAAAGATATCGTTTGTACCACGAGTATTACCTCTATTTTGAAGAATGAAAAACAAATGTTGATGCGATATGAAGATTTGTTGAATGGAGGAATTGAAGAAGGATTTTTGTCCTTGCAAAATCAAATAATGACTAGCGATTAAATCAACTACTCGTTATTGATTTTCCATAAAAAATAAAACCCACATGGTGCTGACCATGCGGGTTTTGTTATTTTTGTAAAAAAACAAGCTTAAAATGAAAAATCTACTTTTTGTATTTACATTGTTATTTGGAATGTCATGCTCTTCTCCAACGGAAACTATAGCCCCTGAACAACCCAAATTACCCACCGGTGATTACTTTGGTTTGACTGTAGGCACAACTGCTGAAATGTTTGCCAAAGGAATTGTCTCTCGAGAATTTCAGGAATTGAATGCCGTTTTTTCTCCTGATAGAAATGAATTTTATTATACCATTGCTGATCCATATCGAAATTTCTACACCATCGTTTTTTATAAAAAAAATAAAGATGGCGAGTGGGAAGGTCCAGAGGTGGCCCCTTTTTCAGGAAGTTATGCAGATGCTGATCCATCGTTTTCATCAGATGGGAAGCGATTGTTTTTTATTTCCCAAAGACCGTTAAAGAAGACAGGAACGAAATCAAAAGATTTTGATATTTGGGTAACAGATCGAACTCCTACAGGATGGAGTGAACCAATTAATTTGGGAACACCTGTGAATACCCAAGCGAATGAATTTTATGTTTCGGTGACAGACGAAGGTTCCATTTTTTATTCTTCTCAATATGAAGGAGGAATAGGGCGAAGTGATATTTATGAGGCTCGCAGAAATAAAGAGGGAAAATATGTGATAGAAAATCTAGGAGAAGCCATCAACTCTCCTACAGGAGAAGGTGATCCTTATGTTTCGCCTGATGGAAAAATGATAATCTTTATGAGTTGGGGACGAGAAGATGATTTGGGTGGAGGAGATTTGTACATTAGTTTTAAGAAAGATGGAAAATGGTCAAAAGCGAAAAATTTAGGACCAAAAATAAACTCCAATCAATTTGAATATTGTCCAATGTTGAGTCCTGATGGAAAATATTTCTTTTGGACGAGCTATCGGACGAGTAATTATAATTCACCGAATCCAAGAGATTATAAAGAGTTGGAAAGTCGATTGAATGGAACGGATAATGGGTTGGGAAATGTGTATTGGATAGATGCGAAGGTGTTGGAGGAGTTTCGGGATTGATTTTTTGAATATCCAATTTATTGCAAGATGCTTTTCATAGTTGAATATTGGTTATTCAAAAACATTCTAACTCGATTTATGTTTTAGTCGTATCTTTGCACTCAAATTTTAACAAGAAGAATAATGGATTTAAATCGACCAGTTACAGATTGGCTACCGATCACCAAAAAAGAGGTAGAAATGCGCGGATGGGAAGACCTCGATGTCATCATCATTTCGGGTGATGCCTATGTGGATCACCCTGCTTTTGGTTCAGCGGTGATTGGGCGAATTTTGGAAAGTGAAGGATTGCGAGTAGCAATTATTCCTCAACCGAATTGGCAAGATGATTTGCGTGATTTTAAGAAATTAGGAAAACCGAATTTGTTTTTTGGAGTGACTTCTGGTTGTATGGATCCAATGGTCAATCATTATACTGCGAGTAAAAGAAGACGTTCGACTGATGCTTATACGCCAGGAGGAGCTGCTGGGTTCCGCCCAGATTATGCAGGGAAAGTTTATACTGAAATATTAAAAAGTATTTATCCTGATGTACCAGTTCTAGTTGGCGGCATCGAAGCCTCTTTGCGACGAGTGACGCATTATGATTATTGGTCGGATAAATTATTTCCAAATTTTTTGAGTTTGAGTGGTGCGGATATGTTGGTTTATGGAATGGGCGAAATGCCTTTGCGAGAGATTGTTCGATTGATGAAACGAGGAGTGCCATTTTCTAATTTGAAAAATATTCCACAGACGGCGGTACTCTCTCCACGGAATGAACCATTGCCAAAAGTGAAAAAATGGGAAGACTTCGAATTGTCTTCACATGAAAAATGTCTTCGTGACAAAAGATCATTTGCTGCTAATTTTAAAACTATCGAACAAGAATCTAACAAGGTAAATGCAAGGCGTTTGATTCAAGGTTGTGGTGATTATAATTTGATCGTCAATCCTCCGTACCCTCCGATGACGGAAAAAGAAATTGATACTTCATTTGATTTACCTTACACACGGCAAGCACATCCGAAATATAAAAAACGTGGTTCGATTCCAGCGTATGAGATGATTCGATTTTCGATTAATATGCATCGAGGCTGTTTTGGAGGCTGTAGTTTTTGTACAATTTCAGCGCATCAAGGAAAATTTGTTTCGAGTCGGTCGGAAGAATCGATCTTAAAAGAAGTAGAAAAGGTAACAGAGATGCCTGACTTCAAAGGTTACATTTCTGACCTCGGTGGACCTTCTGCGAATATGTATCGAATGAAAGGAAAAGTGCAATCGATTTGTGATAGATGTGTAGCTCCTTCGTGTATTCATCCAGTAATTTGCAGCAATTTGGATACGAGTCATAAACCATTGACGAATATTTATAAAAAGGTAGATGCGAATCCAAAAGTGAAGAAAGCATTTGTCGGAAGTGGAATTCGATACGATTTATTGGCGGATAGTTATAATAAAAATTCTGACGGAAGTGAAGATGAATATATGGAGCAATTGGTGACTTGCCATGTCAGCGGTCGACTTAAAGTTGCGCCTGAGCATACTTCCGATGCGACCTTGAAAATGATGCGGAAACCTTCGTTCAAGCATTTTCATGCTTTTAAAAAGAAGTACGAATACTATAATAAAAAACATGGATTGAAGCAACCGTTGATTCCATATTTCATTAGTAGCCATCCTGGTTCGACGGAAGAGGAAATGGCAAATCTCGCTGCGGAAACAAAAGAGATGGGTTTTAAATTGGAGCAAGTGCAAGATTTTACCCCGACTCCGATGACGGTGGCAACGATTATATATTATACCGGTTTGCATCCTTATACTTTGAAACCAGTTTATACCGCAATATCTCCGAAGGAAAAAAAGAAGCAACATTTGTTTTTCTTTTGGCATAAGCGAGAAAATTTTCAAGAGATAAAAGATAAGTTGACGGCGATGGGAAGAGAGGATTTGATTGAAAAATTAATTACAGATAAAAAGAAGCATAATAAGAAAACGATTTTGAATGGAAGGCATAATGATAAGGTGATGAGGAAGTATAAGAATCGTAATCGTAAAAAACGACGGTAGGATAGGAACGCGGATTGTGCGAATTTAAGCGGATGAACACGGATTTCTCTTGCTTGGTGCTCATTATGGTTTTGATATTTATACTCTATAATTTATACATACTAAAACGAAAACTAATGAAACATGATTGGCTCACCTCTATTATTATCAAAGGATATTATAATGTTTACAATAAACTAGGATACGGATTTTTGGAGAAGGTTTATGAAAATGCTTTGATGATAGAATTAGAAAAATTAGGTTTGTTTTGTGAAAGGCAAAAACAGATAAAAGTGTTTTATGATGAAAAGGAAGTCGGAAATTATTTTGCGGATATCGTTGTCGAAGGCGAAGTTATTTTAGAATTAAAAGCTGCAAATAATTTAAGAAAAGAAAATGAAATCCAACTTCTGAATTACCTAAAAGCAACTGAAATAGAAATTGGATTACTTTTTAACTTTGGAGAAAAACCAGAATTTAAAAGGAAAATATTTACGAATACTTAGTTTTATGGGAAGATGGATTGGGCGAATTTAAGCGGATGAACACGGATTTCTACCCACAATATTATTATCGTCAATCTGTGTTTATCCGCTTAAATCTGCCTAATCCGTGTTCCCATCAAAACAAAACGAAAAATCAAGTGCAAAAAATAAATCTAAAAACAGCCCGCCAATTCATCATCTCCAATCAATTTGATTTTGGAAAAAACTCAACAACTCATGAGATTATTCAACATCTCGGCTACGTCCAAATTGATACCATCTCCGTCATCCAGCGAACCCACCACCACGTCCTCTGGACTCGAAATCCAAAATATCAAATAGGCGAAATTCAAAAACTAGTCAAAGAAAAAAAGGTCTTTGATTATTGGGCACATGCAGCCAGTTATTTACCCATCGAAGATTTTAGATTTTCACTAATTAGAAAAAGTCAAGTAGGCGAAGGCGATGGATTTTGGTATGAAAAAAATCCGAAAAATATGAAATTTGTCCTCGATCGAATCAAAGCAGAAGGACCATTAATGTCGCGTGATTTTAAAAAAGCAAAAATTAAATCAGATATACCTTGGATAAAAAGCCCCATCAATCAAGCGATAATGCAACTGTTTTCTGAAGGAAAAATAATGATTGTTGAGCGGCAAGGATTTCAGAAAAAATACGATTTATCAGAGCGAGCAATATCTAAAAGTGTCAATACAAAAATGCCTACCGAAAAAGAATATTTGAAATATTTAATCAAAAGAGACTTGCGAGCACATGGTCTAAAAAAAGCGAGAGAGATTGGTTATTTATTAAAAATAGATAGAAAGGAGTTAAAGAATATTTTAGAGAAGATGGTTAAGTCAGGTGAACTAGAAGCTAATGAGATCAAGGATATGGAAGGCGAAACTTATTTTTCATTACCAAATGCATTGGAAGATTTTTCCAATAAAAAAACGAAGAAGGAATTCCATATTTTATCACCATTCGATAATATATTGATTCAAAGAAAACGAGTAAAAGAAATTTTTGGTTTTGAATATTTATTGGAATGTTATGTCCCTGAGGCTAAAAGAAAAGTCGGGTATTTTAGTTTGCCCTTACTTTATGGGAATGAGTTTATCGGGCAAATAGATTTAAAAGCAGATCGAAAAAAGAAACAACTTTTGATACGCAACTTAGTTTGGGAAAAGGAAGTAAAAAAATCAGATGTGATGCGAAACGCTTTTCGGAAAAAATTAAATCAATTGATGCAATTCAATAATTGTGAAGAATTAGTTTTAGAAAAAAAAGCAAAAATGGCAGGTGGAGAATTTTTAATAACAATATAAATACGTAAGATGCGAAATCTATTTTTATTGCTAGTTTGTATTTTTTTTAGTCAAAATGTTTTTACTCAAACCCAAGATTCCACTTCACAAAAAAGAAGATTTGAATTAAGTTTTGGTTCCAATATTCTTTTTATTCCTCAAAGCAAATTGATTGATTATAGAGAAGAAGAAGCATTGATTATTCCGACAAGTTCCGTTTTGCTTTTTGGAGAATTACGACCTGACCATAGAATGAGAATTCCACTTTTTTTTAATTTACCGATTGAGACCAAACAATTTTTAGTCAATAATCAGTTGATTTCTGAACGAGCTTCTCCAGCACTTGGAGCAGGGTTGCAGTTTAGACTTTTTAATATAGGTATAGATGAAAAATCAAAAGTAGAATTTGAACTTGGGCCATTAGTAAGTTTACTTTTTGACAAAAAAAGTAATCCGAAAGTTTCGCCTTTGCTAGCAGGGAGATTTCGATTGCAGCAAAATGATCACTTTGTGATGTTTATTGGTACTAGTTTTAATATTGGGATAAATGTGTTTGGACTGTTTTTCGGGACGGGTGTACTTTTTTGATAGGGTAATTTTTTTCACCACATAGGCACATAGAAAACATAGGTTTAATTTTTTTATAGAAAAAAATCTATGTGTACTATGTGCCTATGTGATGAAATATTAATCCCGTACAAATTGCTTTTCAATTTCCTCCAAAGATTTCCCTTTTGTCTCCGGCAATATTTTTAAGAAAATGAAAAAACCGACTACCGCAAATAACCCATAAATCAAAAAGGTCATCGAATTTCCGAAAGTAGATAACTCCCAAGGGAAAATTTGTTGAACCAATGCGCTGGCAAATGAATTGATTAATCCAATTAGACCAATCGCCAATCCTCTGATTCTATTTGGAAAAAGTTCAGACAATAAAACCCACATAACTGGTCCCAAAGAAAAAGCAAAAGAGGATACAAATCCTAAAATCCCAAAAAGAATTAAATATGGATTAATGTTCGCAGCTGCTTGAATAATTTCACTTTGATGTGCTTTGAATTCTGTCTCACCCAAGGCCGCTTTAGTAGCATTTTTAAAATCAACATCATTATCGTAAGTAATATTTGCAACTGCAGTTAATCTAGTTTGGTCAACCTCTTCAAGTGTGGTAATTTTTTCAGAAGTCAACTCATAAGTTGCTTGATGAAAACCATAAGAAGTCACCAACAAACTAATCGCAACTCCAGCAATTCCAATCAATAATAATGGTCGTCGACCCATTCGATCTATCAAGACCATGACCAATAAAGTAAAAATTACATTGATAATTCCAACGATCACAGATTGGGCAAATGCTGCATCTGTTCCAATACCAGTTTGTTCAAAAATAGAAGTAGCATAAAAGAAGACTGCATTGATTCCTGTAATTTGTTGCAGAATTCCAACTGCCAAACCAATGAATAAAACGAACCTCATCGAAGGTTTGAATAGCTCAGAGTAGGAAACTTTCTCCGCTTTTTCTGTGAGGCTTTTTTTTATATTTTGAAAAACAGATTGTGCAGTTGATTGAGCACCATATAACCTATTGAGAATAGAAAGTGCTTCTTTATCTTTTCCTTTTGACATCAACCAGCGAGGACTTTTCGGAACTAGAAATAATAAAAAGAAATACAAAACTGCAGGAATCATTTCGATTCCCAACATCCATCTCCAAGCATTTTCTTTATTAATCATTCCCTCAGCACTTCCACTTAAATCATTTAAATAATAACTACTAAAATAAGCTGCGGAAAATCCAAGCACGATATTCAACTGCTGAATCGAAACTAATTTTCCTCGATTTTCAGCACTTGATATTTCGGCAATATACATAAGTGCTAAAATTAATGCTGCCCCAAAAGCAACACCTCCAACCATTCTAGCAACGGCTAACATTTCATAAGAACTTGCATAGGCAGAAAGTAATGCCGATAAGGCATATAAAAAGGCTACGGCAATTAAGACTCTTTTCCTTCCAATAAAATCACTTACTATCCCCGCTACAAGCATGGCGATCATAGCAGCCCAAGAAGGTGCACTCACCACAAAACCAGTTTGTGCATCACTTAATCCGAATAAATTTTCAACAGAACCAACAACTCCCGAAATGATCGCTGCATCAAACCCAAATAAAAAACCACCGAGCGAAACCACCGCAGCAATAAAAATGGTGTAGGAAAGATTATTTTGTTTTGTATTTTCCATGATTAATTTGATTTTTCGTTTTGTTTTTCGTTTTGTTTTTCGAAAGGTAACTTTTTGAAGTTGGTTCTCAAAACTTTGTGTCGATATAACAAGAAGTAGCTGCTATTTTCTATTTTTACAAAAAAAATATAACAGATATGAAAAAATGGATGACGTTCTCTTTTATGATTATTTTCTCCTCGGTAATAATATCTGCACAAGCGGAAGAAGATGAGTGGGACAGTTATTTAAATTACTATGCTGATACGCTTGCTTATACGATACGGCAAGACGATACTACTTTTTTGAATTCTATTTTTGATGAGGATCTTTTTTTACAGAAAATTTTACTTCAAAAAAAAGATGATAATATCCAATCTTATAATAAGATCTACTCCCGAAAACTTAAACAAGAACTAAATTTAGGTCAAATAATCGTGAATGCTGTTGATACGGGTCATTATGATTTTGTTAATCAGTATACTTCCGTTGACGGTGATATTCATATGATCTTTCGATTGTTAGGGAAAGATGGAACATTTAATTATCACGACTTTCAATTGGAATGGGCAGATTCTTTATATAAAATAACTGATGTTTATTTCTATGCTAATGGAGAGAAATTAAGTGAAACATTGAAGACGATTTATAGAAATTTATTGAGAGGAGCATTGGATGTGAAGGTGGGTAATTCTCGGATGAATAATGCTCAATCAGAGGTTAATAAATTTGTCATGCTCCAGAAATTATTAAATGAAAAAAAATATCAAGAAGCAGATAGTTTATTTCAAACTATTCCAGCAAAACTTCGGCAAGAAAGAATTTACAAATATTGGCGAATTAAAATTGCTGAAAATGTATCTGAGCAAGAATATGTAGCAGCTATATCTGATTATAATATTTCTTATCCTGATGATCCCTCTCTCTTTTATCTAGCTTTTGATAAAGCACTTGTGGAAGAGGATTGGGATGCCGCATTAAAATATCTTAATAAATTGGATATAAGTGTTGGTTTAGATCCCTTTTTAGATTATTATCGAGGCATAATTTATTTTTCGAATGATGACCTTCCAAAGGCTTTTGAAAAATTTGAAAAAATTCAAAAAGATTATAGTTTTGAGTTATTATATGATTATTTGTTAGATATATGTATTACGACTAAACGTAAAGCTAAAGCAGTTGAAGTGTTGAATGATTACCTAACAGATTTCAATTATGCCAAATCTGATTTGATAATCTGGGTCAAAGAAAACTATCCAGATTTTTCACAAACTGCTGAATTTTTAACTTGGGAAAAAGAATAAGTAGAATTGAACATTTTTGTCAAAAAAGCATTTCTACTATTATAAAAATAAAATCAATGGCACATTATTTTATCCTTTCTAAATTAAGTCCTTATAAACAGGTTTTTTCTCCAAATATTTAAGGGAAAAAATACTCCTTCGGCTATTTCTTCCTTTAGTCAAATAAATCTATTTTTGCACTCAATTTTCCAATGATATTTCGAGTCTGTTTTTTCTAAAAAAGCATTTCTCAAATATTTCAAATCCATAATTAATATGTTAAGCGAACAAGAAATCGTACGTCGTCAATCATTACAGGCGATTCGAGATTTAGGAATCAATCCATTTCCTGCTGAAAAATTTGAAGTCAATTTTAAATCAACAGATTTTACTTCTGCTGATTTTCGACAAAACATTATCAATGAATTAGAAAAGATAAAGAATGTCGGAAAAGTCAAAGCAGAACAGATGGCGGAGTTTTTATTGAAAAATAAATTTCGTGCAAATGTATTGTTAGAAGATGCGGAAACCATGGCTAGTTTGGGACTTTCTGAAACAGTTGAATGGGACGCAGGTATAGATCGAGAGCCAGTAGCTTTGGCAGATTATATTGGAACATTACGAACAGATTTTTTAGGAGATTTTAGTCCTGAAAAATTAACGATAACCATCGGCGGTCGTTTTATGGGGCAGCGTGGATCGTTTGCCAATTTGCAAGATGCGAGTGGTCGAATTCAATTGTTTATGAAAAAAGGAACAATTGGAAAGAACGAAGAAGAAATAGAATTGACCGATAAAATGATCAAGTTACTTCACATTGGTGATTTTATTGGAGTGACAGGAGAGATGTTTATGACGCAAACTGGAGAAGCAACGATTCGAGTAAATGAGTTAAAATTCTTGAGTAAATCTTTGCGGAATCTGCCTATTGTAAAAGTAGACAAAGCAGGAAATAGGCATGATGAATTTACTGATCCTGAATTAAGATATCGACAACGATATGTAGATTTGACGGTGAATCCACATGTGAAAGAAACATTTCTCAAAAGAATTAAATTGATGAATGTGATGCGAAATTATTTCAACGATCAAGGATGGTTGGAAGTGGAAACGCCAATTTTGCAACCGATTCACGGAGGTGCAGCTGCTCGTCCTTTTGCGACGCATCACAATAGTTTGGATATGCCATTGTACATGAGAATTGCCAATGAGTTGTATTTGAAAAGATTGATTGTAGGTGGTTTTGATGGTGTGTATGAGTTTGGAAAAATGTTCCGAAACGAAGGAATGGATCGAACGCATAATCCAGAATTTACGGCGATGGAAATATATGTAGCCTACAAAGATTATATTTGGATGATGGAAATGGTGGAAACGCTTTTGGAAAAAATTGCCTTGGAAGTGACTGGAGGAACAACGGTAGGTTATGATGGAAAAGAAATCAATTTTGCTGGACCATATGTTAGAATGACGATGTATGAATCTATCGAAAAATATACTGGTATTGATGTTTCGAAAATGGACGAAGCTGGACTTCGAGAAGTGTGTAAAGGATTCCATATCGAAACGGATGCATCAATGGGGAAAGGAAAATTAGTAGATGAAATCTTTGGCGAAAAAGTAGAAGATAACTTAATTCAACCAACCTACATTACTGATTATCCAATCGAAATGACTCCATTAGCGAAGAAGCATCGAACATCAGAAGGTTTGGTGGAACGATTCGAATTATTCATCAATGGAAAAGAAATTGCTAATGCTTATTCGGAATTGAATGACCCAATTGATCAACGGGAACGTTTTGAAGATCAATTGAAATTGGCAGAGCGAGGTGATGACGAAGCAATGGTTTTGGATGAAGATTTCCTTCGAGCATTGGAATATGGAATGCCGCCAACTTCTGGTTTGGGCATTGGAATTGATCGATTGACAATGATGATGACTAATCAACATTCGATTCAGGAAGTGTTGTTTTTCCCTCAGATGAAACCGGAAACGCAAGCGGTGGCAGAAGAGGAAGAAACGGAGTAGTAATAACAATCAGGTAGCTTTGGCTTTAGCCGAAGTAAAAATAAAAAACGCCCGTTCGCAAGAACGGGCGTTTTCTTTTTCCGAAAGTGATCTTATTTAAACCAATCCATGAAACCTCACCAAATGTTTTTTATCCTTTTCATTATAAACACACAACACTAAAGTATTCTCCTTCCGCTTCCCATTGGGAAAAAAAATCTTAATCGGATTATGAAAATAACCACGCTCGTTAAAGAGTTGTAACTGTTGTTGCTTGGGTGGGTTTTTAAAAAATAACAATTCTTTTACATCTTTTGGCAGAGGGACATTTTCATAGCCTTCCTCCTCCAAAAACTTCCGAAGCATAACGAACGCATCTTTTACCGTCGTGCCAGTAAAAGAAGTTTTATATTCCCAACCATCTGATTCGCCTCCAAGATATTCTTCGCCTGCTTTTGGAAAATGGGTTCGTAGCATTTTTTATTAATGGTTAATTTATAATAATGAATGGTTAATCTGGATATTTTCTTCGGAAATATTGATGAGGCAAATTTAGCGAAAATACAGTTTGCGATTTTCTTTTTTCAAATAAAAAACGTCCTGAGAAATAAAAAAATATCGTAATTTGTAGCTATGAAAAAAATCAATCCTCCAATGAAAATATTTGCTTTTGCATTATTAGTTTTTATGTTGTTTTTGACTGCTTGCGAAGATCCTGCGTCAAATAATAACCCACCCACCAATCCGACTACATCTGATCCCGTGGAAGTAGAAACACCTTCTAACCCTACGGAAACTATTTCTGATGATGGACGCAGACCTCTTTATTTGCAAGGAGTTTCTGCTACATCGAATAATCATGATGTTGATTATATTTTTGATGAAAAAGATAATCTGAATTGGAAAAGCAAACAGGGTGCTGCCTCTGACGAAGGAATTATGCTACATTTTCAGAATAAAGTTTTTATTAAAAAAATAGAAATTGAAAGTGCTCAAGGAAGTGGAATAGCAACTGTAAATGATGTGATTTTATATGGAGATGAAGTCCCTTGTGGAAAAGGAAAGATGGGAGAGTCAATTAATCTTGGAGATACTTACTCGTCGTTGTTTATTCGTTTTGGAAAAACGGATAATACTACTGAGGTGAAGGTGGAAGACGAAGCAAAGGAAGGAGTTGTTCGAAAATTTTCTAAGTCGCATTCCATTGCAATTCAAAGTATAAAAATGTGGGATGAAGATGGAAAAGAATATAGACTGATTGCTCCTCGAAAAGTAGATGGAAGAATTGTCACATCGTCAACGCTTCAGTCTACTTCAAAATATAGTTCTACCAATCTTTTTGATAATCAAAAAGCATCTGCTTGGGTGGAAGGTGTGGATGGAAATGGAATCAATGAACAACTTACTTTTGAAGTTTTTCAAGGAGTCAATATTGATGCTATTCAAATATGGAATGGTTATCAACGATCTCCAAGTGTTTATAAAACGAACGCTAGACTCAAAGGATTTTCTCTAGGTGAAGTAGGAGGGAAGTCGTATGAATATACTTTACGTGATGATGATGCAGGACAAAAAATTGATCTTCAAGTTCCGTTGAAAAATAATTTTGAACTAAAAATAAATAGTGCTTATGATGGGAGTAAATATCAAGATTTAGGGATAAGTGAAATATTGTTATTTGAAGATGGGAAACCATTGCAGTTGAAACTTAAACTTAATCTTTTGGAGCATCCAATTGATTTGAAAACAAAAGGAACGAACTTAGAGCCACTTTTAGATACTCGAATTGCTAACGAAATGGAATATGGTCCTTCTGGTTTTTATGCAGATCGATCTATTATTTTGCGATCAGATGGAACGTTCTCAATGTATTTGGTGGAAAGACTTTATGCAGAGACAGAAGGCGGAGATGCGGAAAGTTTTGAATCAATGGCAAACGGAACTTGGGAAATTCAAAGTGCAAATTCTTCGAAATCTATCATTAAACTTAATGGAAAGATGATCGATTTGACTGCTGCTCTTGCTGCCAAAAAAGGGAATAATGAGCAGGCTGAAACGATCCAATATTTTAAAGATGAACTGACAATTGAAGATAATTTAATTAGAGGAGTGCAGGTCTTGGATGAGATTGTGATTCGTTGATTAAAATTCAAATGAGAAGGGCTGTTAACACTCCAAGCGCTAACAGCCCTAACTTATAATTTATTGAACCAAAGTTTATTTACTCTGATTTAAAATCAATTAATTCCATATCAAAAACTAAATTAGCATTTGCAGGAATAACCTCTCCAACAACTCTATCACCATAAGCTAATCCAGAGGGAATGACAAATTTTCCTCTTCCACCTTTGCCCAACATTCGAACAGCTTCTTGCCATCCTTTGATTACTTGACTAGGCTTGAATTTAAGCGGTTCGTCTCTATCGTAAGAAGAGTCAAATTTTTTACCATTAAGTAAAGTACCTTTATAATGAGCAGTAACATTCGAGTCTGAACTAGGTCTTTCTAATCCTGCTCCAGCTTCTTCAATTACATAAAAAATACCACTTGAAGTGAAGTTGCCTTTAAGTTTTGCTGCTTTAGCAAATTTGATGATTTTATTACGATCAATATCTGCCTGAGTTTGTGGAGATTCAACCATCGATGTATCTAAATCTTTTGTAGATAGATAATTTTTTTCGGCACAAGACATGATTGTCAAGCTGCTAAGAATCACTAAAGCAAAAAGAGTGTTAATTAGTGTTTTCATGAAAATGAATTTTATTTTTAAGTGAAAAAAAATCGAATGAAAATTCGGGATTGGGAAGTACAAAGAAAAGCATATTTTATAAATATAAGAAAATTATTTGACTGATTACTCTGTCCCTTTTATACCTACTAATTCAACTTCAAATTTTAAAACTGCATTTGGCGGGATCAAATCTCCAAAACCTTCTTCTCCATAACATAATTTTGATGGAATGATGAAAATTGCTTTTCCTCCTGATTTCATTAATGGAATTGCTTTTTTCCAACCATCATTCATTCGACTCAAAGGATAAGTAAATGGTTTTTTTCCAGTCGTTGAATCAAATACTTTTCCATCCAAAAAAGTCCCATGATAATTAGTAACGATTGTATTTTTTATCGTTGGATGATTTCCAATTCCTTCTTTCGTGATTTGATAATAGATACCATCTGAAGTTGATTCCATATCCAATTTATTATCAATGATATGATTTAGAATCAAGTTACGATCTATTTCATCTTGGGTATTGGGTTCACTAATAAATTCATTCATAGTCTTGTCGATTACTTGATCTTCGGAAAGTGTTTTAGCAAAATTATTATTTGCAACTGTTGAGGATTCCCATTCGCAGGAATTGAAAACTAAAATTAAAAGGAGTAAATAAATATTTCTCATGGATGTTTTTTGTAAATGATATAGTAGAGACAAGGCATGCCTTGTCTCTACGGTTCGTGCATATTCTTATTGAGCAGCTCTAACTTTAGTCGTTTCTTGAATCCAACATTTTACTTTAAAAGTACCGCCTTCTTTGACATCAGGTCTAGAAAAAATATCTGCTTTGCTTGGCATATATTTAGCGTAACGTCCAATTAATTTATTGGCTTCTGAAGCTACATTTGGGTCGATTCGTTTGGCTTCGTTCCATTTATCAATAGCTGGCCAACAAACTATTTGACTTTGAAAGCCAGTTCCTGGGCCACAAAGTGGTCCGCTTGAAGCATATAACTTCCCAATCAAAATTAAAGGGTCGCCCCAGTTTGATTTATACTTCATCGCTTCTCGAGCCGCCGCTCTAGATTTGGAAAATTGTCGAGTGTGGGCGTAGTGTATTTTTGCGATACGCAAGGTGAATTTTGCCTTTTGTTCAGGGTCAGTATTTTTATCAACATATCGTTGGTAAGCATCAATAGCTTTTTGGTATTGATCATTTTCTAATGCATTTTTTGCTTCAATCAAATCCGTATTGCCAGAAGGTCCTTGACATTTACTTTTGTAGGCATCTCCCAATGCCACCAATTTTACATTTTCTTTTTCACAACCTGCTCTTCTAAGTCTTCGATATAAATCTTCAATCAATTCACAATCATCTTTATTCGCTTCATATTCTGTGTAATATTTGTCAATAAAATAATCACAGTCGTAGAATCCTTTTTTGTTTTCAAAACGATCTGAAAGCTCAACTGTAAATTGTTCTACTTGTGTCCAAGCATTTTTTTCTTTTTTATTTTCTGTATTTTCTACATTGTGCGAAACGATGTTATTTACATTTTCCAAAACCTTTCGAGCATTTTCCAAACTAATTTTATCATCAGAATACAATCGATAGTTGAGTGATGAAAGTGGAATAATTGTACTTACCTTTGACTCATTTCCATCAGCTTCAACTGCAGTTTTGAGCATAGCATAAATCTCTTCATCGGTTGCTCTACCTTTGTACTTATAATAATATTCAAACCCTTGTTTGCTCAGGTAATATGATTTTTTTTTGGGAAAACAGATGAGGGCTTTTTCATAAATCATTGCCATCGTATCGACATATTTTGCTTGTAAAATAGTGTCAGTTGTAGCTTCGATAAAGGCGGTGTAAATTTTTAATCCATCTCGAAATACATAATCGATTCGACCATTTGCTTTAGGCGTCGTTTCATAAACATCTTTCCATCGAGGATATGCTTGTTTGAAATTTTTGGACTTAATTCGATCTCGATAAATGCTGTAGTTATCGGTTACTCGTTCCGAGACAACTGCGCTAATACCAAGTTGATCCCATCGATTGCATCCGTTAGGATCTAATTTTATAACCACTTCTTCTTTTGGCTCAGTAGTTATGATTGGCTCTTGAACTTTTGGAGTGCAACTTACCCAAAAGAAAATGCCTAAAAGTAAGATGGTCAAAAATGTATTACGTTTCATATTTCTGTATTTAAATTTTGAATTTAAAACTAAGTTAAACTTTTGGTTTTTTTAATAAAGATGAATAAAAAATAGAATTAGGTGTTTGTTTTAAAAAGAAAACCCCGATCCTTTGTTCAAGGATCAGGGTTTTCAATATATTTTATTAAAGCTTAGATTTTATTTAAACCTAACTTTTACAGATTCTCCAATCCAACAGCCAACTGTTGCTGAAGCTCCTGCATTGATTCCTCTTGAGAAACCATCTGCTTTTTCAGGTCGAGCTTGGTTGTATTTTCCAATACGTTTTCCTGCTTCCTCAGCTACATCTGGATCAATACTTTTAGCATAGCTATATTTATCAATAGCAGCCAAAATTGCTAATCGTTGATTCCAGTCATCTCCACAACGTCGAGCACTTGAAGCATACAAGTCACCAATCAACATAAAAGGTCGTCCCCAGTTCTGTCTCGTTTTAGCTGCTTTTCGAGCAGTAGCTCTTGCTTTAGCGTATTGCTTTAATTTACGACCTTGCGTAGAAGCAATTCTGAAAAGATAAGTAGCTTGTTTGTTTGGATCAGCTTCTGCAGCGATAGCCTCTTCCCATTTCTCAATAGCGATAGTGTAATCACCATTATCATATCTTTGCTTAGCAACAAATGCAGGATTATTTTTATTAAAAGAATCTTGAGCTTCTTCGTTTGCAGCAGCAGCCAATACTTTATATTGCTCTTTTAATTCCATGATAAAAGGATCTTCATCTGTACATTTTCTCTTTTTTAATCTAGAGTAAACTGTTTTTACAATTGTTACATCGTCTTTTCCTTCCTCATAATCAGTCATGTAAATACTTTTGAAATATTCACAATCAAAAATTTCACTTTCCACTTTTTTGAACTCTTTGTTCATTCTAATTTTATACTTAGTATATAATTTAGAAACTTGACGAGCTCTTTTTTCTTTCTTTGCATTCTCTTCCGTCTTAAATTGTTCAGCTAATTCCTCTTGCTTTATCGTATTATCATCAGCAATTTCATTCAATAAGTCGTGAACTTTTCTTGCTTCTTCAGCAGGAACAGTTCCAGCTTTGTACAAGGCTACAACTGAAGCTGCATAAGGTTGCAAAGCTTTATAAGTAATCTCTTTCCCACCCATTTCTACAGCTTCTTTTGCAACAGCATAAGTATCAGCAGCAGGACTTTTTACAGTTTTAAACATATCTTCAGCTTGGCGAGCCTTCTGATCTGCAATCTTAGCTTTAAGCGCCTCATCTGTTTTTGCACTTTTAATGACTACTTTTTTAGTTTCAAGACATTCGATGCATTGTTTATGAAGAGCTATAATTCTAGCATTGTTAGCTGCTTTTTTAGTTTCATCTGTTTCGTTTTTATTTGCTTCTTTCAAAAGTTTGATTCCATCCCAAAAAGGAGAAATTCTTTTTCCATCAGCAGCAGGAGCGACCTCCATTAATTTTTCCCAAGCTACCATTGCAGCTTCGTAATTTTTTTCTTTGAGATGATCTTTGTAAATCTGGTAATTAGATTCAGCCGTTTCTTTTTCAACAGAGCCAGCTTCTAAATCTTTCCAAGTTGTACATTGAGCAGTTGATGTGTTTGAAATTGAAAAACTTACTGCCAAGAGCAGCGCCAACTTCATTAATTTTCGTAAATCTTTCATTTTTAATTAAATTTTCGTTTAAAAAACCAAGTATTATCGTTTAATGTAAATCCTAAATTAATTTTGAAATATGTTCTTCTCAATGCATCTGCTATCCCGATCTGCCCTACTTCGAAGGCTAAATTGACAAACGATTTTTTACCCTGTGGTAAAATTACAGGAAGACCAAAACCAACCGTTGCCCCGTATTTTAAAAGATGATCATCTTGTACTGATCTTGGGTCTTTGCTATAAAAAGCTCCAAATGTATAACGCACTTTTTTCAAATATTTATTGTACGATCTTGCATCAGGCACATATTCTCCTCCAAATCCTATTCTCCACACATTTACATTCTCTCTGCCAGGATCTGCTGCGGCTACTAAATCATTAATGTATTCAGACCAAGATTGAAATTTG
>JBGCFD010000054.1:0-3028 GCA_045106765.1 Saprospiraceae bacterium | reverse complement strand
TTATTAGAGCCTGTTGTTCCTGCTGAAAGGGGAATCCCCGAATTTAAGGATGTTGTAATCTCGAATATAACAGCTACAGGAGCAAACAGAGCTTTTTATGCTAGTGCACACGAAGAGAAGAAAATGGACAATTTCAGCTGGAAGAATATTTATATTGAAGCAAAGCAGGCAGGCTCTTTAAAGAATGTATCCAATTGGAAAATGAACAATGTAGAAGTTGTGGCAGAGGAGAAAACTTTAGTTCTTGATGGATGCAGAAATGTAGAGGTTCCAAAAGGTCTAGAATTGGTTGACAAGGAAAAAACAAACTAATGAAATCATATATATAATAGGCAACTTACTATATGTCATAAGTATTCTATTTTTATTTACGGCCTGTAATTCAAAGGAAATCAATAGTCAAAAAAGTAATATTCAGATAATTCCATCCGAACAAACCTATAAACCATGGGCTTATTGGTGGTGGATGGGTAATTCTGTCACCAAAGAGGGCATAAGCACGAATCTTAAGTTTTATCAAGAAGCTGGATTGGGCGGACTACATATTATACCAATTTATGGCGAAAAAGGAGACGAAGAAAACTTCATTCAATGCTAGGGTTTTGGTGATTTCTTTTCCGATTTTTTTCATTCCTGTGGTGTCTTCTTCGGGCTCGATGATGACTTCACAGGTGGGCAAATGATCTGGAATTTTGTTTCGACCGGTGTGATTTTTATTCCTCTTTTTTCGGTTAGGCTCATTTTTATTGATATTTTTGATGAGCGGCAAAGTCAAGTTGCGTTATGGGATGAGACAAGAGGTAAGAGCAGCTTGTTTACATAGTTCATTATTCTCTGGAGAAAGCACCCGCCATGGAGCTACCGAATATTGCATCATAGGCATTAAGGCATGTACCTGAGCTGACCTTACAACCAATTCTTCATCGATAGTTGAAATTTTTCGAAACGATTGAAACTCCCCTCCACCAATCATATCTGGGCAAGTATAGGCATACCCCATAATACTTTGCGACATCATATCAGGAATTAATTTTTGCAGGTCTTCCCATTTATGCTCCTTGTCTCGCAGTCGCTGAGCCAATGGTAATCCAGCCATTTTCCACGAAGCACGATACTCGTTCAATGGATAATAAAGTCCTAACTTTGCGAAATACATCGTCTGGTCATTCGGTGAACCTTTTTTATAAGTAAAAACATCGTTGATATAAAAATCAGCATCCCCAGCGTCAAACTTAAATCCATCCACTCCATATTCTTCCACAAGAATGTCCAATTGTCCTTTAAACCAATCCATCGCATCTGGATTACTCAAATCTACACAAGCACTCGCACCATTTCCACCATCTGATGATGGCTGCTTTTTTATTCGTATTAGCCCACAATATATCTTGCTCTTTTTGTGGGTCTAAAACCAACATTCCTTTTTCTGCTATTTCTCTATAGGTAGGAGAGTCAGGACTGACAAACGGACATATCCATAGCATAACTTTAAATCCCATAGCATGTAATTTTTTAACCATTCCTTTGGGGTCTTTAAATCTGCGTGGAGAAAATTTCCATACGCCATAATCTTCTTGCCAGTTATCATCAATCATTAGTACGCCTGGAGGGTAGCCATTATCTATAATGGCTTGAGCATAATTTAAGATGTCCTCTTCATTTTGATTATAAGTCAACTCTATCCATGTATTATATTGAGGATGAGTAAACATTATCTCCGCTGGTATTTTCTTATTGGGAGGGAAGAAATTTTCGACAACATAATGATAGGCAGATTTTAAGTTTTTACCCGCTTCCCCTGAGATAATATGCCCCTCTCTTACAGATACCTTTAGTTTACCCTGATTAAAAGAGTATTTAATAGGTTCTTCACTCCATATATACCTCCCTTTATTGGATATTAATAAAGGTTGAGCCTGATTACCTACATTATCTCCCCATTGGTCTTTACTAAAAACAGAGCTATCATCATACGGCGTTTGGTGTCCTAAAGTACTAAGACCTCCCCACCAATATTCATCTGTCATTATATCCAACTCAATATCCTTCACGTTTTGGGAAAAGGAATTATTTAAACAAAAAATAGTAAAAATCAAGCAAGCTAATAATCTCATATTCTTTTATTAATTGATTAGAAAATTTAGTTCACATACGAGCATTTGTATGGCTTGCAATCTACTTTCAGATTGGTTTTTAGAGGTAGAATAATTGTTCTTTTAGGGTGAATTTTATTTAATTCTATTTAAAATCTATAGGGAAATGGAGTTAGGAGTATGATTCTGCCTTTCAAAATGATTAATGCCCCGTTGCATGTATCAGGGAAATTGTAGAAAAGTTATTTGGATGCATGAACAATGATATAGACTAGATTGATAACTAGACTTTTGACAAAATTAAGGTGATTGTTCAAATAGATATTTGGGAAGACATGATGATTTGCTCTAAGTGAGGACATAATTTAAAAGATAAATCTTTTCGTTTAGTTCGTATCTAACTGTTGGAACCCAAAAATAAAATCATCCTTATGTCCTTGATTTAATCAGATTGAATGTAGAAAATAGGATTGTTTCGACAAGAAGGAAAGTTTAATTTTTTTTTTTCTTACTCTGCCCATATAGACGACCAAAAAACGAAGATGTCGCCTCTTTTTTTACCAAAAAGGCGACATCTTTAAAAAACTAAAAATCCATTTTTATGGCATCTCCGCGAAGAAATTTTTAAAGTCTTACAAAGCGTTCTGGTCTATAAATATCTAAAACCAAAAATCAAAGGCATCAGAGGCGAGTATAAAGTTTCACGAGTACTCCGAAAATTAGATAAAACGGAATACAAAATATTCCATGACCTCTACCTAAAATCAGAAGATAGATACACCCAAATCGACCATTTGATTATTTCCATTTACGGAGTCTTTGTAATCGAAACAAAAAATTATAAAGGTTGGATTCATGGAAACGAAAAATCGGAATACTGGACTCAGACTATCTATAAAAAGAAAACAAAATTTAGAAATCCTGTCAAACAAAAT
>JBGCFD010000053.1:0-3731 GCA_045106765.1 Saprospiraceae bacterium | reverse complement strand
GTGTGTGCCCAGCAACCGACTAATTCAAAATCTCCCGACTTGGCGATTTTATCATAGACTATATATCCATCTGTTTGCAGATAACCTTGGTGGGTCGCCAACATTTCTTTTGGTCCATTCGCACCTCTACCTTTTCGGTATTGGAATACGACAATTCCTTTCAATGGGGATCGATAAACCCACATATAACCTTGATGTGTTCCCTTTTTGGGACTTCCTTTTTTTTCTGTTTCTAAAACTTTGATGGGCGATTCGTCGGCTTGTAAATAATTCCTTGGAGTTTTATTTTCTAATAATTTTTTGACCAACAAATCGTATAACGGTTTTAATAAGGTGCAGCAGCCGATGAACCAATCGTTGATCGTGCTAGAGGGCAAATCCCAATTGTAATTGCGTTTAAAAATTTGGCGTTGGCGATAATATGGAAGGTGGTCGATGAATTTTTGAACGATAATATGTGCTAACAAACTTGCTTCAGCGATGCCTTTTGGAATCGGGCGAGATTTAGGATCGGCGATGATGATTAAGGATTCGCCTTCCTCCAATTTTGGAATTTTCAGGTTTTCCATAATTACGCCATTTTGATCAACTAGTGGCAAAATGGTCTTTTCGGTTATGGCATATTTTCTTCGTCTGGTGATTATTTTTGTTAATTGGCTGGGTTGGTAATCCAAAGTTTCGGTTACTTCTTCTCCGATAAATTTCATGCTAGAAGTATCTACATCTGGTTCCAAAATTACTTCACGAGTAGGCAAATGATCAGGTATTTTGTTGCGACCAGGATGGTTGTTTTTGGAGGCTGATGCTTTTTTTCTTTCGTAGGTAATTTTCTCTGTGGTGGTGTTTTGTTCCGATTCTTTTTCTGTACTTTGGATCTTTTCGGCAAATAAGGAACCTTGGTTATCAGCAATTGTATTGGGGACAAAACGTTCGGTTTTGCTGCTAAAAATTAAACGCTTTAGGTTAGCAATTTCAAATTTTAGCTGTTCGTTTTCCCTTTTAAACACTAGGTTTTCCTTGGATAGTTTTGATATTTTCTCATCTTTGCTCACACTTAAAGGTACGGAAAATTGAATTATTTTTCATACTATTTGCTTATATCTTTTTCGTTTTTTGATGCTTTTTATTTCGATACCTTCGAGCATCAAAACGAGGTGACTCCATTGGATTTCAAAAGTTGTAGATGTATTAGTGCAAGCGTTATAAGTCGGCATTTCGAAAGTTCCTGCTTCGAGACGTTTGTAATAAATGGCAAAACCGGTGGCGTCCCACATCAATAATTTGAGGTGGGTTCGGCGGCGATTGAGGAAAATAAAAATATCGCCACTCATCAATGGGTGGTCAAAAAATTGGTTGACTAATCCGCCGAGTCCGTTGAATCCTTTTCGCATATCGCAATTTTTTGGATAGATGAAGTAGCGTTGCTGGGTGGAAAAACTTAGCATAAGTCTTTAGGGTTAAATTCGATTTTTTGGAGTTCCAAAATGAGGGTGGAGAGTTGGTTGGATTGCCAATTTTTGCAACGCAAGATGATTTGGTTGGGGAGTTTAATTTCTATAGGTGCAATATTTTGTGGAGTTGTTTTTACTTGGATGGGGATAAAATGATTGGTAGGTTTTGGTTGTTTTTCCACCAAATATTTTTTTCGCCAATAGCTGAACGTGGCGATGCTGATTTGGTGGTTTTGGCAAAATTGGATTTGGCTTAGACCGCTTTTTAGTTGTTGATCGATGAGACTAAACATTTCTTCTTGGCGGGGTGATTGTTGTTTTTGTTGTTTTTGTTGGCTCATTTTTTTTATTTTTGATGAGCGGCAAAGGTAGGTCGTGGGGATGGACTGAGCAAGATGGGGTTGGTCGGATGCTTACGATAAATAAACTATGATATCTGTCATATATAAGGAGAGGGAAAATAAACATTAGAAATAGATTAATTCTTTCAAATTTACTATTAAATCGAACTGTCGATATATCTTAGGAAATTAACAAAATTTATTTACGTAATAGTCTGGCAAGTAATTTTTTTGTTATGAAACTAGACAAGCAATGTCTCTTATGTATTAGCTTTAAAACTTGTTGAAAATTAAAATTTTCTTTTGGGATATACTTAAATACAAACTGTTATCATTTTTTTTATAACTTACTTAAATCAAGTTTTCACTCTGAAAGAAACCAGATTCGAAATACAAGTGCCGAAAGTGCGAATTTGATTTTAAGTGGAGCTTAAAACGAAAGGCTACGACACTCATCTTTTGAAGGGAAAGATTTGTCAATTCCAGTCATCAGCCGCTTCATTTCGTTTCTCTACATTCAGCAGCTTCTCTCACCCGCGTGAGTAGCAAGAGAAAAAAGCCTGCTATACGTCTTTTTCTCTTGCCACTCACAAAGTTCCCCTCTCCTACTTTCAGACAATAGATTTCCTAAAATCGATACATAAAAAGTTAGTGGATTTATTGAAATTCATTTTAAAAGTTGACCGCTACAAAGCTTCCTCTCCAGTAAATCTTCTCCTCCGACTTTGTAGCTACTTTTCCTTTCAAGTGTCGTTCACTCATGCACCATCGCCTACGCTTTGCTTTTCAAACGTTACAAATCCGAGTTTCACAAAACGTAGTTGCTCCGATACATTCGTTCACGAATCAGGTGCTTAAAAAAAACTTCTAACCCTTTTCTCTTATGGTTTATGTGAAAAAATGTTGGCTCGCAATTCAACTTTTTAAATCACGAGCCGAACATCTAAACAAACATACTATTTTCTAGGAGTGCAATTTTCAAAACACTCATTACACTTTCCATGTCCATTTGAATCTTGCATGATAATTTTTGCACCACAGCAATTTGATTCATGTTCTAATGCTAGTATGCTAGTTTCAGAAAGTTGGTTTCCTATTCTATTGATCGCTTTTTCTGAAGTATAAGCTTCACGAATAGCCATTATTAAAATAAAAAACAGCCAAAATGCAATAATCATAATTTTGATTTTTAAAGTAGGAACCGAGTTTTCCCGATTCCTAGGACTTATGAAACATTATTTACTAAAATTAAGCTGTTGCTTTTTTTGCTCCTGATTTCCTCGCTGCAGCTGGCTTTGGTTTCTTATCTTCTTTTTTCTCAGGAATTGGAAACACTTCTTCCAATAATTTTTGCTGTTTTGCAGCTTCCAATTTCAAGTCTTCCTGAGTCGGTTCTTGCGGTGAGGAGTAACCAATTTTGTATGTACTTCGATGCTCTACCGTGTCGCCTCTAAAAATATACGTTACTTGTTGCTTGATTTGAGAAACCAATTCCGCTTGAATAGCAACTTCATCAGGTTGCAACATTTCATAGGCAAAGTTTGCCATGAAATATTTTTGATTGTCTTTATTCAATTTTTCAACAAAACTAATTTTCCATCTTGCGTCAGTTGGTGCAATTTCATCGTAATACAATTCTTTGAATTGTTCTCTAAAATTGTCAAGCGAATATTCATGGAACATAAAACAACAAACATGAGATTCTTCATTAAGGAAAAAGAACTCACACCATTTTTTTTTTCCTTGGCTAAATAAATTTGCTTCGATAGTTCGGATGGCAATCGGAATTACTTGGAACTCTTGTTTCGGTTTCGTGATAGCTGTAATTCCGTTTAGGTTCAAGTAACCTTTGCTCAAATCTAGGCGGTAGCTTCTTGGACTCCCTGCCATGTAAAGAATTCTTTTTACTTCTCCTTCATTGATCAGATTCTTAGGAAGG
>JBGCFD010000052.1:0-65823 GCA_045106765.1 Saprospiraceae bacterium | reverse complement strand
TTTTTCTATTAGGCATCATCTTTTTACAAGTAAATTGCAGTAAAAATGAGGAACCAAATAATTTGAAATCAAATCAAAAAGGAATCATTTTGGGGAGCATTGATTTTGAAGATGAGTTTGGTCATCATATTGCCATGCCTTTTCCAGTTGTTGAAGTAACTCTGGAAAAAGATGGAATAGTCAATTCTACAAATTCAGATTCAATTGGTAATTTTAAATTTAAAAATCTCGACTTAGGAATTTATCAAGCAAAAGTAATCTCAGCAGAATATGGGACATGTAAAAAACCATTCTTAGAGATAAATGAAGAAAATCCCCAGAATGGAATATATTTCGATTTAAAAAGAATTCCCACTTCGAAATTTACATCTATTCAAATTGATAGTTTTGTAAATAATCGTGATGTATATTATTCTGCTTTTATAACTCCTTTAACTGGCAAACCGTTAGCTATTCGATTATACTATGGAGATGACCGTAATGTAGATGTGAATAATTATATTTATACAAGAGAAGGAGGAGGATGGATGTTTGTAGATTCTTTGGTTACTAACGATTTACACAAATATTTTGACAGGTTAGATTTAAATAATTATTCATCTAATTCTGATTCTATATTTATAGCTGCTTACGTTGCAGCAGCAGGATATGAAAAATGTTATAATCCAGTTACAGAACAAAATGAATTTAGTCCAGTATCAGAAATACCAGTTATTTTGGCTATAAAAAAATAAAAAGAAGACTGAGTAGATATGAAGCCGATAACGAAAAAAACATGACCTACTATATTCAAGAACGACAACGAATAAAAAAAATCTGTTACTCCAATATCCAATAAGATTCAAATTGATATTGCAGTCAATACAAAAAAATATATCGACACAAATTTTGAAAAAAAATTAAACCTAGATTTACTTGCTCATTTACGATTTACATCAAAATTCCATTTGATTAGAGTTTTCAAAAAATACTATGGAATTACACCTCGACAATATTTAATAAATAAACGAATCGAGAAAGCGAAAGATATTTTACAGACTGGTAAGTCAGTAACTGATACCTGCTATGCAGTAGGATTTGAAAGCATTAACTCCTTTTCGAATTTATTCAGAACTAAAACAGGAATGCCTCCTTCAATTTATAGAAGAGCAACTTTCGATAAATCAAAAAGCTTTAGATTTTTACACCGATGTTTTGGGATTTATTAAAAAGATAGATCTTCCCTTGGGTGAAGGAAATCGATGGCTAACAGTAGTGTCTAAATATGACCAAGGCGGTCCAGAATTATTACTCGAACCCGCACCTATTCATCATGAGCCTACAAAAGTTTATCAAGATGCTTTAAGGAAAGCAGGAATCCCTTGGACACAATTTTATGTTGATAATATTCAAGAAGAATTTGAAAGATTAACAAAATTAGAAGTCGAATTTAGCATGAAACCAACAGAAATGGGTACAGTAATAGCGGCTGTATTTAATGATACTTGCGGAAATAATATTCAATTAGTGGAAGAAAAATAAACACCACGATAAACAAAACATAAAATGGCAAGTGTCCCTCAATTGATTATGTGCATTTATGGAAACCGTTTGTGGTTATTGAGTAAGTGTCAATAATACTGGTAGACCATAAAATAATGTTCGATAACCTTTATTAATTTTTTTTTGGACATCCCCAATCATTCATTAATATTTCCTGATGCTTTGACCAAATTTCAATTTCTCTTAATTGCTCATGAGTCGAATTATCCAAAACTAAATCTTCCCACTCTTTTTCCGTATCCAAAAGCTCCGCAGGAAAGGAAAAATTAAAGTTAAGAATCGAAACACTTCCTTTTAAAAACAACTCGACGAACTCTTCTTCAAAAGATAAATTACTAGAATAGATTGGGTCATCATCGGCCTCTTGAATTAGAATTATTTTTTTATCAAAAAAATATCTGAATCAAAGATACCTAGTAAGTCAATTCTTTTTATCAAATATAAATCAAAATGAATTGTTGAAACCATGACAAAAATCACCCTTTCCTCTTAACAAAAATCATCAAGTTCTTTTTTCCTTTTTTAGAAATTGCAATAAAATTATTGTTCATCTAAAAAAAATAAATTATGAATGTTTTAGCTCCAATTTCAACAATTATGACTACTGATGTTATCACCGTCGCTGAACGTGACCGACTTTCAAGAGTACGTGATATTTTTAAAGAAAATGCGATTCACCATATCCCTGTCACTCGTTCTAGCAAAGTGGTAGGAATTATCAGCCGAGAGGATTTACTACTTTTTATGAAAGGCTTAGGTGAAAATACATTGGAAAAAATTATTAATGAAACTCGTCTCAACAACTACAACGCCGAGGTCATCATGACTCGTGGTATAGGTAAACTCGAACCGGATGACCGCATCAATGTCGCTTTGGATATTTTTAGTAAAAATTTATTTCGAGCCTTACCCGTGGTTGAAAATGATAAATTAGTAGGTATAGTTACCACTTTTGATATCATCAGAACACTTAATGATGAAACATCAAAAGTGAAAACTTAAAATCTTCTTTTCTAAAAAATAAACATCATGAAAAAAATATTAGTGCCAACAGATTTTTCTAAAAGTGCTTTAAAGGCATTCTTATACGCTAAAGAATTGGCGAAAACTCTGGGGTATGGATTAAAAGTTGTTCATATCAATACGGGAAATTTGAGTACTAACCAACCCTTAATATTACAGTCAGAAAAATCACGACAAGAGGTTTTAACAGAAATGTTAAATGAGTTTGTTACTCTTGAAGATGTAAATGAAAAGACTAATATATTGACCACTCAAAAAATAGAAACTGCGATTTATGAAGCCATCAACATCACAAAGAAAATCGTACTTCTCAGCGAAGAGGAGGAGGTCGAATTACTGGTGATGGGAACAACTGGAGCAAATAATGCTTTAGATAAAATGCTAGGAAGTATAGCATCGTCAGTTGCTCAACGGGCACATTGCCCTGTTTTTTTGATTCCTGAAAATGTAAAATATCAAGATTTTGAAAATGTATTATACGCTAGTAATTACGAATCTGCTGACGAAATTTTGATAGAATCTATCATTGACTTTGGAAATATCTTTAGAGTAACTATGCACTTTGTACACATCGAAGAGCAAGACAATTACGAAAATATAGAAGACACTATTTTTTATAAATTATTTGAAAAGGGAGATCCTGCCTTTTCATTTAATATTGTCAATATTAAGAATCGTTCGGTCATGAATGGATTGTATCAATATGCTGAAGAAAATGAAGTTGATCTCATCGTTTTGGTAAATCGGCAACGTAATGTTTTAGAGAATTTTTTCCAACTCAGTCTGACTAAAAAAATGGCAAGGACGACTACTTTACCCTTGATGGTTTTCCATCTTTTGGATGATTGATGTGTAGTGGTGCTAATTTGTAAATGTATTGTTATTTTTAAATTGTAAAATTACATTTTTGTAGGAAACAAGAAAAGTCCTTTCATACTTCAAGGTTTGAAAGGGCTTTTTTTAAAAAAAAAGTGAAATAGTCATAAGTGTTTGATTATCAATGTTTTAAAAAGTAAAACAATTGAATTGTGGAAGGTGAAAAAACATTAAAAGATATCATGACCACCGATTTGATAGTAGTGAAACTCAATACTCGATTTCCTGAAATCAAAAGAATTTTTGACAGAAATAAATTTCATCACTTACCCGTAGTGGACAATATGGCAATGGTAAAAGGAATTATCAGTAAGTCAGATTTTGTAAAATTGACCTATCGCTTATCAAATGAAACTACAGGGAAATCTTACTCCGGATTGACTTATAACAATCTACTTGCAAAAGATATGATGACTAAAAATCCAGTCTATTTGAACCCCGACGACTCGATATATTTCGCTGCAAATTTATTGTTGGAAAATGTTTATCATGCCATTCCTGTGATGGAAGATGGTGTATTGATAGGGATAGTTACTACTCATGATTTATTGGCTTTTGCTTATTATGATGCGCCTGTTGGGAAATAGATTTGGGTGATTTTTTCCATCAAAAAAACCAACACTAAATTTAGTGTTGGTTTTTTTATTCTAAATATTTTTTCTAATCAACTGCTTCCTCAAGTACTTTTTGGAAATCCAAACTAAGCACCGGAATCGGACAATGATTCACCAATGCTTCCACATTGCTACCTTGAAATATTCGTCGTAAAGGACTTCGATTTTGATTCGAAATAACGACCAAATCTGCTTCGATTTCTTCGACAAAATGCCTGATTCCAGTATCAACTGAAAAATCTCGATAGAAATGAGTTTCACATTCAAAGTCCTTTGCTAATTTCTTGAAATCCTCCATCGCTTCCCTCATCAATAAGGAAGGCTGTATAAACCAACCTGCAGTATTGATAGATAGTAGATGAATTTTTTCGGGTGAAAACCATTTAATAAAATTCAAAAAACGTAAGAATGTTTTTTGTTCATTAACATCAAAATTAGAAGCAAAAACTACCTTTTTAAACGCATATTCTTTCAAAGGATTTTTTAGTACAAATACAGGAATATGTAATCGACGAACTGCTTTTTGGGTATTAGAACCAATAAAATATTCTTGTTTGCCACTTGCTCCATGTGAACCCATGACTACAAAATCAGTTTGAGTCTCAGCTACTTGTTTTTTTAACTCTTTTAAAAAATTCCCTCCTGAAATTATAGTCACTAAATCAACACCTCCTCGTTCTGCTTTTTTCACCCATTTTTGTAACAATACTTTTGCATTATTAAAAATGGCTTGCGATTCTGGTTTTAAATCTTGTTCAGTTTTAGATAGATTTTCCCAGTTTTCGGGAATGTCCACGCAAGAGAATAGATACAATTTAGCATCAAAAAATTCAGCGAAAGCAAACCCTAATTCAATAGCGTTATTGGCACATGCTGAGAAGTCTGTTGGTACTAAAATATTTTTCATGTTTAGATTTTTTTATTCTTTAACTATTTCTTACAAGGTCAGAAAAACTTCTTTTCGGGTTATTGATATTCTTCAATCTACATGGTGATTTTTGTCACCATGTTTTCTTTTTTGAAAATCACAACCAATAATATTTTGTTTTTAGATGCTCTAAAAAATTGGAAATTTATTAGAAAAAAATATGAAAATTGATGATATCCGAACATTCACAGATTAGTCAGATATATATTATTTGATAGGCAATTTTTTTGCGAGAACTGCCTGTTTTATTAACATAACAATATATTTACAATAGAAAAAATCCTTTTAAAATTACTTTAAAAGGATTTTTTATTTTTTAAACTCTAAATACCATATTATGTACGACTACTTAAGTATTTGAAAGTAGTCTTTTTTCATCGAAGGCAAAGTTCAATAAATCAAATGTAGAAAGCATTCCAACTACTCGATTTTCATCATCTATAATAGGCAAGGCATGAAACATATTTTCTCTAAAAATACCCAATGCTGTGGAAAGTTTATGCTCTGGTCCTAGTTTAGCTACTTGCTTAGTCATCACATCTTTTGCCATCATAGACATCATAAATTTTCGATTAGCGACATCTGCTTTAGAGTTTTTAAAAACTGAAAAAGTAGTCAGCACTTTATTAAAATCATGCTTGCTGAGTATTCCTATCAATTGTTCATCATCATCTATCACAGGAATATGATGAAAAGTATTGACATCAAAAATCTCTTTCACTTTTTGCATTAAGTCTGTAGGGTGTACACAAATTACTTCGGTTGTCATCACATTTTTAATTGGAGTATCAATCATTATTTTTAAGTTTTATTATTCTGAAAAAGAAATATCATTAAAAGCATATTGCATCAAATCGTAAGGGGTAACAATCCCGACCAATTCCTCTCCATCAACTACAGGCAACGCTCGAAACTTATTGGACGAAAAAATATCTGCCGCCAAACCGAGCGTATCTTCTGGCTCAATCGTAATAGGGTTTTTGGTCATCATGTTTTTGACTTGATAGTTGGTATACCAATTTTTTGAAAAAGTTTGCCCTGTTGTCACAAAGGAAACATGATAAGCAGTTCTCCATAAATCTTCTCTACTGATGATTCCTAATAGTTCTTCATTTTCTCCAACGACCAACAAATGATGAAAATCATTTTTATCAAACAATGCTTTTACATCCGAAAACATATCTTCAGGATTTACCGCAACCAAGTCAATGGTCATAATATCTTGAATGCTTTTTTCACTATTCATTATTTATAATTTTTTTGTTTTTGAAAAAACCAGAGAGTAATTTCAATATTAAAAAACTACTCCTCCAATCCATGTCTGGTATATTTTAAAGCGTAGCGTAATAATGTTTGGAACTAATAAAATCTCCAAAACACGCCAGATAATCTAAATAAGCTTGCTTGAAAAAAGTGGCAGTTATCGCTAAGTTTTCTCCCTCTGCTTCTTCGACTGCTTGATTAAATTCGAGCAAAGTAAATTTCAATTTTTGTTTTCTGCTGTCTAGAATTTTCATTTTTGCTTCATCCAATTCAAAAAGAGTCGCAATGTTTTTTGGACGATTTAATTTTGTCCAATCTTGGTTAACCATTTCTACCAATTTTTCAAATTCACCATAATCTAGCAGACATAACATTTGGTCAACCGCAACTTCTTCTGCCAAATCCAAGGAAGCTTCAAATTCCCAAACGTTATCCAAAAAATAATTGAGTTGTTCTTGCCTTCGAAACTCCATCAATTGATATCGAACATGGTCTAAAAAAATATAAGCATCCTGTGGCATTCTCGCTTCGATAGAAAAATAAGCATCTGATAACCAAGCATCCGTCATTCGAAAAATTTCTTGCCAATTATCATTTTCAGGTTGTGCATTTTTATATTTTCCTTGAAATTTTTGCCAAGCATGATTTAGAAAAAAAACAGATTTTTTAGCATTATCCATCTCTCCTTGTCTCACATAGTAAAGCACAGGGATGAAGGCTTTATCAAAATTTGCCATGTCTTGTAGCAATACATTTTCAACTTCCAAAATCTTTTGTTCACAAGAATTTGCTGAACAAATTAGCATGATAATTAATACTGATATTTTATAAATAGATCTCATCGAGTAATTTTTTTAATCGGTTGTAATTTATATTTCAAAGATAGTAGCAAAATGAAAATTTAAATATGACGATTGTCAAGGGGAAAAGGTGATTTTCGTCATTAAGATGTAAGTTACTGACAGTCAGTATTTTATAAATAAAAAATCCTTTATAAGTTTTAATTTATAAAGGATTCAAAACAACAAAAATCAACTCGAAAAATATTTTTAAACTTGGCTATGCAAAATCAACAGCGGTACAGGGCTATCAAAAATCTCTTTAGTCGTCACACTCTTGTGAAATAAGTTTTCCCAAAAATGCCGCTCTCGTCTAATCATGCATAGCATATCCGAATTATTCTCATAAACAAAATCATTGATGACTTCATTGACTGCTCTCGACCCAGATATTCGATGAAAGGAATGCGGAATTCTTTTTAAAAAATATTCTATACCGGGGTCATAGCCAGCTACAACTTTCTCTGTTTCAAGATGAACCACTTTGATTTTTGATTTATAAGCGGTTGCGATTTCAAGGAATATTTTGAGCACATCTTCATCAGCTATAATTCCAGAATCAACTGGAAAGATAATATCCTTGATAGGACGATATTTAAAATTATTAGGAACAGCAAGTAGTGGCGTAGTGGTTTTTTTCATAACACCTGAAGTATTACTTCCTAGAAAAATTCCTTTCAATCCATTTGCTCCTTGCGTTCCCATCACGATAAGATCAAATTTTTCGTGAGTAGCTAGACTACAAATCACATCAATAGGATTTCCTTCGATGCCTCGACCTTGTAATTTTGTCCTTCCCAGAATGGAAGTTTTAAATTTTCGCAAGTTGTCAGAAAGATCTCGTTCGACGTCCTCTTTAATATATTCTCTCACCGACTTAAATGAACCTGTTGTACTTTTTACATCATAAGTATGGAGTAGCTGAATTTCTGCTTCAAAATAATTTCCAATATTGATAGCGTAGCGAAGTGCGTTGTCTGCATTGTCAGAAAAATCAGTTGGTACTAATATCTTTTTCATAAGCGTATTTTTTTTAATTAATGCATCACCATGATGGGTAACTGCGGATTCATGATAATGCTATTCGTTTCACTTTTATGAATTAAGCGTTGCCAAAATTTTCGTTTTGGTTTCACCAATACCATCAAATCCATTTCTTTTTCTTCGGCAAATTTTTCCAACCCATGTGCAACCGAATCGCTTGTCACGGATTCCATGGTGAATTTTAGCGAAGGTGCTTTGATTTGAAATGCTTTTTCCAATAAAAAATGACTGAGACCCCCAGGCTGTTTTTCATCTTCATCATAGACATGGACAAGGTGAACATTTGCATCAAAATACTTAGCGAATTTTTCTACATCAAATAATATTTCTCCATCTACAGATTCGTATTCACTTGCATACATAATTTCCTCAATAGGTTCAAAAGATACTCCTGCAGGAATTAATATCACCGAAGATTTAGCATATTGTGCTACATGAGAAGATACTTTTCCAAAAACTTTTTCAAAGATTCCTGTAGTACCAGTTGCACCCATCACAATCAAATCATATTCTCCTGATTTAGAAAATTCTACAATTTTGTCAGTAGCAAATCCCAGTTCTAATTGATAAGCAACCATTTCCGCCAAAAGAATTTCTTCGATGGATTTGTCAAAACAACTTTCAATAAAATCATACATTTTTTCTCGCAACGATTCCTCTAATTTTCCATTTGAAAGCTCCAAAAAACCATCTACTTGCTGAACTGTTGGATGATAGAAATGCACTACTTCAACCAGCGCATTAATTTTATCTGCCAATCTCAATGCATATTCGAACGAAGATTTTGCATTAGCAGAAAAGTCAGTAGGTACAAGTATCTTTTTCATATCTTTTGGTTTAATTATCTGAAGATCAGTTGTTTATAAATTGTATTTTTTTACGAATAAAGTATCAATTATTCTTCTTGTGCAAATTGCAAACACTTCGACTTAAAAAAAATGAGAAAGATCATTACCTTTTAGTGATATTTATCACCTACTTAAGAAATGAAATTTAAGTACTTTGTCCTACAGAATTGATTACCTTTTATAAATGAATTTTAGCATGAAAAAAATTTTAATTATCGAAGACAACTTAGACGTTAGAGAAAATTTGGCAGAAATTTTAGAACTTTCTAACTATGAAACTGTCACCGCCGAAAATGGAAAAATTGGTGTGCAACAAGCAATGACCAATCCTCCTGATTTGATTTTATGTGATGTGATGATGCCCGAATTAGATGGGTACGGCGTATTAAATATTTTAGGGAAAAAACCGAAAACTGCGGAAATCCCTTTTATTTTTTTGACTGCTAAAGCGGAGCGAAGCGATTTCAGAAAAGGAATGAATTTGGGCGCAGATGATTATATCACCAAACCTTTTGACCAGTCAGAATTACTAGATGTAATAGAGCGAAGAATCAAAAAAAGTGAACGAATCAAAAAAGCATTCGATGGCACCCAACAAGGCTTAACTGCATTTATCAATGAAACTCGTGGACGACAAGAATTGGAAAAATTAACTCAAGAAAGATCAACTAAAAAATATAAAAAGAAAGAAAAAATATTCCTGGAGGGGGAGCGTCCCAAGAGTTTGTATTTTATTGCTTCAGGAAAAGTAAAGACTTATAAAACCAATGAGTGGGGAAAAGAATACATCACAGGAATTCACGAGTCAGGTGAATTTCTAGGCTACTTACCGCTGATTGAGGAATCGGTTTTTGCTACATCTGCAGCATGTATCGAACCCACCATTTTGAGTATTATTCCCAAGGAAGATTTTTTTAAAATGCTTCATTATAATCAGAATTTTGCTGCTCGATTTATCAAAATGTTAGCAAATAATATTCACGATAAGGAAGAAAAATTATTAAGTTTGGCTTACAACTCAATTAGGAAAAGAGTAGCAGAAGCATTAATTGATTTAGTCAAAAAGAAGAGAATCGATTCTGGAAAACTAGAGAGTGAAAGTTCAGTTACTATCTTACGAGAAGACTTGGCAAGTATCGTTGGAACTGCCAAAGAAAGTGTAATTCGTACCTTGACAGATTTCAAAAATGAAGGGCTTGTATCAATTGACCATAGTGTAATTAATATTTTGGAATTGGAAAAGTTACATGATTTGCAAGGGTAGCATTCTGAAAAAACAAGATGCTAAAAATCATCCTCACTATTGATTATCGTCATCGTAGTGAGGATTTTTTTTTGTTTAAATTTGAAATAAAAAAATTATGAAAAATTTAATTAAAATCATGCACGAAAGAATGTTGGCGAATTTTACTTTGATGGATTACGGATTTTTAAAAGTGTATGGAGCTATTTTTGGATTGGTGGTGGGAGCATTTTTTCCAACGTTTGTCAAAAGTAATTTAGTAGTGTTTATTATTATTTTTAGTCTGCTTTTGATTCGGTATTTGTATTTACTATTTTGGAAAAAAGCTGACTTAAAAATGAATGCAGAATAGATTGGTATAATCATAAAGAATTTAGAAAATAATTTCAAAATTCTTTTTTTTGCTATAAACTACTAGAAGTCAATTGTTTATATATGTTAACAAACCCAACTCCAGTTATTAAAACTGAAGTTGGGAAAAATAAATGCTCCAAATTATTTTTAGATTTTATGCAACTTTAGGGAAGTTATTCTTAGGAACATTTAGGGAAGGCGCACTCTTTGATGACGAGATTTTTAGAGATGATTCTCTTTTTGGTAACTTAAATTTTATTCCCATCATAAGTGATAAAAATATAGGAAGGGCTAATAATCCTGCTAGCCAATATCCAGAAAAACCAGCGATAATGACAATTGCCATCATCAAATAAAATCTCCAGATAACTGAAATAAAACTTAATCTATAGGCTTTTAAATTCTTCATGATATATTTATTTTGTTTGTAAATGATACCATAAAATTAAGGCGTTCGAAGAATGAAAAAGATGACTTTAGTCAATGAGTAAGGTGATTTTTGTCACTATAAATTAATGACACATTATTTTTTCTCCAATCTTATTTAAATAATACCAATTTTCTGGAATCTCAATATTCAGTCCTCTCACAATTAGTAAAAGTGCAAATATTATCAATACAAATGGATAGGTTTTTTTGAAAAAATTACGTAGAGATATACTAACCCATTTTCCAGAAATCCCTGCTACTGCCATCAACGGAATTGTTCCTAATCCAAATAGTATCATCCACATCATACCTTCCAAAATACTTCCTGAAGCAATTGCTCCTGCAAGTGCAACGTAAACTAATCCGCAAGGCAAAAAACCGTTCATTACTCCGATAAAAAAAAGTGACCGCAATGATTTTTTTTGTAAAAAAATACTCAATTGACTTTTTACAAAAAAGAAAATCCTACTTGTCCAATTCCACTTTAGTAATATTTTTTCGAGGTTAAAAGAAAAGATTCCTGCTAACAAAAAAAATACTCCAAGACTAATAGAAACAACTTGTTGGAAACCAGCCATCGAAAAAGTTGCTCCCAATAATCCAAAGATCAATCCCAAAAATCCATAAGTCAAGATTCTGCCAGAATTATATAACAATATACTTACAAGTAGTTGAGTTTTCTGTTCTGAAGGGTAGGGTAGTGCTGCTGCAATTGGTCCACACATTCCTACGCAATGCAAACTTCCAAACAAACCCACCGTAAATGCTGCCCAAAGTCCAACCATTAAATTTGAATATTTACTTCTTTATAAAATGCTGTACCATCGCCTATCCAATCTACTTTTACTTTCCAATTTCCTTTTTGTAAATGTATTGTTGAGAAATGAAAAATATGATTTTGGTCTAATTGGATATTAGCTGTTTTATCTTGTGAATTATCAGAAGGTCGATAAAAAAGGATCTCTCCTGTTACATTTTTTATTTCCTTTGGAAAAGAAAATTCGATGCGGTTTTCCATCCCGTTTTTTTGGATATTTAAGTTGGTTTTTAAATGTTGAGAATTTGAAATTTTATTTAAATGATTTTGATACTGTAAATCTTTTTCATAGTAATTTTCCACTACTAGATTTCTATTCGTCTGTGTACTTTGATAAACCATATAAATCATAGTTACCATAAATAGACTATAAAATAAAGTAATGCCTGTTCCCCAATTAATTTTCATGATGTTTTATTTTATTTGTAAAGTGCTCATAATGAGTTTTTTATGGCTTGAAATTATTCTGATTTCCCCAAGAAATTAGTAGCCACTTCATCTATCACTTTTCCTTCTTGTAAAATTTCAATAGTTAATTCGGTGGTTCTGTTTTTTATTTTTCCCATCGGTATATCTATAAAAAGTACTCCTTTGGTATTTCCCCTTTTGATAGTCTTAGGTGGATTTCCTATGAATTTTATTTCCCCAATTCCATTCTTTAATCTCAGTTCAATGGGGAATACTTTTAGGGTTTTATTTCTAATTTGATAATTATAAACATTCCGAATTTGAGAATTTTCTAGCTCTTGATAAAGCGTACCAGGTGCTCTTAATAACAATACATTTACATCTCCACGATTGGCAAAAAGAAATCCTTGTAAAATTAACAATACAATCAAAACCGCCGAATAGGCAATCACTCTAGGCGTAAAAATTTTCTTTTTACTTTCTTTAATTCCTTTCTCTGAATCGTAGCGAATCAAACCCAAAGGGCGATCAATTTTTTCCATCACTTCGTCACAAGCGTCAATGCAAGCCGTGCAATTTACACATTCGAGTTGAGTGCCATTTCGAATATCTATTCCTGTCGGGCAGACCTGAATACATAATTTGCAATCAATACAATCGCCTAATTTTATGGGAGAAGATTCTGCAATTACGGTTTCAGGTGTAGTAGCTAGATTTTGTTGAATTACTTCCAATGGATTTTTTTTCTTTGACTTTTTGATTCTTCCTCTTGGTTCTCCTCTGACATAGTCATAAGCAACAACAATAGAATTTTCATCCAACAAAACACCTTGCATTCTTCCGTAAGGACACACCGCAATACAAACTTGCTCTCGCATCCAAGCAAACACACCGTAAAAGATTGTGGAAAAAATCAACATGGAAATAAATCCTGTGAAATGCATAGAGATAGGTTCTGAAATGATTTTCATCACTTCCTCTACTCCTAAAATGTAGGATAAAAAAGTATTAGCAATTAGCACAGCAATCAGAAAAAAAATGATATGCTTACTGATTTTTTTAAAATACTTTTGAGTTGTCCACGGTGTCTTGTTCAGTCGTTTTTGTGCATTAGCATCTCCTTCAATAAAATATTCAATTTTACGATAAACATTTTCCATGAAAATAGTTTGTGGACAAACCCAACCACAAAATAATCGCCCAAAAATCACCGTAAATAAAGCGATGAAGATAATAAATGTGAGCATCGCTAAACCAAATAGATAAAAATCCTGTGGGCCAAAATAAATTCCAAAAACGATAAATTTTCGTTCAATGACATTGAATAACATCAAGGGTTCACCATTTACTTTTATCCACGGCATCCCAAAAAGGATTGCCAACAAAATCCAACTAACATAAGTCCGAGCATTGGTGAATTTCCCTTTAGGTTTTTTGGGGTACAACCATATACGCTTTCCCTGCTGATCTACCGTGGCAATGGAATCTCTAAAAGATTCATTATCTTTTATGGGTTGAGAGGTACTCATTTTTATTTTGTAATTATATTGTTATAATATTTCTTGTTCACTTATTCTTCTTTCCACTTTTCTCCTTCTGGCTCTCTTGCATTAGGAGGATTCGAACCTTGTAACGTCAAAATAAAACTAGCTACTTCTAAAATTTGCTGCTCACTCAAGGAAGTTTTCCAAGGTATCATAGTCGTGCTAGGCACACCATTGGAAATCGTTTTAACCATATTTTCGATGCCTCCACCATGTATCCAATATTCATCTGTCAGGTTTTGTCCTAATCCAACCATTCCCTCTCCCAACTTTCCATGACAAGCCGCACAGAAGGTTACAAAGGTTTCTTTTCCCACCGAAATTTTATCTAAATCCGTAAGTGCAACCAACTTTTCTACTTTTTCTCCACTTGATTTTTCCTTTTCCTTCGCTTCCTTTTGGGCTAGATTAAATGCTGCAATTGCAATTTCCGCATTTCTATTTTCTATCTGATATTCTTCTGCTTGCAAAACTCCGATATCAGAAAAATGGTAAACGAAAATGTAAACAAAGGAAAATATTATCGAAGCATAGAACATCCCAACCCACCAAGGAGGCATATTATTATCCAGCTCTTGGATACCATCATAATTATGGTTTAGTAATATGTCTGCTTCTTGTTCCAATGGAACTCCACCAGCCAATTCTCGATACATATAGTTCAAGAAACTATCTTGTTTGACGGTTTTTACAGCTTGTTCATGTTTCATTCCACTTGCTTCGAGTGCTGAAATATTCTGCCCCATCCAAATAACTTTCATGGATTTATACAGCGCAAAACAAGCACCGATAATTACTGTTGCTCCCATGATGACAACAATATTTTGGACTGCCCAGTCTAGGGAAGTTTGTTGGTCTCCTTCTATTTGTGACCAAATAGGTAAGGCAAATAATACCGAAAGACTTGTAATTAATATTTTTCTAAAAGTCATGTTTAAGTTCTTTTTCGTGGTCTAATGTTTCGTTTTTATCCAATGGCATATTCGCCATATGATTGATAAAATCTTTTTTGTGGGTAAATGCTCGAATGGTAATTATTACAAATACGATAGTAAAAATTAACAACGGAACTATCGCCATCCAATCTAAGTCTCCTGCTTTTTCTAAAATATATTTATACATGATGAAGTTTTTTTTGATAAAAAAAAATGGTGATATTTTATGATGATAGATTCATTTGTTTTAATAATCTAGCATCTATTATTATCAATCACTCTTCTGTTTTTGGTCGAATATCAGTTCCCAATCGTTGCAAATAAGCAATCAACGCAATAATTTCTTTTTCCTCTAATTTTTCCATAGAAATACCTTGTGCTTCGAAATCAGGAATCGAAGAAGCAATTTGAGCCTTTAAAGTTTTAGTAGTTTCCTTAGCCTGTTGACGTAATTCTTGCACAGCAATTGCATCAAATCCCTCAGGATAAGGCGTATTTAATTTTTGCAAAACACGAATTTTCGCAGGTAAATCTGACACGTCCAAATCATCTTTAAATAGCCAAGGATAAGGCGGCATGATACTTCCAGGAGATGTACTTGTAGGATCTAACATATGTGTAAAATGCCAAGCATCCGCATATTTTCCACCGACTCGATGTAAGTCAGGACCTGTTCTTTTTGATCCCCAAAGGAATGGTCGGTCGTAAATAAATTCTCCAGATTTGGAATAACCCGCATCACCAGCCAAATCATATCGCTCAACTTCCCATCGGAAAGGGCGGACCATTTGCGAATGACATCCGACACAACCTTCTCGAATATATAAATCACGTCCTTCTAGTTCAAGTGGTGTATAAGGCTGCACCGCAGCAATTTTAGGAACATTTTCATCTACCAAAACCATTGGGAAAAATTCAACTAATCCTCCAATTAAAATCGCAATCGTAGAAAAGAATAAAAGCGTAATTGGTTTTCTTTCAATCTTTCTATGCCAATGTTCTCCTTTTTTGCTGACGTATTTTACTCTTGCAGGAGCTTCTGCATTTTCATTTTCTATCAATTTTCCTCGCTTGATAGTTTGTCTCAAATTATAAACCATCACAAAAACACCAATCACATAAATCGTCCCACCTAATGCGCGCATATAATACATTGGTAAAATTGCGGTGACCGTTTCCAAGAAATTTCCATATTGCAAATATCCTTCAGGTAAAAAATCTTTCCACATAAAGTGTTGTGTCCAACCTGCCCAATACAATGGAATCGTATAAAAAAGTGTTCCCAAAGTTGCAATCCAAAAATGCGTATTTGCTAATTTGATAGAATGTAATTTGGTATTATAAATTCGTGGAATCAACCAATACAAGACCCCAAAAGTCATCATCCCATTCCATCCTAAGGTACCCACGTGAACATGACCAATTGTCCAATCCGTAAAGTGACTAATCGCATTGACACTCTTGATGGAAAGCATTGGTCCCTCAAAAGTTGCCATCCCATAAGCTGTGATTGCTACTACCATAAATTTCAAAATCGGGTCAGTTCGAACTCTATCCCAAGCTCCTCGCAAGGTGAGTAGTCCATTCAGCATGCCACCCCAAGATGGGGCAATCAACATGATAGAAAAAACAGTTCCCAATGATTGCGCCCAGTCAGGCAATGAAGTATATAAAAGGTGATGAGGCCCTGCCCAGATATAAATAAATATCAAAGCCCAAAAATGAATGATCGATAATCGGTAGGAAAACACAGGACGATTTGCGGCCTTCGGCAAATAATAATACATCAATCCGAGGTAAGGTGTCGTCAAGAAAAATGCTACCGCATTATGACCATACCACCATTGCACCAATGCATCTTGTACTCCTGCAAAGACAGGATAGCTTTTCCAAAAATCAATTGGAATCACCAAGTTATTACCAATATGCAAAACCGTCACCGTTACCCAAGTAGCGATATAAAACCAAATAGCTACATATAAATGATTTTCTCGTCGCTTCAAAATTGTTCCAAACATATTGATTCCAAAAACTATCCAAATGATAGCAATCAAAATATCAATGGGTAATAAAAGTTCGGCATACTCATGACTACTCGTCATTCCCAATGGAAGTGTAATCGCTGCTGCAACAATAATTGATTGCCATCCCCAAAAATGAATTTGACTCAAGCGATCAGAAAACATTCTTGCTTTGAGCAATCTTTGGAGTGAATAATAAACGCCCATAAAAATTCCATTACCCACAAAAGCGAAAATAACGGCATTTGTATGTAATGGTCGAATTCTACCAAAGGTAACTTCCGCTGTTGCAAAATTTAAACTTGGAAAAATTAATTGTAGTGCTGCCCATAGTCCCACTAACATTCCTATGACTCCCCAAAAAGCGGTAGCCAAAGCAAAATTTCGGACAGACTTATTGTCGTAACTGAATTGTTCTACTTGTGTCATTTAATCTTGATTTTTATCGTTTTGGTCATCAAATAAAATTCGAATAGAAGGTGTGTAATCATCATCATACTGTCCTGAGCGAACCGCCCAAAAGAAAGCTGCTAGAAATCCAACTGCAACTATTAGACTTAAGATGATGAGGAAAAAAATGATTTTCATATTTTATCTTTTTTAAGCTCAAATCTATTTCAAAGATACTTTGGGGATGATTTTTATCAGGTGACATTTGTCAATCAGAATGATGATTTTTGTCAGTCAAACCAAGTTTCCAAGCCAAAAAAGTTCCTGATAAAACGCCAAAAAAAACTATCGTCACAGAACTAGCAGGCATCAAAATCGCAGCAATCACAGGTGACAGTTTTGCTTGGATAGCATAACTTAATCCAACAATATTGTAGAGAAATGCTAAACCGTAAGCTGCATAAACCAAGCGCAAACAACCTTGCATATATTTGGAAAATTGAGGAAGTTGAATAAATGAATCTGCTGATAAAATAGCGTCACAGGCTGGTGTGAAGTTGTTCGTGTTTTCTGCAATGACGACACCAACATCACTTTGTTGTAAAGCCCCTGCATCATTTAAACCATCACCTAGCATCAATACCTTTTCACCAGTTGATTGGAGTTTTTTTATGAAATTTAGTTTATCCTTTGGGCTTTGAAAATAGTAGAGATTTTTATCAAAAAATGGCATTAAGTCTGCCCGACTTTTTTCATTATCTCCAGAGAGTAAATGAGTCGTATTTTTATTGTTATAAAAATTTACAATTTGCTCAAACCCTTTTCGATAGGCGCTTTTTATAGAAAAATACCCTCTGTTTTTCCCATCAATTTGTAGAAAAACATTGGCATCAGGTTGGGCTTTGTTTTGGGTGAAATCCGCAGAACCTATTTTTATAACTCGTTGATAAACAACTCCTTGTAAACCTTCTCCTTCGAATTCTTGAAAATTATACATCAATGAGTTTTCAGGTTTTTCTCTTTCTATAAAGGTTAAGATTTGCTGACTCAAGGGATGAGAAGATTGACTAACCAACAGAGCTATTGAATTTTTTTCTAGCTCATTTAACGGTTTGCCAAAAAATGTAATTGTATTGTTTTTAGTAGAAGTGAGCGTTCCAGTTTTATCAAAAACTACTGAGGTGATTTGTTGAAATTGTTCAATGACTTTGATGTTTTTCAGATAAAGACCATTTCTCCCTAAGATGCGAATCGCATTCCCAAAAGTAAATGGAATCGATAATGCAACTGCACATGGACAAGCAATTATCAAAACAGAAGTAAAAGCATTTATAGCTTTTCCAACATCAATTGTCAACCAATAAGCTAGGGTCAAAAATGCTATGGTTAAAATTACGTAGGTGAAATATTTTCCAATTTTATCGGCTAAATATTGTGTTTGATTTTGAATATTTTTTTCCTTCTTTGAAAAAATAGCATCGTTCCAAAGTTGGGTTAAATAGCTTTGAGAAACCGTTTTAGTAATTTGAATTTCAAGAGTTGTTCCGATTTGTTTTCCGCCTGCAAAAAGTTGGTCGCCATTTTTTTTGGTAATTGATTCTGATTCTCCGGTGACGAAACTATAATCAATTGCACCTTGTCCTTTTAGTAAAATTCCATCGGCTGGAATCAGTTCTTTATTTTTGATAATGATAATATCACCTGCTTGGAGATTTTGTATGGGTGTAGTTTCGCCATTTTGTAACAATGCTGCTACGGGAAAATATGATTTGTAATCTCGTTCAAAAGAGAGGTGGTTAAAAGTGATTTGTTGAAACCATTTTCCAATCAAAAGAAAGAAAATAAGCCCTGCCAATGAATCCAAATAACCTGCTCCTATTCCACTTAATATTTCAAAAATACTTCTCCCAAATAAGGTTAAAATACCAATTGAAATCGGTACATCTATATTCAGATTCCAACGGCGCAAACTTCGCCAAGCTGATTGCAAATAATCTTTTCCACTAAAAAATAAGACAGGCAAGGCTAACAAAATATTGAGATACCCAAACCATTTTTGAAAGCCGATAGCATTAATTTCATCTAAACCTAAATACTCAGGGAAACTTAATAACATGATATTTCCAAAAGCAAAACCTGCCACGCCAAGTTGATAAATTATTTTTTTATCAATTTTTTTCCGTTGAGATTTATCTAGATCTCCGAGATTAATTTCTGGAGCGTAACCGATAGAGGCAAGCAATTCCGCTAATTGACGAAGAGAAATTTTCGAGTTATCAAAAGTGAGATAGATTTCTTTTTTTAAAAAATTAACTTTGGAATCGAGAATTGCTTCATTGAATTTAAAGAGATTTTCCAACAACCAAATACAAGAAGCGCAATGAATCGAAGGAAGCAAAAAATGAATTTTTGTCAAGTTATCTTCTTGATAATCAATAAGTTGTGTTTGAATTGTTTCGTCGGAAAGCCAAGCGAATTGTGGACTTTTTTTACCTCGAAGGGAAACACCTGCCTGCTCCTCTAATTCATAATACTGGCAAAGATTTTTTTCATTTAAAATTTCATAGACCATTTTGCAACCTTGACAGCAGAATGATTTTTCAGAAAAAAGAACTATTTTTCCATTGCAATTTTCACCGCAATGAAAGCAATTTGGATTGGAATGGGTTGAAAATTTGTTTTGTTTTGGAGCAATGGTATTCATCGAAACGCATTTAATTTAAATGTAAAATTAAATGCTAACGCAAGAAGGGAAGATGATTTTTGTCAATTGGGAAGGTGATAAAAGTCAATGTTTTTTATTTTTTAACTTCTACTTGATGTTCCTCATCTATGATTAATCCTGTAGCATCTTCCAAAAAATGATGTAACGTAACCATTTCGTCATGTCCTAACTTTTGTCCAAAAAAGGCTACCAAAAAGAGGGTAAGAAATATTAAGATTAGAATAGGAACAAGCCAGAGAACTAATCCAGGTTTGCCTAAATAAAGATTGGATAATCCAATAATAGAAATAATTACTGTCGCAAAGGCAATAAGAAAATAGAAGAACATAAACAGCGTCCAAACGGATTCTCGTGGACCATATAATCCACGGAGCAAGCTACCTTCTTCTACAGCTTCGATAGTCAATGACAATTGTGGTGACCAATAATGTTGATGTTTCCGAGGTATCAAAAGTTTGCCATGTCCCGAAATATGAATCCATCCTTTGCATGGTGTATTTTCTTTTGCCAAACTTATTTTAATCTTTTCTACTAATTGCTCTAGTGTAAAAGAGGTAGCTACTTGGAAGCGTGGACGAACTCGATATTTAGGTAAATGTTCTTCGATTTGCTGTTCCATTAGATCATTTAGTTTTCAAAATTACTCAATCACTTGTTCTAAATTTCTCTTGGAGTAGTAATCTCTATACTCTCGATATGAGTTTTATTATTAGAAATATAGATTCGAAGTTTTTCCTTATCAGTAGTGGTCATTTCACCAATTAAATAGAAAGTCGTTTCCGTAGGATTAGCACCAAAATGTTTTATTAAAAATTTTTTAGCAGTATGGTTTTGACAAAATGCTAACAATACATTTTCAGCTTCTTCTTTTTTGTAAAAATCACTTTTTTTTAAAATGGTCAACGAAACTTCTTCATCGAAATATTCCACTAATTTAGGTATGTTCCCATTTCTAATTTTGTGAATAATTCTCTTTTGAAATGTGGTTAGTCCAACTTCTGCTCCGCCAAAAATATTTTGCTCACTTACATTTGAGTTACTGTTAAAGCCCCAAAGAGTGAAAAATGCTGCTAACAAAAGAATAAATAAAATCAAGAAAATATTATTACGATTCACCTGGTGATTTTTTTAGCAAGTGAAATAATATTTATATTATTTCACTTGCTTGTTTTGAAATAAGAGAAGAAGTGTTAATTAAGCAAAAAAAGAAGAGTGCTACTTATCATTCCGATTACTTAAAACTTTTGTTAAATGAAAAACTAATAGCTTCCCAAATAAATTCCTTCAAGATAAAGAAAGTTAATATCCTAGGAAATTGAGGTGATAAAAATTATTATCAACTATGATTTTTATCACCTTTAAATTCTTTCGATTGCGATACCTTTTTTTCCAAAAAGATGAATCAATCAATTCCTTCTAACCTTTCAGAAAGTGAAATTCATCCTCCTAGAGGAAATAGATTTTTCAATAAATACCAAGAGTACTTGGGGGAATTTGTCTATGGTGGGATAGATGGTAGTGTCACCACATTTGCAGTTGTCGCTGGTTCAACAGGTGCAGGCTTGGATGCTTCAGTTGTGTTAATTTTAGGATTTGCGAATTTGTTAGCGGATGGATTCTCCATGTCCATCGGTGCATATCTAGCTGCTAAGTCAGAACGAGATAATTATGATAAAAATAAAAAAATCGAATATTGGGAAATTGAAAATCTTCCCGGAACTGAAAAAGAGGAGATTCGTAAAATCTATCGAAATAAAGGTTTTGTAGGAGTATTGTTAGAAGAGATAGTCGAAACCATTACTTCTGATAAGGATCGATGGGTCAATGAAATAATGAAGGACGAACTAGAAATGATGCCTTCTCAAAAATCTCCCGTTGCTATCGGAACAGTCACTTATTTTTCATTTATTATTATTGGTTTGATTCCATTGATGCTTTACGTTTGGGATTACCTCATAGGGTTTTCAGGAGATTTATTTTTATACACTTGTCTTTTTACTTCGATTGCTTTTATTTTTATTGGTGTTTTAAAATCATATGTTACAGAAACAAGCTATTTAAAGAGTGTAGTGGAAACATTATTTTTAGGAGTATTGGCAGCAGCAGTTGCCTATTTTGTAGGAGATATTTTGGAAGGGATTTTACGTTAGTTGATTTATTTATATTTCTTCGCTTAAGGGAATTTGGATGGTAAAAGTAGTGCCTTCATTTTCTTTACTTTCAAATAAAATGCTACCGTTCAAAATATTCAAATATTCTTTGACAATATTTAAACCCAACCCTGTACCTTTGATATTGATTGCATTTGTACCTCTAAAAAATCGTTCAAAAAGATGTTTTTGTTCAGCAAGGGGAATCCCAATTCCATTGTCTTTGATGTCAATAACTAATTGATTATTAGCAACTTGTATGCTACAATGAATCACACCATCGACTTTGGAATATTTGATAGCATTGGAAAATAGATTGAATAAAATATGTTGAAGTATTTTTTTATCCAAAAAAAGTTCTAGGTCATTTTTAGGAAGTTGCTTTTCTATTCGTTGTTCTGATTTTAATAAACCTTGATTTGTTTCGATAAAATCTCTACAAAAGTCCAATAGCATAAATCGCTGAGGACTAGCTTGAATTTTTCCTTCCGTCAGTTTGGTCAGCGATAAAAAATCGCCTAAAATTTCATTGAGTTGATGAATAGATGATTTTACTTTCCCAAAATGTTTTTCTGTATTTTCCAACTTGCCTTTTTGTAAATATTTTTCAATCAAAATAGAAGAAGATAAAATAGTACTCAGCGGAGTGCGAAATTCGTGGGAAGCCGTAGAAAGAAATCTTGATTTCAAATCATTCAATTCTTTTTCTTTTTCCAATGCTTTTCTAAGTTCCAATTCGTTGGTTCGTAGTATGGCTTCAATTTTTTTTCTTTCCAATATTTCATATTCTAATTGCTGATTAATATCTGATAGCTGTCCAACCATTTTAGAAAGGTGAATATTTTTATCATCTATCTTTTTTTGCAATTGCTGATTGAGTGATAAGATTTCTTCTTCATTTTTTTTCCTCAAAGTTAAATCGTGGAGGATACCAGCAAAGCATTTTTTATTTTGGACAAAAAACTCATTTACATTTAAATGACAAGGGAATAAAGTTCCGTCTTTTTTCTTACCTGTAACTTCTCTTCCAATTCCGATCATTTTTTTTATTCCTGTTTTTTGATATTTTGCTAAATAATTATCATGCTGTTTATGATGAGGAGTAGCCATTAAAATATTTATATTTTGTTCAATCAATTCTGTCGGAGTATAGCCAAATAGATTTGCTCCAGTAGGATTTATTTTAGAGATAATTCCATTAGCATCAATGATAATCAAGCAGTCCACCGCTGTTTCAAAAACCGCTTTTAGTTGTTGTGTATCTATAGAAATACTTGAGTTAGAATCTCTCACAATGAAAATAATTAAATGAAAATAAAATCTAAGTTCTAACTTTTGAATTCCTCTTTCAATGACTTTCCTCAATAGTAATAGTGACTTTTGTCACCCTTTTCGATTTGATAAATATCACTATATCTATTGATGAACATCATCATTCTCTCTTTTTTAACTTCGTAAGTTGGGATTATTATTTAAATCAAAAAACTGTTGAATATGAAAAATTTTCCAGACCATTATCAGCAATTGGTTGAACAAATGAAAAATATGGGAAAAGTAATCCCAATTCAAATGAAGGGCTTTGCTGATCTTCACAAATCTGCTACCGCAGATGGTGCATTAACTAAAAGTACCAAAGAATTAATTGCCTTAGGTATTGCTATTACAGTTCGTTGCGATGGTTGCATTGCTTTCCATGTCCATGATGCAATCAAAGCAGGGAGTACTCAAGAAGAAATAATGGAAACTATTGGCGTAGCTATTTTGATGGGTGGAGGTCCTGCAGTAGTGTATGGATGTGAAGCGATGGAGGCATTGAAACAATTTGTCAATGATGGTACATTAGTAGAATAAGAAAATTGTAATTCTTTTTTAGAAAACCTACCTGAAGTATATGGGTAGGTTTTTTAAAATGATTGAAGGAATTTCTTCATGGGATTCTTATTTTTTATTTCCGCTTTGGAGATAAATTACTCTTATACTTAATCAATTGCTTCTTCATTTTTTTGGTAGCAAGTGGTATGGCTTTTTTTTTAGTATCTATATGACTTTTTGCAAAAAGAGTATGATTAGGAATCTGTAATTTAATTTCAAATTCTTTGTTGCCAGGAATGTTTATTCCTTCTTTTAGTTTAAAAGATACATCTGCTTCCAAAAATCTAAGATTTAGATTTTCTATTTTTTCTTTCACCTGTTTTTTTTTAATATTGATTAATACTAAAATGTGTATGAGGTTCGATTCTCATATTGAATTATTTATGAAAAGGAAAAGACGATTGTCACTCTTTTAATATCAATAAAGGGATTTTAGCATTTAGGGTCATTTGCTTAGTAAAACTTTTAAAAAATAATCTTTCCGCAAAACTACGCTTAGGTTTATACATCACTAACATATTTATGTTATGCAAGTCGATAAAATCATTCAAATCCTTGACCATATTTTTACAAAAAATACTATAGAATCGAATATTTAAATTAGTCGTTTGCTCTTGAAAAAACTCATTCATCTCCTCAATTTTTTCTTTCATGTTTTGTTGCTTATCGTTGAGGTGAACCACTATAATTTCTGACTGTACAGCTTTCAATATTTTACTGGCCTTCCATATTTCAAAAGGGTCTGCATCTTTAAAATCAGTTGCATATCCTATCATCATTTTTTCTCTAAACTTAGCATGCTCAGGTATTACAAAGACGGGACACGTTGCATATTTCAAAACATCTGCAGCAGTACTTCCCAATAATCTATCCCATCTATTATTTTTTCCTTGTGTTCCCATCATGATAAAATCCACATCATCCCTTTGTGCTATCTCTACAATTTTAGTATCTGGAATACCTATCTCAATATCTGTTTGTACGTCGGGAAATTTTTCTAACAATACACTTACATTTTTCCGGGCACGCTTTATTGATTTGTTCAAAAGCTGTCTGGATAGTTTGATTTTTTCGTCCGTATTTATAGCTACAAATGAAGGATAATCTAGTGGGACTGCATCAGGAGTTACGACGTGTAAAATTTCCACAGTTGCCTCTAACTTATCTGCCAATCGTAAACCATACGCTAACGCATTATTTGAGCAATTTGAAAAATCAATTGGAACTAAAATTTTTATCTGTTTTTTCATTTTGATATATTTTGAATAAAATATTTATAATGCAGAAGGGTAGTAATATCAATTGCTACTGGGATTTCCTTTACTTGAATCATTTCAAAATTAGAGTATCAGAAAAAAAAAATCAATGATTTTTGTCACTCGGTAAGCTGATTTTTGTTACAAAAAAAGCCTTGCAATTATTCCAATTGCAAGGCTTTTTTTTTTTTGAAAAAAATTACTGTGGTATCTCTACAAAAAACGTAGTGCCTTTTCCCTCTTTACTTTCAAACCAAATTTTTCCATTCATCAAATCTAAGTATCTGGACACGATAGTCAATCCCAATCCTGTACCTTGAATATTAGTTACATTTTTGGCTCGAAAAAATCTCGTAAACATATTTTTTTGGTCTGCCTCAGGAATTCCAATTCCGTAATCTTTCACTTGTATGGTGAATTTTCCCTCCTTCTTTTTGGTAATTAATTCCACATTTTTTTCAGCAGGAGAATATTTAATTCCATTGGACAAAAGGTTAAGCAGAATGTTTTTGAGCAAATGTTCGTCAGCTGTAATTTGTGAATTTCCTTCGTGGAGGTGAATGATTTTTTGATTATTCTTTGCTGTGATATTTATTTCTTCCACGATTTGTTGGATATAATTTTTGATTTCGAAAGTGATAGGTTGATAACGAATATTACCCGATTCCAATTTTTCTAAGGATAAAAAATCATTTAAAATTACCGTCAAATTACGAACTGATGACTCAATTCGATTTACATGCTTCATCCTTTTATCTTGTTGGACTTCTTGTTTATAATGACCAATAATATTGGCAGAAGACAAAATAGAACTCAATGGTGTTCGAAATTCATGGGAAGCCATCGAAACAAAACGAGATTTGAGTTCACCCAATTCTCTTTCTTTTTCTAAAGCAATTTTTAACTGTACTTCACTTTTCTGAAGTGCCAATTCGGCTTCTTTTAACTCGGTGACATCTTGAATAATTCCTCTCATCTTTTTTTCATCTGGTTTGTTTGAGTTAATGATGGGATGACCGTTGGCATACATATAACGTACTTCTCCTTTGGAAGTGATAATTCTAAAATTCAAAGGCCGAGGTTGTCCCGTCTCTTGAATTTTTTTAATGGAAGCTGCCATTTTTGAAAAATCATCAGAGTGAATACTCTTTAAAATTTTCTCGACAGAAACGAGCGAATCTTTTTCCCATTCAAAATTATGATACAATTGTTCTGACCACCTAATAATTTGATTATTGATATCAAATTCCCAATTTCCAACCTTAGCTGTTTTTTGTGCTTCCAAAAGTTTTACCTCACTAGCTCTTAATTCTTGAGTACGTTCAATTACTTTTTTTTCCATCTCTTCTGCCTGGCGTAATATTTTTAATTCATAATTTTTCCGTTGTGAAATATCTAAAATAAAAGCAACAAAAACAGGAATTTTTCCTAAATGAGAATATTGCAGATGTACTTCTACAGGATAAGTAGTTTGATCTTTTCTTTCATGAATCGTTTCAAATAACAATATATTTACATCTCCATTTTTAAGTGGTTCTGTCAATTCCAATAATTCCTTTTTCTCAATATAAGGTTTAATATCTATCGGAGTCAGCATTTTCATTTCTTCAAGTGTATACCCAATATTTAACAAAGCTCCTTTATTGACTTGGATAAATTTCAAAGTTTGAGCATCGAAAATAAAAAGCTCATTAAGTGACTCTTCAATAATTTTAGAAACATCATCACTCATTTTTTTTGCTTCGTTCAAATCGCGCATAATTTCTTGTTGCACAGAATGATCACTAGCATAAGCAATCGCAAATCGTTCGCCATCAATATCCATATGACTCAAACTGATTTCTATAGGAAATTGAGTGCCATCCTTACGCAATCCATACAGTTCTAAATTGGCACCCATTGTTCTTGGAACAGGATTATGATGGTAGTTTTTCCGATAGTCAGTATGGCGTTTTCGGAAGGACTGGGGTAATAAAACTTCTATTTTTTGAGAGATTAATTCGCCCTTTTCGTAACCAAATAATTTTTCAGAAAAAGGATTAGCTTGTACAATTTCCCCTTGTGCATCGACGACCAAAATTCCAATGGTCGCTTCCACGAACATCGCTTGGAGCATTTTAAAATTATCCATTTTGTAGATTTATTTTTCTACAAGGTAAAGAAAGCTTATTCAAACACTATTTTTTTTTAGAAAAAATTAATTCCTTTTAACAAATTCTAAGGATTTAGAAATTATTTAATTTCCATAAAATTTGATATTTTTTCTTTAGGGAAATCAATGCTTAGAATAGGCAAGTCACAATTTTGCACCAAAGCTTCTACCGTACTACCCGTAAAAATTCTTTGAGTAGAATGGCGATGATGATTGGAAATAACCACCAAATCTGCTTCAATATTTTCTGCAAAATGACGGATTCCTGCTTCCACGAAATCATCTCGGTAAATATGTTTTTTGCTTTTCGCAAAGGAGCATAATTTGGCGAATTCATCCATGCTTTTTTCCATTCTATCAATAATAGATGTTTTCCAAATTCCAATATTGATACCCAAAAGATGAATTATTTCTGGTTCAAATTTTTCGATGAAATCTAAAAAATGGAAATAAGATTTTTGTTCTTCTACGGCAAAAGTAGAAGCAAAGACTACATTTTTAAATGCATATTCCTTGACTGGTTTTTTTAAAATAAAAATAGGAATATGTATTGCTCTGATTATTTTTTGAGTATTTGAACCCATCGAAAAAGTATTCCACCCACTTGCACCATGAGAACCCATCACTACAAAATCTATGTCGTGGATAGACACATATTCTTGAACAGAGGAAATTAAGTTGCCAGGACAACAGATTGTTTTGACTTTGATTTGGCGGATAATCGCTTCATTTTTCCATTTGTCAAATAATACATTTGTATTTTCAAAATAGGCTCGATTGGTTGCTGGATTATCCATCATTGGACAAGTCGTTTGCACATCCAATTTAGAATTTTCAATACAAGTAAATAAGTGTAACGTCGCTCCAAAAAATTCAGCAAGTGCAATTCCCATATCCATAGCGTAGGAAGCGCAAGTTGAAAAATCGGTAAGAACTAAGATGTTTTTCATGTTTTCGAGTTTTATTTTTCAAATGTAACCTAAACGCTCTTGAAGAATAGATGATTAAAATCATCGTCTAGTTTGATTTTTATCATTTCAAAAACACAACAACGAGGTTAATTTTGAAAAAAAATGATTATGAAAAAGCAAATAGGAATTTGGATTGACTACAAGCATGCTCACCTTATCACTTTGAATGGAGATCAAAGTATGATCGAAATTATAGCCTCTGAAGTCGAGGACTATCATCCAAAAGGAGGAAGTCGTTCGAAAACTCCTTATGGTCCAATGGAAAAAATTTCGGAGAAAAAGTATTTGGAAAGAAGAAAAAATCAAATCGGAAAATACTTTAATAAAGTTATGAAAATGGTAGAGTATGCTGACGAGATATTTATTATGGGACCAGCTGGTGCTAAAGTTGGACTTCGAAATAAAATGATAAAAACAAGTTTATTTCGTCCTTATATCAAAGGTTTTAAGTCGATGGATTCTATTACCGAAAATCAAAAGGTGGCTGAAACTAAAGCATTTTTTGAAAATAAAATAAATGTTGCTTAACCAATTTTTAAGATAAAAAGGATGTCAAGATTATAGCGATGGTTATTTTAAATAAAAACTTAATTCAATTGCGATGAATAAAAAATCAAAAATTCTTGTCCCAACCGATTTTTCATTTTCAGCTGAAAATGCTTTTCGTCACGCTATCTTGATGGCAGATAAATTAGATGCGGAAATAATGCTTTTAAATGTCGTCAATCCTGATATTGCTATGATGGATGTACCTGTGGCAATTGAAATTGCAGTACATGAAAAAATGAAAGTATCTCAACAAAAACTATTTAAAGTAACAAGCAAAATGCTATCTCAAGTAGTGCAACAAATAAAAAACATTCCAGTTATTTTGACCGAACTGGAAACGGGAAATCCTGAAACGGTGATCGTAAAATATGCCAAGGAAAAGGAGTTTGATTTTATTTGTATGGGAACAAGGGACAAGCATGGAGCATTGGATAAAATTTTGGGAAGTGTGGCAAGTAATGTTTTGAAAAATGCATCTTGTCCTGTTTTTGTAGTGCCAGAATTTGCTGCTTATCGAGATTCGACTCTAGTAACTTATGCAACAAATTTGAAAGAAATTGACCCATTCGAAATTTGGAGAGTGGCTAAAATTTTATCTCCTTTTAATCCTATTATTCGTTGCGTACATTTTATGGAAACTGAAGAAGATAAAAAAACCGCAATCAATATGGAAGAATTAAAATCATTCTTCAAGGAACAAGCTTCTGCCTTACAAATTACTTTTCATGAAATTTCTACTGAAAATAAAATAGATAGTATGCTCGATTTTTTAGATACTTTCGATACTAATTTGTTGGTAACTTATCGTCCTTATCGTAGTTTTTGGCAGCGGCTGATGCATCGAAGTTTTACAAAGAAAATGACATTGGAATCGAAAGTACCGATGCTGGTGTTAAATGATTTCGAAAATTGATAAACAAAAATTTAAGAAACACATTCATAAAAAATATCTTATCCTTTTATTGGATATAATTATAACAGGAATCTAACTTTTCTGGATTTCTGACTCCTCGTAAAGGATTTACCATGCGACTATTGAAGTGATGATAAAAATCCTAGGCAAGGAGGAGAAGCTAAAAGAAAAGCGGGGAAAACCTGAATTATTTACCCTAATGAAAATGAAAATGCGTAACTTTCTGATATTCAGTAAGTTACGCATTGTGTGTGACCTCGGCAGGGTTCGAACCTGCAACCTTCGGAGCCGAAATCCGAAATTCTATCCAGTTGAACTACGAGGCCTGGTTTTAGAAAAAATTAATTTCTACGATTGAATCGCAAATGTATTAATTGCTATCGAACTAACAAAGGAAAAAACTATAAAGTTTCAACTAGATAAAAATTATTTTTTGATAAAATCATAAGTCACAGGAGGTGCGGCAACAATATCACCTGCAGCCTTTTTCAAACTTAAATGTATGGGATGTGCTTGATATTCAGCATATTCTTTTTCACTTTGGAATTCCATTGACATTTTAATTTCGTAATCAGCTAGTGCACGAGGATCATTTAGATTTTTAAAATCTCCCACTACTAAATTTTGCACTTCTGGAATGTCCTTTAACTTTAAAATATTTTGATGAAATTCTTCTTTTTGATCTTTGGTAAGATCATCTTTTAGATTAAAATAAACTTCATGAACTAAGGAAGTCTTCGTGGTTGGATTTACTTTTTCTAAGGCAGATTTAGCAGCAACTAATCGAGCTTTGGTTTCTGATAATTCTTTTTCTAGTTGAAGATTTGGATTTTGGCAACCAAATAAAAATGAAATGAGTAAAAATAAGGTGATGAGATTTTTCATATTGTGTATTTTTAGAACAGTTGAATAGTTACAAATATAAGTTCTTGTTCATAATTATTTATAAGTTATTTTGAACAAGAATTTAAGTTAAATAGATTTAAAAATTTCTCCATTTTCCTTTGCATAAGCCATAGCCATTCTCGGTGTATTATAAGCAAAAGCATATTCCCCATTTAGATTAATTCCAATTACTCCTCCCAAACCATTCACTCGATTTTGTAAAATGTTAATTCCTTCCTGTGCTGCATCCATTGCATTTTTTGAAGTGAAAAAATCACAGACTGTTTTACTCAAAGTCACTTTCATAATTGACTCACCCCAGCCAGTAGTGGAAGCTGCACCAGTTGAATTATCAGCATAGGCACCCGAACCAATAATCGGACTATCACCGACACGACCTCGCAATTTTCGAGCAGTTCCTCCAGTTGAAGTTGCAACTGCTAAATTTCCATTTTTATCCATTGCAACTGCGCCAACTGTATCACTTGGTAAATCACCAGAGAAAGGATGATGCGTTAAAAATTGCTCATCGTTTTTTATTTTTTGGAAAAAAACTAACTCTCGTTCTGTCAATAGTTCTTCAGGGGCTAATTCTTGGAATCCCATTTTTTTTGCAAAATCCAAAGCACCTGTTCCGACCAAAATAGCATGTTCTGTTTTTTCCATTACATGTCGAGCAACACTTACTGGATTTAAAATATTTTGTAAAGCACCTACTGCTCCAAAATCTAAGGTTTGTCCATCCATGATAATTGCATCTAATTCTATTTCTCCAACTTCATTTAAAAAGGCACCTCGTCCTGCATCAAAAGTGGGGTCTTCTTCCAATATATTAACAGCCAACTCAACGGCATCTAGTGCACTCATTCCATTCAATAATTTTGGATAAATGTCAGCCACCGATTTTTCTACGCCTTGCAAATGTGCTGTCCAGTATTCCTCAGGAATATTCCAAGCACCACCATGAACAATTAATTTTGGTTTTCTTTTTTCCATAAAATCTTTTTTCCAAAATTAAAAAACGGATTGTAATTAAATTGTAATGGTTGCAAAAACTTTTCTATTTTCATTTTTTAAATAAAAAGTAAAACGAAATATATTCTAATTTATGAAATGGTATGAAAAAATTCCTCATCCAGTCGCTATGCTTTTCGGCATTATTATATTAGCGACTTTAATGAGTTACTTGCTTCCAGCGGGACTTTATGAAAGAGAATTAATTGATAAAAAACTTAGAGTTGTTCCTGAATCCTACAAAATAATAAAGGCGACCCCTGTTAGTATTTTGGGAATGTTTAATTCATTGTCCAAAGGATTCAAAACAGCTTCGGATATTATTTTTGTAGTCTTCGCAGGAGGGATTATGTTTGGGATGTTGGAGAAATCAAAAATGATTGAAAATACAGTTGGATCGATTATTAAAAATATGGGATTGGAACGAAAGTATTTGATAGTGGTTGTGATGACTTTTGTTTTTGGAGCATTGGGAGTATTTGTTGGTTATGAAAATAATATTGCACTTGTTCCAATTGCGGCGGTTTTATCCTTGGCATTAGGAGGCGATTTGATTTTAGCAGCAGGGATTTCGGTAGGTGGAATTACAGTTGGTTTTGGACTTTCTCCTTTTAATCCGTACACCGTTGGGATTGGTCATCAGATAGCAGAGATGCCGATTTTTTCGGGAGCTACTTTGCGGTCTGTTTTATGTTTGATGGGATTGTCGATGTTAGCATTTTATAATGTTCGTTATTTTAAAAAAGCACTAAATAACCCCGATAAAAGTTTGGGATATGGATTAGATGCTTCAGGGTTAGGTTTGACTAAGGATATTCAAACTTATTCTATGACTACCAATAATTGGTTAGTTTTAGGAATATTTTTGGCTGGTTTAGGGATGATGTTGTTTGGGATTTTTAATTATAAATGGTATCTGATTGAGATTTCTTCCATCTTTATTATGATTGCAATAGTGGTTGGAATTGCTGCTAGAATGTCGAGTAAAGAAATTAGCGAAACAACTTTGAAATCAATTGCTGTAGTTGCTCCCGGAGCATTTATGGTTGGCTATGCTACTTCGATTCGAGTGATTTTAGAATCAGGAAATATTAGTGATACGATTGCTTTTGAGTTGTCGAATATTTTAGTGGAATTACCAATTTATGCCTCCGCATTTTTGATGTCGATTGCACAAAGTATCATGAATCTATTTATTCCATCTGGAAGCGGACAAGCACTTGCGACACTTCCGATTATGATTCCAGTTGGAGACTTGGTTGGACTGACAAGGCAGACCACTATCTTGGCATTTCAAATTGGAGATGGCGTGACGAATATTGTAAACCCAACCTTAGGGGGATTAATTGCGATGTTGAGTATGTGTCGAGTTCCGTTTGATCGTTGGTTGCGATTTATTTTTCCTTTGTGTGGATGGATACTTGTTTTGGCTTGGGGATTTTTGATGTTTGCGGTGGCAATAGGTTGGAGTTAATGAATATTTGAATTACTGGATATTTATAACAATACAATTACATTTTTCATAAAAAGTATAAATGTGAGAAATTGGATAACAATAATTTTAATTTTTGGACTCTCTTCAGTCGGTTATTCTCAAGATGCAAAGATTATAAGTAAAGTCAGACTGACAATTAAAGATTCTTTAAGTCATATTTTAATTGGACCTGAATATAATTATTTAGACAGTATCGATTTTTTTGAAATAACTTATTTGACCTTGACCAAAACTAATAAAATTAAGGCTGCTGTAAATGCAGCTGGCAATTCAGATTTAACTAAAATTGATCGACTAGGAATGGAAACTCATGTTTACGCAGAATTAATTCCTGATTATTGGAAAAATAAGGAAACAGAATTAAAGAAAAGGTCAGCAGTTTTTTTTGCTGATAAATTTCCCGGAAATGTTCCCATTTTACTACTACATGGAAATGCAGATTGGAGAGTGAAATCCACCAATGCTTTAGAGATGGCATTAAAATTTGAAGAATATAGAATCCCTTATCGTCTTAAAATATTTGAAGGTGCAGACCATCGCATTAGCGAATTTGAGAAAGAAAAAGATGAAGAAGTCACCGCATGGTTTGATCGTTTTTTAAAAAATAGAGAACCACTTCCTAGAATGAATTTTCCAAAAAAATAAATAAAATAAAATTATAACATGGTACTTACAAATCAAGAAATTTTAAAAGGAAGTCAAATAAAAGCAGTTGAAATTCTTTCTAAATTAGTTTCATTTCCAGTTCTTGGAGGGGAAAGCAATATTCCAATTGCTGAATGGATCGAAAATTATTTGAAGGAACATGGCGTAGAATTTACTAATGTACCCAACGAGGAAGGCAACAAAAGGTCTATACATTGTCGTATTGGACCAGCTGTTGATGGAGGAGTAATTTTGTCGGGACATCAAGATGTTGTTCCCGTTGAAGGGCAAACATGGACGACTGATCCATTTGTTTTAATAGATAAAAATGATGGAAAATTATATGCTCGTGGCTCTTGCGATATGAAAGGATTTTTGGCGTGTTGTCTAGCCGCACTTCCTGAAATGCAAAAAGCAGATTTAAAAAAACCCATTTATTTTGCATTTTCTTATGATGAAGAAATTGGCTGTTTGGCAGCTCCAGAATTAGCAGAACATATCAAATCAACTTATACTGAAAAACCTAAGTACGCCATCATTGGTGAGCCATCGATGATGCAACCGGTCGTTGGTCAAAAAGGAATTGTCGTTTATAAAACTCATGTCAATGGATCGGCAGGGCATAGCAGTAGAATCCGAACGGAAGTAAGTGCGATCAACGAAGCAGCTCGCCTAATTTTATGGCTAGAAAATAAAATGAATCGGTTGGTTGAGGATGGTCGAACCGATGAAAGATTTACCCCACCACATACTTCGATTCATTGTGGGATTTTTGAAAAAAGTGGAATTGCTCCAAATATTGTTGCAGACAAAGCTAGTTTTAATTGGGATTGTCGAGTAATTCCAATGGATAAAAGCACAGAAATTTTAGCAGAATTTAAAGCGTATTGTAGTGATTTGGAAAAATGTAATCAGTCAAAATTTGCAGATTTTAAAATAGAAACTGAGTTAGATCATTCGGATGTTCCTCCATTGGATACTCCCGAACATTTGTCTATTGTTCCTTTAATTCGAGAGTTGTCTGGAGTTGATAAATTGACAACGGTGTCTTATGCAGCAGAGGCAGGACAATTTTCTAATGCAGGATTTGAAACAGTAATTTGTGGGCCAGGAGATATTGCTCAGGCACATCGAGCCAATGAATTTATCGCGAAAGAACAATTAGATCAAGGCGTGGAATTTATGTTTCGTTTGGTTAAAAAACTTTCAGAATAGGTCTGGAAAAACCTTACTTGATTTCTTTAAAACTTAATCTAACTCAGACAAAATACTTTTTTATTGGTCTAGCCAGCCTTTAAAATTTCCGACTCTTTCTCTACTCACAATAACCTCATCATTTGGATTTGGCAATAATTCTAATTTGAGTCGACTATTAAAATAAGTATTGATTTTGTTGATAGAAGAAAGTTTGGTGATATACTTTCGATTAATTCTAAAATGAAAACTTGGATCTAAACAATCTTCTAATTGATCTAAAGTATAATCTAAAATATGTCTTTTTCCATTGACATTTTTAGCACAAACGATTTTGTCCTCTGAGTAAAAATAAGCAATGTCCTCTATCGGAATGTAAGAAAATTCTTGACCTGTTTTTACTAAGAAACGCTCTTTGAATTTTTTACTTTGAATATTATTGAGCAATGCTTCAATAGCAGAAGAATCATAAGTTTGAGGTTGATGATAAACTTCCTCATATTTTTTCATAGCCTTTGCAAGTTCCTCTGGATCAATAGGTTTGAGTAAGTAGTCCACACTATTTACCTTGAAAGCTTTTAAAGAATATTGATCATAAGCAGTTGTGAAAATGACTGGAGACTTGATAGTGGTTTGTTGGAAAATATCAAAACTTAAACCATCTGCCAACTGAATATCCATAAAAATTAAGTCAGGCTGTTCGAAAGTATTTAACCATTTAACTGCAGCTTCGACACTATCAATTACTTCTAGAATTTCAGCTTGAGGTGCACACTCACTAATCAATTTTTTTAAGCGAAGTGCAGCAGGACGTTCGTCTTCAATAATAAGTGTTTTCATATATTTGTAGTTTTGAGTAATGGTTCTTTTTCGATGACCAATTGGTCTACTAACGGTAATGCAACTAAGAATGAAGCGGAAGTAACAATTACATCAACTTCTTTTTTAGTGAAAAATTGGTATCGGTTTTTTATGTTTTGCAAGCCCATACTTGTGGAAGAAATGACTTGGTTTTTTTTCTGCAAATTATTTTTTACAATCAATTTATCTTTTTCTATTGATACATTAATCATCAAAGGTTTTTGTGTAGAGATGATGTTATGTTTGATTACATTTTCAAATAAAATTTGGAGAGAGAGTGGAACAATTTTACTTTGATAATAATTTTTAGGAATGTCAATTTTGATATTTAGATTTTCCCCAAACCTTTCTTTTAATAAAAAAACATAAGCATTTAAGAATTCTAATTCATCGCTGATAGTCACAATTTTCTGATCTCGAATTTCTAAAATATAGCGATAGACCTTCGATAATTTTTGAACAAAATTAACTGCTTTGTCTGGCTCCTCAGGAATTAAATAAGTCAAGGTGTTTAAGCTATTAAAAAGGAAATGTGGATTAACTTGATTTTTTAAACCTTCCAATTGGCTTTGAATATTTTCTCTTTGCAGTTGCTCTTTTTCTTGAATTGATTTTTGTAATTTGGTATAAAAAATAATGCCTTCATAAATTGCCCAAATCAAAAAAATCGACATAAAACTTCCAACAACTTCGGAGATGCCTCCTTCTTTATGATTTTCATGCCATTCGTCAGGAACGCAAGTATGGATAATATTGCCAATAACAATTTTAATAACAAAATACCCAAAAATCATTAGACCAATTTGGTAACCGAACCTTTTATAAATTTGATTTTCTTCTGGAAAAAAGTTTAATAAAAATGCAGTAGCATATCTAAAAATAATCCAGTAAGTAGTTGTATAAATTATTCCAATGGTATAGCAATGTCTAAAAAAACTATACTTGTCGACTGAAAAAAGTTCAGGAAACATAATAATATTAATGACAAATGCCATTATTGGAATTCCAATTAGTATCAGCCATTTATCATTAAACCCTATGGTGTTTTTTACATAAGCCATAAAATAAAATTACGAAGATTAGTTGATTCTTTAAGTTTCTTAGGTTGAAAAAAAGGATGAAGCAATTTTAAAATTGGTTCATCCTTAACCCAAACTATTTATTATAAAACGAAAATCAAATGGGCTGTAGACCATTGATGTAATAAATTTGGGAGTTTTTTATAAAAAGAAATACTACTTTCTGATGAGTTGTTGATTTTAAGGGATGAGTTGTAATTTTTGAATAAAATCTATTCAACTCGATCAAGATTCCAAGTGGCGTCTGGAGTTTTAAATCCGATTAATCCTTGAGTTTTGGAATAATAATATTTTACTGCATCTTCTTCTGCGGCTAAAATGTTGGTAAATTCTTTTCCATTTAAAATGATAGAATTTTTTTCCATCAAAAATTGGTTAACCCCTGTTTTAGATTCTAGAAAATTTTCAGAGAATTGAATATCTGTAACTGTGCTTGCCTGCGAAATATAATTTCCAGTAGAAAATCCTACACGCATCATGCTATAAAATTTTTGAGTATTCTCCTCATAGACTTCAGAGAAAAATAATAAATCCATCAAAGTAGTTTGAGCATCATCTCGGAAAATAAATCTATGAGTTTCTGAACCGAAATATTCGCAAGTGGAATTACCTTTTATTTTGGGCTCGGTGCAAATAGTTTTGATACATAATTGATCACGAGTTACTTTTTTTCCATCTGGAGCAAGTAAGATTAAACTATCTCCAACAGTATTTTTAAAAACCAATTTCTCATTTCCTGAGTAAGGATTAAATTCCAAGGTTGCTGAACGTAAATCTAAATCACCTAATTTTTTATCAGGTGGACAAACGTTTTTTTTACAGGAAATAAAAAGGATTAAAATCAAAATGGAAAGGGGAGGGAGGATTTTTTTGTGCATGATTTATTTATTTTAAGAGTCAGGAGTGCAGCGACTAATCTCACTCCTGACTTCTCATTTTAGAAAGCTAAGGCTTCGTACATCCAATTAGCCAAAGCTTGTCGATTGTCTTTTAAAAAACGCTGTTGATCATCACGGTTTCGAATATTCCCAAGTTCAATGTAAACTGATTTTCCTTTGGTCTCTCGAAGCATGTGCAAGTCTCTTTCTTTAATAGTACCATGGTATTGTCCATTTTTTCGATACTTCTTGTATTTAGCAGCCAACTTATTTTTGATTTTTTTGGCTAAATTTAAACTAGCATAACTGCCAGGATAGTAGTAAAAAAATACATCTGCTCGTTGTCCTTTTCCACGTGAATCAATGTGAAGAACGATGGTCGTCTGATCTTCATCTTTTACACCCAAGCTTTTATATTTGTCAAATAAAATATTGATAGCATTCGAGCGCTGAAATAATCGTTGTTTTTGAGAAAGAGGAATGGCGTAATCTCCATAACAATATTCATCTTCATCACATCGTAACAAATTTTCATCACGAATTCCATCATTAGGATCTCGAGTAATCATGTAAGCAACTGCACCATGAGCTATCAAATTTCGAGTCAAACGAAGGGAAATATCATAAGCATATTCATCTTCACACATATTCATCTTACCTCTTTTACCAATAGCTCCTGGGTCCGGACCACCATGTCCACTTACGATATAAAAAACTTTTCCTTTGAGTCGATTACTTGCAACAGGTACATGAGCATATTTTTTTCCAAAAATCCCAAACTTGCGAGCCTCTTTATATTTCTTTTCCGTTTTTACTGCTCTTTTATGAACGACGATTTCATTTGGATTGACTATTTGATCTAAGCAATTTAGTTCGTGAAATGGCACCCAAAGAATTTGACTATTGACAACACTTTGTCGTCGCAATTTATTTTCCAATAAAAATTCATTGTACTCTTTAATTCGAATCGCTTGTGCCCACTCAGATACTCCTATAGTTGTTCGAATACTTTTGCCATTATATTTATAAATCAAAACTGGAATCTTATAATTTTTTCCTGCTTTTAATTTAGTGCTCTGATTCGTCTCATTTAAAAGGTGGAATTTTTCGAAATTACAGCGATGATCGTTTAATTGATATCGAGAAAGAAGGGTGACAATATTATCACCAGATAACGCTGGAACATCGTGAAAAGTAGGTTTGCCATCTGCAGCTTTTAAGGAAGAAAAACAGATGAATAATAGAAGTAGAAAAAAATAATTTCTCATGGTAAAAGTAGTGTTGATCATAGTATTAAGTTATGTACAAAATACATAAAATTTGAGTTGGAAAAAGATTGATTTACGGAGATTAGTTAGATGTGTAATGCAAATATAAAATATAGTAAAGGTTTCTGCAAGTTTTTCCGTAGAGACAGGGCGTGCCTTGTCTCCTTGATAATTGAAATGAGACAACACCTATTCTTGTCTCTACAAATAATCCATCAACCTGTATTCATCATCATAATCAAATGGAATATCAAATTGAACCCTTGATTGTCGAATAGTTATAGTCCCTAATGAACGAATTTTGATGGATTGTTTTTTCCATGCTCCATTCAATACATTTTTAAAATTTTTGAAAAAATCCTTTTGTGCAATAGGTACTTCAAAACTTAAGGGTAATGAAAAATCACTATTTGCTGCCATCTCAATTTCCAAATCTTGGGTGAAATGGGTCGTTTTTTCTCCATCTACAATCACATCAAAATCAACTTTAGAAATAGTCATTTTGTGTGGGTTTGGATTGTTAATTACTGCTTCAGAAGTAAAAGTTATTTTTAGGTCAGGCGGAAGAGTAACATTCTTAAATTTGATATTTTCTAAACGAACGAATTCTGGATACTTTAAATTGGATGCTTGATTATAAATATATAATCCAGCACCTAATAAAACTAAGAAAAATGTAATCGCTAAAATTTTCGAAATCTTCATCAATTGGATTTTTTAATAAAACAGTTTTTTATGAAAATGGAATGTTAGAAGCAGTCAGCACAGCGATCAACCTCTCTCCTGACTGCTTTTAAAGCAATGAACTAATTTTTCAAAGTCCTCCGAAGTATTATAAACGTGCGGAGCAATTCGAATCGCATTTCCTCGCTGAGAAACTTTTACTTTATTTTCTTCCAAATGGATTTTTAATCTTTCCATATTCATATTTGAAGAAAGTCGGACTCCAAATAAATGAGGAGCTCGGAAAGATGCTTCTTCCATTTGGCAACCCATTTCTAAAAGTGATTCGATAGGTTTTTGAGAAATGGTTTTACAATAACTTTGAATATTTTCTACGCCCCATTCTAAAATTTGTTCGAGCGATTTTTGAAGCATTGGTACGCTTATAAAATTACTTTGTTCTCCCATGGAATATCGGTTGGCCATTGGTTTATATTCAGGTTGATAGTTGACCAAATTTTCAAATTGATGGCTATCCAATCTATTCATCCAATTCTCCTCAATTGGTTCTCCTAAATCAAATTTTTCTCCAAAATATCCCATTCCAGAAGCGTATGGTCCCAATAACCATTTGTACCCTGCACAAATTAATGCATCTAGCTTAACTTCTTGAATATCAATTGGATATGCACCTACAGATTGAGTTCCATCTACAATTAATAATGAATTATTTGCAGTAGTTTTTTCTCTTATTTTTTTTAAACCAAAAACTGTCCCATCAGCCCAATGAACATTTCCCAAAGCAACAGCAACAGTATTTTCGTCAATGGCATTTAAAATGTTTTGATTCCAAGTTTTACCATTAGAGGAGTCAAGATCTGGAGAAGAAATGACTTTGATTTTTGCACCTGTTTGATCAGATAATTTTTTCCAAGAATAATAGTTAGAGGGAAAACCTTCACCTACCAATATGATGTTATTAGCAGCAGATGCATGAACGTTTTTTACTACATTTGCGATGCCATAGGAAGCAGAAGAAATTATAGCCACACGTTGAGAATCAGAGCAATTAATCAATTTTGCAAAAGTATTTTTCAGCTTTTCTACTGGATCAAAAAAATCAGATCGAGTAATTTTCCAAGGTTGACTTTTCTGTGAGATTGCTTGAATGCCAGCTTCTTCCACCGTTTTTAAATTGGGGGACATGTAAGCACAATTGATATAACTTATTTCTTCTGAAAGGTTGAATTTGTCCTTTTGACAATTGAGCATGATATTTGATTTTTCTGCAATATAAGTAGTCGGACGATAATAAACGATGTTTTTTTAGATTTCCAAAATTCATTTTTTGTTCAAAAAATATTCTATACTAAAAATCAATATGATGAATAAACTGATTTTGCTGTTCACAATTTGTTTAATTTTTGCTTTTCCTAAAATTGGTTTTTCAAATTCTACAACTGATCCAGTTGAAGCGAATTTTACTTTTGAGAATGCTTGTCTTTTTCAACCTGTTTTGTTTACAGATATGTCTGTAGGAAATATAACTTCTTGGAGTTGGGATTTTGACAATGGATCGGGGTTTTCGGATGAACAAGACCCTGAATATAATTTCTTTGGGTCGGGTGATTTTGTTGTACAATTAATTGTTTCGAATGATTGCGAGTCAGATACAATAATTCAAGAAATTACAATTTATAGTGCCATTCCATCTTTTCAAGATACAACTGTTTGTAATAATGAGCCTGTCGAGGTGAATGGACAAATATATATGGAGTCAGTTTTATCCACTCAAGTTTTTAATTATATAGATACATTGGTTAGTTCTCAAGGGTGCGATAGCATTACTATTTATAGGGTAATGGTGAATCCATGTGGGTGCGAATTAATATTTCCAAATGCATTTACTCCTGATGGTGATGGATTAAATGATACCTTTCAACCTGTGGTGATTTGTGATCAAATAATTGCAGACTATCACATGATAATTTTAGATCGATGGGGAGAAACGGTTTATGATACGTTTGAATATAATGATCCATGGGATGGAACAATTAATGGCTTCCCAATTCCAACGGATGTATTTGTTTATTGGGTGCAATATGAAATAGTGAATGGAGATGATCGGCAGGTGTTTAATGAAGCTAAAGATTTTACCTTAATTAGATAATTCGCTTAAAAGTATTTTGGGTTTGGTATTTATTTAAAACAACTTCAATTCAAATTATTTACTTTTAGAGATTTTAGATCATAAAAAAAGAAAGGATTATTATTAAAATCTCTTTATTTTTCTTATTCTAGCAGCATTATTCCAAGAAAAAGAAATAAAAGAAATCTATTTAATTAGATACGGTGTATGAACCCGTTGCGATTTGTTTGCAACGGGTTTCTTTTTTGTCAAAAAAAAATAGAAATAGTGTGTGGAATTTGCTCTATTGAATTAGCTTTTTTGCAAAACCTTTTATAGATTTGCGGCAACAAAATTAATTTATTATGAATCAAGAAGAAACATCTTCATCAAAAACAGATTGGCTTTTATTTTTAATATCTACAGTTGTAATGATTGCAATGTTGATATGGGTAAATGAGTGGTTTTGGTTAGCAATGCCGTTCTCATTGACTTATTTGGTGAAAGCTTTAAAAATGATGTAATTCAGTAGAAGTCCATCTTTTTAATCTAAAATATAACAAAAGATAGTCGTGCTAAATTCTAGCACGACTATTTTAATTTAGGGTAATACAGGTATTTATTCTGTTATTTTATTTGTTTGGGTAAACAATAAATTATCCAAAACTAGCAGTCGCTCTTTTTGAATTTTTTAAGGAAATAAAATTAGTACAGAATAAATTTTTCAAAAAAAGTCCAAATAAGGAAAATGGACTTTTAGTATGTTTTCAATGTTAAGACTTAGTTTTTTTTTTAAGTCACATTTTTTATCACATGTGACAGGATAAAACTATAGAAACTTTGATGATAGTTTTTTTTAGACTTGGATGAATTACTAGTAATTATTGATCAAAAGCTTTCAAAATTTCTATAACTAAGCGAGTGGATTGATATAAAAAGGAAGGATCAATCTTTTCAAAAGTATCTGTTTGCTTATGATAATCCTCATGATCTTCCACGCCCAAATAAATAAAGGGAATTTTCTTTTTGTGGAAAGGACCATGGTCTGAAGCATTCGTCCAATCATTATATCCTAAATCAGGTGTGTCATGACCAAACAAAACATTTAGGGAAGAAAGGGAATCAATGCCTGCTAATTTTTCTTTCAAAATTGGATAGTGGTGTGTTCCACAAATGTAAATTTCATTCTTTTTATTTCGACTAATCATATCTAAATTCACATTCATCAATATATTATCAATCGAGGTAGGAGGATTATCGACAAAGAATTTTGCTCCTTCTAAACCTAATTCTTCTGCATCAAATGCTACGAATAAAATGGAATGTTTTGGTGGATTCTTTTTAAAAAAAGCAGCAGCTTCCATCATAGCAGCAACGCCTGATGCATTATCATCTGCGCCATTAAAAATCTTGTCATCTCGTTTTCCTAAATGGTCAAAATGAGCAGTCAAGACAATATATTTTTCTGGGTGTTTCGTTCCTTTAATTTTTCCAATTATATTATTGCAATTATATTTTTTCTTATAAATCCTTTTGTAAAAACTAAAAGCTTGTAAAAAGCTAGTATCCACTTTTTCCAAACCTAATTTCTTGAATCTTGTAACAATGTATTCACGGGCGAGATCATTTCCTTTTTCTCCACTTCTTCTTCCTTCTAATTCGTCAGAAGCAAGATGTTTTATATCGGTTATAATTTGGGTAGAATCTACTTTGTTTATTGAAGGACTAATTTTATTTTTGGAAACTGAGAGAGGTTTTTGAGTAGTAGATTTATTTTGAGTTTTGCAAGATAATGCAATGCAAACTAGAAATAGGAATAGAAAAAATCTAAAAAAAGGAGCGTTCATAATTTTAGTTTTTATAGATAATTTTATTGTGAAAAAACGTGATACGATTCCAAGATCGTATCACGATGAAGTATCTCTTTTTCTAAATTCCTACATAATTTTGAGGAGTAATTACTTTCAATTCTTCTTTGACGATTAGAGCAACGTCAAGGGTTTCAATGAATTCATGAATGTCTTGTTTGGTTACACTTGCTTTGCCTCGCGTAAGATTTAGAAGTGCTTCATACGGTTTGTCAAAACCTTCTCGGCGTAAAATATTTTGAATTGCTTCAGCTACGACCATCCAATTTTTTTCGAGATCTTCATTGAGTTTTGCTTCATTTAAAAGCAGTTTTCCAATTCCTTTTTCAATAGAACGGAAGGCAATCAAAGTGTGTCCCATAGGAACACCAACATTCCTTAAAACGGTACTGTCAGTTAAATCTCGCTGCAATCTTGAGATTGGTAATTTATCCGCTAAGTGAGTAAAAATAGCGTTGGCAATTCCTAGGTTTCCTTCTGCATTTTCAAAATCAATTGGATTGACTTTATGTGGCATGGCAGAAGAACCAATTTCTCCTTTGATCGTTTTTTGTTTAAAATATTCCATGGAAATATAAGTCCAAATGTCTTTGCAAAAATCTAAAAGAATGGTATTAATCCTTTTGATTCCTTGAAATACGGCTGACAAATTATCGTAATGAGCAATTTGGGTAGTGTATTGTAATCGTTCCAAACCAAGATATTCAGTTACAAAATGATTCCCGAATTTCTGCCAATCAATCGCAGCGTATGCCACATGATGTGCATTGAAATTACCAGTTGCTCCACCAAACTTCGCTGTAAATGGAACTTGTTGCAATAACTTTAATTGATTGTCTAATCGCTCGACAAATACTTTCATTTCTTTTCCCAATCGAGTAGGCGAGGCAGGTTGTCCATGAGTTTTTGCCAACATAGGAATACCTGCCCATTCCATTGCGAGATCATTGATATAATTTCTAATTTTTTTGAAAAAAGGAAGATAAATTCTTTGCATGGAATGCATCAATAAAAGGGGAGTAGCGGTATTATTAATATCCTGAGAAGTCAATCCAAAATGGATAAATTCTTTGTATTCAGCAATTCCGATTTCATCAAATTTTTCTTTTAAAAAATATTCGACAGCCTTGACATCATGATTGGTTGTCTTTTCAATTTTTTTGATGTACAAAGCATCTTGCAAATTAAAATTTTCAAAAATATCATTTAATTTATCGACTTTGTCCAAGTCGAATTCAGCCAATTGAGGCAATGGATGTTGGCATAAAGCGATAAAATATTGAATCTCCACGAAGACTCGATATTTGATTAAGGCATATTCAGAAAAATAATCAGAAAGCTCTTTGGTCTTTTCGTGGTATCTGCCGTCAATCGGCGAAATTGCAGTTAGCATATTTTTGATTTGATATTTTTGAAAATGAAAATTTTTGCAAAAATAAAAAAAGGTAGGGAAGTTTTATCAAAAGAAAAGCGGTAAGAAAAATTGATTTTCTTACCGCTCTCTAACTCGCTTAATTTTGAGTTTATTTTTTGATGTTATCGACAGTTACCGCATCAATCTTCTTTTGGTACTCTGCTTTAATTTGCAAGGCTTTGTCATCAGCCTCCTTGATTACCTTGTCAGCATTTTGATTGGCTTTGTCTTCGATTTGTTGCGCTTTTTTATCGGTTTCCTTTTTCAATTTATTAGCACCAATTTTTGCAGCTCGTTTTTTAATAGGGTTTGATCCAGCTTTTTCTACGAGGAGGTCAGCTTGTTTGTAGCCTTCGGTTTTGACTTTTTCAGCTGCTTTTTTTCCTTCTGTTCTGATTTTTCCCGCACTCTTTTCAGCAGTAGCAGTTAATCGTTGAATTTGATCGTTAGCTTCTTTTTCTAATTTAGCTTTTCTTTCAGCCACAGCTTTTGAAAGATCTTCTTTCTTTTCTTCAACGACTTTATTTACATCCTCTTTTACTTTATCTTTTACCTCATCTACTTTTTCAGTAATGGCATCTTTAACTGTTTGTCCACCACTTCCAACCAAACTAAATTGAACCTTGGGGTCAGTCATTGAACCAGTCAATTTGATTTTCACATTGACAAATTCTTTATCTTTGATATTCAATCCAAGTTTAGAAGCTTGATCGTTGAGCATTCCTAAACCTTTTTTAGCAGCAGCTCCAACTGCATTTTGATTGATTAGTTTCATGGGAACTTTAGCATTAATATCATAATCAATATCTTGAGTGATTCCATGAGATCCTCCAATCATCATATCAATGCCTTGGTATTTTAAAGGAAATTCTTTGATCAAAACTTTTCCATCTTTTACTTCAAACCAATTTTTTGTTCCTTTTAAATCAATCTTATGATTCGCTAGTTTTTCAATATTTAATGTTTCTCCGATCTTTTTCAAAGGGGCAAAATCTTGAATAACTCCGTTGACTGTTTGCAAGAACCCTTCGGCAGTTAACGTATTTAAATCAGGCATTAAATCTTTTCCTAAAACGCCTTCCAAACTCATTCTAGTAGAATAATTTCCTTGAATATATTGAGAAATTGGAGCCAATAATTTAACGGTATTTAATTGTTTAAATGAGGATTTAAAATCAAAACTTTTGACATCATAAGTTAATTTGTATTTTGGCTTTTCAGGAATAGTTGTATCATAATATCCATCAGCTTCAATTTTTCCACCAAGCGTTCTACCGGCCAAGTTTGACATTTGAACCTTGCTATCTTTGACTGCTAAATCACCACTAAAATCTTTTAAATCAAGATTGGTATAAGTCAACTTTTTGATGTTGGCATTAATATTAATATCTACATTGTCTGGGATGACAATTGGCACATATTCTTCTTCTTCATTGGCAATTGTCTTGGCTTGAGGTGTTTCAGTTTCTTCCATAAATGGATTTAAATCAAAGAAATCTGATTTCATTGCAAACTCTCCACCAAGTGTTTCATTTTCAAAAATATAATTAAAGACATTTGTTAAATTTCCATTTCCGCTTATATCACTTTCTCCTAATTTTGTTTCAAAGTCTTTGATTATCAGTTCATTAGAAGTGAATATTCCTTTTGCACTTGACTGATCTAATTGGTAAATGTCATAATCGATTTTACCAATTTTTGCATCAACAATAAATTTAAATCTATTAAAAATTTCTATTTCCTGTTCTGGTTCAACTGGAGCTGGAGAAGCAGTTTCTTCTTCCATCTCAGTCATCCACTCATCGACATTGAAATAATTGGATCTCAATTTTACATCACCTGTTAGTGTTTTATTTGGAGAAAAATAGGCCAAAATATTATCTAATTGTCCAGAGATTTGAAGATCACTTTTTCCTAATTTTCCAGTAAAGTTATTTACTTCTATTTTTTTAGGTGAAAGATTGGCTTGAGCATCAGAAATGAAAACTTTTGGAATTCCTTCTGCATCATAAGTTAAGTTTTTGATGGAGGCATTTCCACTTACATTGGCCTCTTCATACTGTCCTTTTTCCAAGGTAGATAATTGGGTTTGCGCTGTAAAATCAGCTCCAATGATTCCAGATAATTCAGTAACATCTTCCAAAGGAAAAGCTTTATTAATTTCAGCTAAATCAATTGTTCCTTTTACTTTAGTATCGATATTAGGATCAGAGATTGGAGTAGTTAATTTAAACATTCCTTCGAATGGTTTTCCGCCCATCGCAAATTTAAAATCAGGAATATCGATTTTCATTTTATCCAAATTTGAACTTGGACTTTCGACATTTAATTTTGCATAAATATTATCGAACCCTGAAGGCAAATCTGGATATTGGAAACTTCCTTGATCGACATCTAAGCTAATTTTAAAAGCAGGAAGTAATTCTTTTTGACCATTATAAATCCCTTTTACATAGCCATTAAATGCCATTTTTCCATCTGCTTTTACATCTGAGAAATCGCTTGTATAAGCACTTGGAATTAATGATAGCAAATTTTTAAAATCATTCTTTGGTGCATCGAAAGTGAAATCAATATTAATATTTTCATTCTCTTGCAATTGGACAAATCCATCAGCGAGCAACTTCATTGCATTGATTTGCAAGTTATTATCTTTTAACGTGTAAGTATTGTTAGGAAGATCAATATTGAAAGTAGCATCAAGTGAAGTGTTGGCTTTTTTGAGATAGCGAACTCCGCCACTTGTTGCAGATAATTGATCAATATTAGTTTTAGTTACGAGGTCAAAAACATCTTGCGTGAAATCTCCACGACCTTGGTGATTAAGATTTTTTAATTCTAAAAACATATTACTTGCTCGGTCATCATAAGTGAAATTTCCTTCGTTGATGGAATATTTTTTTAGTTGAATTAAAAAGTCATATTCAGCAGCAGCTTCATTGGTAGGTTCGCTCGGCTTGACTATATCATAATTGGCTTGACCATTTTTTAGAATCAAAATATTGACTTCAGGCTGATCAAAAGTAATTGTTTGAATTTCGATCGGTCGATCGGATTTAATCACCGACATCAAATCTAAAGTGAAATCTATATTCTCAGCTTTGACTAAATTTATTCCTTCAAAATCATCAATTCCAATTACACTTAACTGATCCATTTTAAAACTGAAATCTGGAAAGCTTCTTAAAAGAGATAGATCCACATCTGCAAAATCAACTTTAGCATTTAATGTGTTATTGGCTTCTTCTTTTATTTTTACTAAAATTTCATCTTTAAAAAAGTAAGGTATAGCAATTGCTGCCCCAATGATTAAGATGACTATGATAAAAAGAGTAGAGAATATTCGTTTGACAACTTTTTTTAATTTCATTGTGTTTCAATGTTTATGATAATGACGCTATTTGTTCAACTGTTTAATACGTTTGAATTAAGGGATTGTTTTAAATTTACTTTTATGTATTGTAAAAGTAACTAATATGTTTAATTTTATGATTATTAAGAAAATCAATCTATTCTTTTTTACAAAGATGACTATATTGCGCATATCGATTAAAGAACGAACGGTTTTAAATTTAATTTAACTAAACATTTAATCGGAAAGGATGCAATAGTTACCTTTTTTTTGATCTTCGAAAAGACGAAATTATTAGTCAAAACAATAGATACTAAACGTTTTTTTGCAAAAAACATTATTTTTTCATCCAAACAAAAAAATACAAGCCCTTATTTTAATTAACTTTTTTTTAATAAAAAATTGAATGACCCTAAAAGATTTAAATTACACCTTAATAGAAACCGAGGAAGGCGTGCAAGCCTTTTTGAATGAAAACCAAAATATAGAATGGATGGGATTTGACACCGAATTTATTGGTGAAAAACGATTTCATACGTTGCTTTGTCTAGTGCAATTAGCTACCGAAAATGGTTATTATTTATTAGATACTTTAAAATTAAAATCCTTTCCTGGAATTTCAGATTTATTTACTAATCCCAATATTTTAAAGTTAACACATGCAGGTGAAAATGACTATCGAATTTTTTATAAACAATTTGGAATCATTCCCGTCAATGTTTTTGATACTCAATTAGCCGCAGGATTTGTTGGATATAAATACCCGACTTCATTCCAAAAATTAGTAGAAAAAGAATTGGGTGTTTTTGTTCCTAAAGGATATACCGTCTCGGACTGGGAGGCTCGGCCCTTTTCTTCAAAACAAATTAGTTATGCTTTAAATGATGTGATCTATTTACGTGGATTATGGAAATCTTTAACTGCGAAATTGAAGGAGATGAATCGGGAATCGTGGTCACAGGAAGAGTGCGATAAAATAGCGACAGAGGAATATTATTATATCAATCCTCACCGAGATGCTTTCCGAAATAATGCCATTTCAAATTTGAAAACGCAGGATCAAATATTTATGATTCGACTCTATGAGTGGCGTAAAAATGAAGCCGAGAAAAAGAATTATTCAAGAGAAATGATTTTGCCAAAAAAGTTAATTACCCCAATTGTCAAAAATATGAACTCTGGGAAAAATGCTTTGCTCAAAGATCGAAGACTTCCAACCAATACGATTTCAAGACATTGGGATACTTTTAATGAATTATTTAATCGAAAAGTAACGGAGGAGGATCGTGCAATATTAAAATCTATTCCGCCCCAAAAAGAATCTCCTGATCCTATGGAAAATACTATGCTGGAAATGTTGTATTCTATTGTGGAATATATTTGTCAAAATAATCAAGTTGATCCAACTTTAGTTTTAAGTAGGACTTCTTTTAAATTGATGAAAGCGGAACCAAGTTTTTTTGATGAGTCAATTGCGCAAGGATGGCGAGCAGATTTGTTAGGTGAAGATTTATTGGGATGGTTAAGAAAACGCAAACAATTAATTATCGAAATGGTGGATGGAAAATGTGTGATTCGGATGGAGGATTAATCTAATTGTTTTGAAAGTAGAAGCCCATCTGAAAATTTATTTTTTGGATGGGCTTCTACTTTTCTAAAAAAAAACAATACAATTACATTTTTTTAAAATCTGAAGATCTGCGTTTTTTTTCAATTATTATACTTTTATCTTTTCTGAAAAATTCATCGATCTCTAAGATTATTCCAATTGTAGTATTTGTTCTTTTGATACCTAATTTATTTAAATTCTTATTATTAACAACTCCCGTGCTTGTAAATTGGATTCGAAAATGCCTGATTCCGTAGCTAAATTGAAACGCCTGTTCTATTATTTTAAAATTGTTCTTTTCATTAAGGGAATTAAAACTTTCCATCGTAAGTGAGGTAGCTTGACCTAGAATTTTTCCTTCAGAGTAATTGAGTCTTCCCAGTCTAAATTGATAGCCAACATTTACTTTTTCAAGAATTAGATGAGCTCCTAGTTGAACGTATTTCTTGTCAAATTTAAAATGAGTACTGCCTCCAATTTCGTAATAATTATTGACTTCCCCTTTTCCATATCCGAAATAAATATCAGCAAGGACTCCCGATTGTTGCGATTCATCAAATAAGCTTGTTACATCATTGTTAGCATCAAAGAGGAAAGGATAGTAGCCGCCAACTGCTGTGTTCCAAATTGTACCATCTCCTTTTCTTTGGAAAGTATTATCACTTGGATTATTTCTTTCTCCTTTTATTTTAAAAAAACTGCCTGTAAGTCCTAAATGTTTTACAGGACTAAAACCAAGTTGTGTACTTGTGCTGGTCAAATTTCCTCCGTTGATAGATTGACTCACATGTAAATCATTTCTTTTAGTTAAGACCAGAAATTCCCCATCATTTGGAGCATAATATTTATGTGAACAAGAAGAAAAGAAAAATAGAAATAAGAGGAGGAACAAAGTGAAGTTTTGAAAAAAAGGAGAATGTGAAATCATAGCAATATATTTTTGTAAATATAAAAAAAGACAAATAGATATAATATTATATTTATGTTAAATCTAACTTAAAAAAAACCAATAATTATAGCTAACTTTCATCTCTCTAGTTTTATTTATTACAAAAAACCATAACATGAATAGAGTAAATGTTGACCTTGGAAAGGGTTCTTTCCAACTTCGTAAAAGTGCCAAATTCATTGGCGTTCAACTCAAAAATCAATCTATCGAAGCTAAGACTCCCAGACTTTTGTCGGCCAAAAAAATAGCTAATCGATGGTTAGGTGGATTTCGTATTTATAGTATTGGAGGAGGAATGAAAAAGTTAAATGAGTTCTTAGATAAAGTAAGAAAGCATAAAGATGTTGCCATTGGAACACATGTCTATTTTAGGGAAGGAGGTAAAGTTCCGATGGTTCCTACGGGTAAGATTTTGGTTACTTTTGTACCTAGTTCCACCATTAAATCTCGGAATCAAATTCTAAAAGATTTAAAATTAAAGTTGGTAAAAAAGAAAGATAAAAACCTTTGGGTGATTTCTATTTCTAAAAATTCTCCAAACCCGATGAAGGCTGCAGACTTACTCAAGAAGACTGTTGAAATTTCGCATGCTGTTCCATTTTTTGATTCGCCTTTGACTTTTCATGAAGAAGTAGATGTACCTCTGGAAGATCTATTTTTAGATCAATGGTATTTAAAAAATAAAGGAGGAAATACGAAAGATCCTAAAGGAAAATTTGTGCGAGGATCAGACATGAATGTTCCGGCTGCCTGGAAATTATTAGGGAATAGAGGTTCTTCTAAAATGAAATTAGCAATTGTCGATTTAGGTTTTGATGTGTCACATCCTGATTTTCAAGGGAAAATGGTTGCGCCTTTTAGCTTATATAATTCAGAACGATTTCCTGTGCAAGGAATTGATACTCATGGAACAGCTTGTGCAGGATTGGCGATTGCAAAATCAAATGGTTCTGGAATAATTGGTGTTGCACCCAATGCTAAATTTTTGCCAGTTGAAGGTACTACCCATAGTGCAGATTCTCTCGAATTTGTTTTAAAGCATTGCATGGATAATGGTGCAGATATTATTAGTTGTAGTTGGGGATCCATCCAACCAGAACACGAATTGACAGCAGAGCATATTTCCGTAATTGCCAATGCGGCAAAGAAAGGACGCAAAGGAAAAGGGTGTGTCATCCTTTTTTCAGTAGGCAATGAAAATGCAGAACATATTAATCATTACTCTAATCATCCTGATGTCATTGCTGTGGCGGCAAGCACAAGTGCTGATGAACATCTAACGGTTTCCAATAGAGGAAGAGGTATTTCAGTTTGCGCTCCTGGTGGAAATTTTGCATTGGTGACGACTCGAGCTAGTTGGGATAATGGACAACATGTGCAACATGGATTATCAGATAAATTTAGATTTTGGAATGATGGAAAAGAGAGAGGAGCTGGAGGATTGTACAAACATTTTGAAGGTACATCTGCTTCTTGCCCTCTGGTAGCAGGAGTTTGCGCATTAGTTTTATCTGCCAATCCAAAATTAAAAGCCAATGAGGTTAGAGAAATTATCGAAACTACTGCAGATAAAATTGGTGGTAAAAATGAATACACCGATGGTTATTCTTTAAGATTTGGTTTCGGAAGAGTGAATGCAGAGAAAGCAGTTGCTGAAGCACTTCGTAGAAAAAATCCATCTACAATAATTTCTACTTCTGCGAAAGAAAAAGTGATGACAGGACTTTTTCATTTTTCTGTGGAGTCAAGAACGAAGAAAAATTACGGAGTAAATATTGGAAATTATAAGAGTTACAAAGATGTGGTGGAATTAACTGAAAGAATAGAAAAACAATTTGGAAATTCTGTTAATGTACTCATTTCTCAAAAAAATAATCAAGTGATTTTTAAAGTAATTATTGGATATTTTTCCAGAAAGAAAAAAGTAGAACCTGTTTTGAAAAAATTAAAGAAAGCAGGTTATAATGGATTTATTACTGCCTATTCTAAATTGTAATTGGTTGATTTGTTAATCAAGGAATCGGTTGATTAGTTTATCAGAAAATCAGGAACTTATGAAACCAATATTTGAAAATTCGTTTTGATTACCTGATGGACTAATTATCCGATAAACTAATCAACTCATTTTGAATATTCTCAGTTGCTTGTTTCTCAAAATTTTCTTTAAAGAAATCAGTCATAAAAATGTGATTGCCTGCAATGAATTTTTCCAAAACTGATTTCCTACCTGCTTGATAAAGTTCATCAGAGAAGAGACTAAATTCTTTTCTAATTGCAGCAGTATATTGATCGTAAATTATTGGTTCAGTTGCCAAGACGGACATATCTAAATCTAGAAAAAGTTCATTATCATGATCCTTTAAAATAGGAGTATGCTTAATTGTACTAAGAATCATTTGTTTTAAATTTTCCAAAAAGGAATCCGCTAAAAAAGGTGATAATAATTCCAAAGCTCGTTCTGCACTTTTTTCTTCATTATCATTTCTACTTGGATCATAAATCAAATCATGAAACCAAATGGATAACTCAAACAAAACTGGATTTTCAATAAAATCATAGTACTCTTCAGCCATCATCAATAAACTATAGATGTGTGATAAATTATGGTAAGATCGATGTGGCTCTGAATATTTTTCAATGACTTCTTCAAGGATTTTGCGAGAATCTTTTTTTGGAATACTTAGTTGATAGGAAAGCATATCCCAGACTTCCTCGATGAATCCTAATTTGGAGTCATCCAATTTTTCTTCAATTATTTTGATCGATAACATTTGTTTGTTTAATATTTTGCGAGCTAAAGATACTCTTTTTTGGCAAACGCAAAATTACAATTTTATTTATAAATTGTAATTTTGACTTTTATTTTAAAAAATAATAATCAATGAATATACCCAATAACTATTCCTATTTAGAAGCAAAAAATTCGCATGGAGAGATTGCTAACAAGATTATTTTTTCGGTCTTAGATGAATATGGACTAGGAGGATATACTCACCATTCAGATGACTCTCTAAATGAAATTGAACAATCCTTCGCAGGTGGATTTTTTGGATTAATTCAAAATGAGCAGAAGGAAATCATAGGTACTTTTGGTTTATATAAGTTAAGTGAAACGAACTGCGAAATCCGTAAAATGTATCTTTTGCCGAATGCTAGAGGAAAAGGTTTAGGAAAATGGATGGTACATTTCCTAATAGAAAAAGCTAAGGAATTAGGTTATCAAAAAATAGAATTAGATACTGCAAGTGTACTTTTAAAGGCGATTGAATTGTATGTGAAAATGGGTTTTAAAGAAGTGAAAGCATGTAATGACTCGCCTAGATGTGATCGTGCTTTTGAAATGGAAATCTGAAAGTAGGTCGAATGTTCAAACTTGATTCTATTCAAATAATAGAGTTTTATAGGGTGGGCCGTAAAACGTCTATCGTTCAACGTCCATCGAAAAGAGTCTTAAAAAATCAATCAATAATTAAAACCTTCCGATCATAAGATAGCCCAGTAAAAATTCCAATCCCACCGTCGATGTTAGACTTAATTACGCTAGGTTGTCCAAATGGATTTCCATTTGAATTGATTGCGGATTGCACACTTTCCTTAAAGTCATAAAAAGCTTGATCAATATGAAATAATGTTGAAATCACCGTATCTCCTTTCATAAAATCAAAACCAGTTCCGAAGACAATTTCATTATCAGTTGTTGCAAAATTGTCAGTTGTGGTAAAATCTTGTTCATCTTTTCCTTCCCCAATAATTCCACCTGATTGAAACATTCTTCTATAAAAATTTTCTTTTTCAGGAGGATCTTGAAATCGAGTGAAAACTAAAGCCTTGGTAGTATCATCAGGCATCCAAACTGTTTCTAAAGTGTCGATCAAAATCGGTTCTAAAATTTGTGTAGTTGCTGATGCAACCCTTCCATTGCCATCTGAAACTGAAATGGTAAAATCTTCCCCATAATTAGCAGGACAAATAAAAGAAGATCCATAATTAAATAATTTAGTTCCAGTTGAATCAAAATAGATGCCTTCACCTAATGTATAAATTACTCCCTGGTGAGTAATAGTTACAGTAGCTCCAGAAATAAATGGTAATCCCGGATCAGCAAAAAAACTGACACTTTCAGAAATTACTGCAGAAAATGGTAGCCCCACTTCTAAATAGCATTCGACTACTAATTGGTTTTCATAAGTTGGTAATTCTAAGTCTACCTCTTTTTCCAAATCACAATTTGAAAAACTAAATATTAGAAATATAGAAATTGCTAAATAATGGAACGTATACTTTTTTACCATATGGATGATTAAATTTTTAGAAATCAAATGTATGAATTAATTTATCAACTCAATATTTGTTGATTTTGTTTTTCTATTAAATAGAATAAGATTAAAAAACTTAAAAAAGGCGCCAAGGAGAAGCTATTTTTTGTAATTCAAAATGATTTTTTCCTAAAAAACTATCTTTTTAAATTTTTTTCGAAAAAAAAACAGAAAAAATTCTTCACAAATCTATATTAAATTGAAAGCAAAAATTCACTTTTTTTTTTAATTTATTATTGTAAGTTGCTGTTATTCAGTTGGTTATGTTAGGTGAGTAATTATTTTTTAATTAAAAAAAATTCACAAAAGCTGTATTTTGTCTTTGTCTAGGGGTGTTTGCGACTCTATATTTGTAATGTAATTAATGAGAAAGTAATTAATCATTACTTCAGAGGAGAAAGAAAAGGTTAAAAAGCTAACCTTTAAAATTGACAAATAAGGATATGTTCATGGGATTATAATTTGTTGTAGTTAGTCAGAGTCCTAGTAAATAGGATTCTGACCTACTTCTTTTTCTCATGATAAAAAATAAAGGAGGCGGAGTGAAAAGAGAAGATTGCAAAATGATGCAATCAAAGCTGAGGGCTCAGCAGTTAAATAAGGATATGTTCATGGGATTATAATTTGTTGTAGTTAGTCAGAATCCTAGCAAATAGGATTCTGACCTACTTCTTTTTCTCATGATAAAAAATAAAGGAGGCGGAGTGAAAAGAGAAGATTGCAAAATGATGCAATCAAAGCTGAAGACTCAGCATTTAAATAAGGATATGTTCATGGGATTATAATTTGTTGTAGTTAGTCAGAGTCCTAGCAAATAGGATTCTGACCTACTTCTTTTTCTCATGATAAAAAATAAAGGAGGCGGAATGAAAAGAGAAGATTGCAAAATGATGCAATCAAAGCTGAGGGCTCAGCAGTTAAATAAGGATATGTTCATGGGATTATAATTTGTTGTAGTTAGTCAGAATCCTAGCAAATAGGATTCTGACCTACTTCTTTTTCATAATTCATGATAAAAAAATATAAAAGAAGCAAAGGCTTCTAATAAAGAAAGTCATAATTCCTGAACGGAATTATGACTAATCTAAAATTTTTGTTTATGGGAATATAATTAATTGAAATGTAAAATTAATAAATATTTTCATATTAAAGAATAAATATTTGTGTTTTTACACAATAAAAATATTTGCTAAGTCAGATTAGCTTAAAAGATATGTTCATGGAATTATAATTTGTTGAGCAAGTCGCATTTTCTGTAGAAAGTGCGACTTGCTTTTTTTATGCCTATAACTGGATTTTACAAATCCAGTCATATTTTTTCTGAATTTGAAAAATTCAACTACGATTGACGATAAATATTTTCTATTTTCGCTTTTTTTAAGATTTCAAAAAAGGAAGTATGTCAACCATTCTAATAAAAAATGCTCAGGTGGTCAACCGAGGCGAAATTTTCCACTCAGATATATTAGTGAGAAATGGAAGAATCGAGAAGATTGATTCTACTATTGATGAAAAAGTAGATCGAGAAATTGATGCTACTGGTAAATATGTTTTGCCAGGAATCATTGATGATCAAGTTCATTTTAGAGAACCGGGTTTGACTCATAAATCTGACTTGTATACCGAACCTAGAGCAGCAGTCGCAGGAGGTGTAACTTCATTTATGGAAATGCCCAACACCAAACCACCGGCGGTAACTCAAGAATTATTGCAAAACAAATATGACATTGCTGCGCAAAAATCATTAGCGAATTACTCTTTTTTTATGGGGGCAACTAATGATAATTTGGAAGAAGTTTTAAAAACAGATGCTGAAAATGTTTGTGGAGTGAAAATCTTCATGGGATCGAGTACTGGAAATATGTTGGTGGATAATCGAAAAACCTTGGAGGGGTTATTTTCTGAAGTTCCAATGTTGATGGCAACTCATTGTGAGGACGAGGTGACCATCCGAAAAAATATGGAACATTATAAATCCATTCATGGAGATAATATTCCAATAGAATTGCATCCAATTATTCGTTCGGTGGAAGGTTGCTATTTGTCATCAAGTATGGCAATAGAAATGGCTAAAAAACATAATTCAAGGTTGCATATTTTACATATTTCTACAGCAGACGAGTTGGATCTTTTTCGGAATGATATTCCTTTGACTGAAAAAAGAATCACATCTGAAGTTTGTGTGCATCATCTATATTTTAATGCATTAGATTATAAAAAATATGGTACTCAAATTAAATGTAATCCTGCCATAAAAGCTTCCAAACATCAAGAAGCACTTTTCCCAGCCTTATTGGATAATCGGTTGGATATCATTGCAACAGATCATGCACCACATACTTGGGATGAAAAAAGTGGTACTTATTTCAATGCACCTTCTGGAGTTCCATTGATACAACATACTTTGAATGTCATGTTGGAATTTTACCAAAAAGGAAAAATAACGTTAGAAAGAATTGTTGAAAAAATGTGTCATGCTCCAGCGGAGTGTTTCCGTATTAAAGATCGAGGATTTGTGGAAGAAGGTAATTGGGCGGATCTAATTATTGTTGATTTAGAAAAAGAATGGACCGTAGAAAAAAGTAATGTTCATTATAAATGTAATTGGTCGCCATTTGAAAATCATACTTTTAAAGGCAATGTAGATGCAACAATAGTTTCTGGACATCTAGCTTATGAAAATGGAGAATTCTTTGAAGGAAAAAAAGGGGAGCGGATGCAGTTTAACAAGTAATAGATAGTATCGTGGCTGCCTGCTTTAGCTGACCGTAAAAAAAAGAGTGCAGCGATTTTTAGAAAGTTAAACCAAGAGAGTTTACAAAAACAAAAGGCATTCATCATTTGAATGGCTTTTGTTTTTAGAAAAGATATATTGGAAGAGTTTTTGTGAAAAAAATCGCTATGCTCTTTTTTTTACAGTTAGCTAAAGCAGAGAATTACGTTACTATCTGCGATGTTATAATGTAGTTTTTAAAATAAAAAACTACTCTCCGACACAATCATCCCAGCAATTGCAGCCGTAATAAAACAAGCCACCGTTCCTCCAATCAAAGCTTTAATTCCAAACTCTGCTACCGTAGTTTTTTGTCCTGGTGCAATTGCCCCAATTCCACCAATTTGAATTCCAATGGAAGCAAAGTTTGCGAAACCACAAAGTGCGTAAGTTGCGATAATTAAAGATTTGATTTCTAAAACTTTGGTGAATTTACCTAACTCAGCATAGGCAAAAAATTCATTGATAGCAGTTTTTTGACCAAGTAATTGACCTACCAAAAATATATCTGTACTTGGTACTCCCAACAACCAAGCAATTGGTGCGAATAGGCACCCTAAGATAAATTCAAGATTTAGACCTTCCATAGCAGAAGGTTGTATTTGAAATCCATTCCCTTTAAGGTAGAGTGCAAAATCAGTCACCCATCCATTCAATGGAGTGTAATAACCAATTTTAAATAAGAAGAAATTTACCATTGCAATTAATGCAGTAAAAACTAATAACATCGCTCCTACATTAACAGCTAACTTTAAACCATCTGTAGTTCCTATTGCAATAGCTTCTAATAAATTACTTCCAATTTTATCTTTAGGAACTATAAAATCTTGATTTACTTTTTCAAGTTCATCTTGAGGGTACAATATCTTCGAAGCAACAATTGCTGCTGGTGCAGAAATTATTGATGCAAGTAAAAGGTGTTGAGCAAATAAAATTTTAGAAGCATCTTTGGCCGTTTCAATAGCTAATTTTCCAGCTTCTTCAGTCATACCTGAAACATCAGGCAAAACAGCAAATGACTCTCCAAGGAATCCAACATATGCTGCAAAAACACCACCCGCAATTGTAGCCATTCCTCCTGTCATTAAACAAAGCATTTCAGAGCGAGTCATTTTTTCTAGATATGGCTTAACGACTAATGGTGCTTCTGTTTGACCAATAAAAACATTAGCGGCGGCGGCTAAACTTTCTGATCCAGAAAGTCCCATCACTTTTTTCATTAGCCAAGCGAATCCAAAAATAATTCGTTGAAGAATTCCTAAATAGTATAAAACAGCTGAAAAAGCTGCAAAGAAAACAATGGTGGGTAATACCTGAAATGCGAAAATATATCCAAATGATTGTGAGGGATCCATCAATCCCGCAAATAGAAATGATGCTCCTGCTTCAGAAAATTTTAAAATTTGTACAAAAAAATCAGAAACAACTTTAAAAATAGATCTAAGAAAAGGGATATTTAATAAAGCTAATGCAAGTCCTAATTGAATCAACAACCCCTTTATCACCAAGCCCCAATCAATCGCTTTCCGATTATTACTCAATAAATAACAAATTCCAATAAGTGCTGCGATCCCCAAAGATCCGCGAAAAATTCCTACTGCTAATTCCATAGTTTTTGTTTGTGTTTTGCGAAAGGTAAAAGTAAGCAATGCTTTTGAAATTAAATAATGATTATTTCCAAATCAATTTCAAGGCATTTTTTTAATCTTATCTAAGAATATCATCTGTTTGGCGAAAGGAAAAGAAGATTTTTATAAATTATACCGTAATTTAGATTTTAAAATATAAGGCTAAGAACAGATCAATCTTAAAATCAAAAATAATTTACATGAAAAAGAAAAGGACGGCTTCCTTATTAGCTTTATTATTTGGAATTGTTGGAATACATCGATTTTATTTAGGAGAACGAGTCAAAGGTTTTTTACACCTTGGATTATTTTTTATGATGATGGTTGCAACGGTGGAAGAAAATGCCCCTTTTATTTTTATTCCTGCAATTTTAGGATTTATTGATGCAGTTTTATTTTTTGTAAAACCTACAGAAGAATTTGATGAAAAATACAATGCAAAGTATTTAAGAGATCAACCTCGTCCTCAATCGCGACGAGATAGATTATATGAATCTAGGATGGCAAGGGAGCCAAGAGAACACCGAGAACCTAAAAGAAGAAGAGTAAATGTAGAACCAGTAAATTCATTTAAGGAATCTGGAATGCGAAAATTCGATGAGTATGATGTGCAAGGTGCGATTATAGATTTTCGAAAAGCTCTGAATGCGGACTTTAAAGATTCCAAAACTCATTACTTAATGGCTTGTTGTTATTCTATTAATGAAGAACCTGAAAAGTCATTATTCCATTTGGACAAAGCAGTAGATTTTGGATATGTTGATTTTGAGACAATTCATGAATCCGATGCTTTAGCATTTTTAAGAACGCATGTTAGGTTTGAAGAATTTGTAAAAAATAGTTATCAAATTCCGAGATACTTGCCAGAAGAACAAGATCAAAAATTGGATTTAATGGAAGATGAAAAAGCAACAGATTTATTAGATCAAATTGCCTCATTAGGAGCATTGTATGAAAAAGGAGTTTTAACTCCAGATGAATTTCAAGAACAAAAGCAAAAACTTTTAGATACTTAAAGTTGAATGTAAATGTTTTGTTATAAAATAAATGGTCAAAGGAATTTAAATTTCTTTGACCATTTATTTTAGGAAATTTCTTATATTTGATTCAACACTAAAATATAAATTTTCTATGAAAACAATAATCAAAACCTCTTCATTTATTTTTTTGCCATTCTATTTCTAATCGTTACTCACTCCATATCTATAAAAATATTTCCAAGTATTAAATCATGGTCGAGTGTGGCTAATTGGAAAAAACAAGTTAACACGTTCAATTATGAGCAAGAGAAGAAAAAGAGTTCTAAATGGAAAGAGTATAAAGTTGATAAGTCTTTAAAAGGGCCAATGATTGGAAAAGATGACTGGAGTTATCCTTACTATATAGTAAAACATGCCAATGGTTTTGAAAATACAATGAGTGATATTGTTTCTGCTCAAGATACTATTCAAATCATTCATAATGCAAAGTGCATTTCTTTATTAGAAAAAGAAGAAAGAGTTTTTTCTGATACTTTATCCGAGTTAAGTTTATGTAAGTATAAAATAAAAGATGGAAAACTGGGATTAAAATTATATGAGGAAAGTATTTCAAATGGAGAAGCTATTTATGTGGAAATAAAAGACAGGAAGTTTAAAGTTGATTATAAAACGACTTATGTTTTCCCTTACAAAAATGTTGAATGGAAAACTATCGATAGAAGCTTAAAATTAAATCAATTTTTGCCAGTTGTCATTGGCTCTGAATTAATTGGTGAAATAAACTTAAAAGTAAAAGAAACCATTTACTTTGGAACAGCAAAACCATCTACTACAAGAACCAAAATATTTACGGGGAAATTTCAGATTAATATCGAAAAAAATCACCCTCACTATTTCTAGTTTTATTTTTTTGTTAAAAATGAAACCATCCATTCCAAACGTCCATTCAAAATATTACCTTTCCGTTTTTAAGGTTAAAAAAAATCACAAAAATGTATAGTACCAAACTAATTTTACTTTTACTTTTCTCTATTTTATTTATACAATGCGGAGAAGAAAAAGTGCCACCTATAAATGATAAAATGAATTCAGAAGAAACTAAAAATGTAAGAAAAGATGTCCATAGTTTTGCCCAGCCTGAGATGGCTAAAACAAAACACCTCAATTTAAATTTAGTGGCAGATTTTGAAACTAAAACTTTAAATGGTTTTGCTTCATTCGACATAGAAAATAATCAGGCGGATAAAATTATCTTCGATACTCGAAATTTGAATATTGAAAAAGTGACGCTTAATGAAAACGAAACTCCTACGACTTTTAAAATAGGAGAGGAGAAAGAATTTTTAGGAAAACCATTAGAGGTAGTGATTACTCCAAAGACAAAAAAAGTAAAAATTTATTATTCCACCAATCCAGATGCAGCAGCAGTCGATTGGTTAAATCCTCAACAAACTGCTGGTAAAAAACATCCATTTTTATTTACTCAAGGTCAAGCAATTTTGACACGAACTTGGATTCCATGTCAAGATTCTCCAGGGATTAGAATTACTTATAATGCAACAATTAAAGTTCCGAAAGAACTTTTACCTGTGATGTCTGCAAGTAATCCAACAGAAAAAAATGATTCTGGAGTTTATCAATTTGAGATGAAACAACCCATTCCTCCTTATTTAATTGCATTGGCAATTGGAGATTTGGAATATGGTGCGATTGGCCCTCGAACAGCCATTTATGCTGAACCAAGTTTGCTCAAACCATCTTTATATGAGTTTGCAGATATGGAAAAAATGTTGATTGCAGCAGAAGATTTATATGGGAAATATTTGTGGGATCGATATGATGTGATTGTTTTACCTCCAAGTTTTCCTTTTGGCGGAATGGAAAATCCGCGGTTGACATTTGCGACTCCAACGATTATTGCTGGAGACCGATCTTTGACCGCTTTGATTGCTCATGAGATGGCGCACTCTTGGTCGGGGAATTTAGTGACCAATGCAACCTGGAATGACTTCTGGTTGAATGAAGGATTTACTGTTTATTTTGAAAGACGAATAATGGAAGCTTTGTACGGAGAGGAATATGCAAATATGCTAGCGGTATTAGGATTTCAAGATTTAGAAGCAGATGTAAAAGATTTGGATGACAAAGATACTCATCTATTTTTGGATTTAGATGGACGAGACCCAGATGATGGAATGACAGATATTGCATATGAAAAAGGAGCTTACTTTTTGATGATGTTGGAAGATAAAGTTGGTCGAGAAAAAATGGATAATTTTTTAAAAACCTATTTTGATACTCATAAATTTCAAACACTAACCACCAAGGAATTTATTAAATATTTAAATAAAAATTTGATAGAAAAATATCAAGTGGAAGTAGATATTGATGAATGGATTTTCGGACCAGGAATTCCTGCAAATGTTACTAAGATTACAACTGAAAAATTTGCAGCGGTTGACAAAGTTGTAGGTTTGATCAAAGAAAATTATGATCCAAAATATTTGAAGGTAACGAATTGGACCACACACGAATGGTTGCATTTTATTCGTCAATTACCAACTGTTGATGAAAAAGGTTTGATGAAAAAATTAGATGGTAAATTTAATTTTTCTACTTCTGGAAATTCAGAAATCTTAGCTGCTTGGTTTGAAATTGCTATTAAGAATGGATATGCTAACAATATACTTCCAAATATTGAAAAATTTTTAGTTTCGGTAGGAAGACGTAAATTTTTGACTCCTTTGTATCGAGCATTTAAAGAAAAAGGGCAACTTGAAATTGCTCAGAATATTTATAAAAAGGCAAGACCTAACTACCACTCAGTTTCCACTCAAACGATGGATAAATTGCTTAAATAATGTTTAACTGTGAATGATTAATTTCTTAGTAGTAAGCTACCAAGGAATTAATCATTTACCATTAATTTTTAATTATTTTTTTAACAATAATGTCCTGTTCAGATTTTAAGTTTAAATAATAAACACCATTGCTTAGGTGTTCCAAATTAAGCCCTTCTGCATATTTATCCTTGATAGAAATATTTTTAGCAAGAATCAATTTTCCATTCAAATCTAGAATTTCCAATTCCAAATCAATCGCTTTATTGACAGATATTTCAATAAATATATCTTTATCAAAAGGATTTGGAGTAATGGTAATTTCGTTTAAAGCAGGAATATTTTTTATACTCGTAGTAACTGATATTACCATTGATGTATTAGTACATCCATTTCCTCCTGTCACTACAACTGTATAATTTCCAGATTCAAAAAAAGTGTAAGTTTCATTGGTAGCACCTGCGATAATTTGACCATTGAAATACCATTGATAAGCAGTATATGTATTTGGAGCAGTTAATAAATTATCATTAACTGTAATCGTAGGAACGGTAGGAAGAGATAATGAATTCACCGTAAATGATTCGGTAGAAGTACATCCTGCATCATCCGTAATTGTAATGTTATAATTATCCGCAGCTAAATTATTCAAATCTAAATTTGGCGAAAAAGTATAAGGCGGAGTTCCCCCAGCTCCACCAATTTGAGCCATACCATTTGTTTCTCCTTCGCATGGTTCACTAGTTACATTTACAGAGACAGCAAGGGAAGCACAAGCATTGGATACCACTTTGTAAATTCGACCTTGACCCAATCGTGCACAATAAAGTTCTCCGTCCACATCCTCTCCAAAAGTAGAAATGTCGTAATTAAAATCTGCTACTTCTTGGCCAACCCATCCACCAGAACCATCAGGTGTAACGGTAAAAATTTCACCTGTACAATAATCAGCAAAAATATAAATCCCTTCCAAGTCAGGATAATCTTCTCCCCGATAAACAAAGCCTCCAGTAACGGAGCATGGACCAGTAAACCCAGAATGTTGAACTTCATAAATTGGAGCAACATAATCACTTGCTGATCCACAGTTACTAGTATTTACACTACCATTCAAATGATTTCCTTCGTAGCATCTCCAACCATAATTTTCACCACCAGGACTATTGGCAGGTTGAAAATCAATTTCTTCCCAAGCATTCTGACCAACATCGGCAATCCAAAGATCACCTGTCTCTCGATCAAAACTAAATCGCCAAGGATTCCGAACTCCAATGGCCCAGATTTCATCCAAAACATTTGCATCATTTACAAAAGGATTATCAGTTGGAATAGAATAGGGCGAACCATTATCAATATCAATTCGAAGCATTTTTCCTAAAAGAGTTTCAGTATCCTGAGAATTATTCCATGGATCATTTCCGCTTCCACCATCTCCCATTCCGATATACAAATATCCATCTGGTCCAAATTTTATGCAGCCGCCATTATGATTTGTGGTGTTATCAGGTTGATCTATTGTAAGAATAATTGTTTCACTATTTGGGTCAGCGATATTGATATTAGAATTATCTCTGGAGTATCTTGCGATTTGGGTATCACCACTATTATCTATATAGTTAACAAAGAAATAACCATTATTAATATAATCGGGATGAAAAGCTAAACCAAGCAATCCTCGCTCACTTTGACCACTTGCATTTGCTACTATATTATCAATATCTAAAAAGGGAGTTGACAAAACAGTAGCATTTTCATCTATAATTTTTATCCTACCAGATCTTTCTACCACAAATAATCGGTTATCATCTGCATGAGTTATATCAACAGGAGATAAAAACCCTGTAGCATACTCTTCTAATTCAATTGTTTGAGCAAAAATGCATATGGAAGAAAAACCTAATAAAAAGAGGGTAAATATTTTTTTCATAAAAATTTAATTTTGGAAAATCTACCTATTAAAGAATAGCACAATGTAGGAATTATTTAATTTCAGGCTAAAAAAGCAGGGTGAGTTTATTTGCAAATTAGCAGGCAAAGAATTAATTGAAAAATATTAAAAAAAAACATAAAAAAGGTTTGACTTTTGAATTAAGTAAATATATATTTGCACCGCATTTGAACGAAGATGCTTACATTTAATAGATAAAATCACTCGGAGGAGTGGGAGAGTGGCTGAATCCACCGGTTTGCTAAATCGACGTACTTGGAAACAGGTACCGCGGGTTCGAATCCCGCCTCCTCCGCCAGTTTTATAATAAATCATTCTTTCGAGAATGTA
>JBGCFD010000051.1:0-3053 GCA_045106765.1 Saprospiraceae bacterium | reverse complement strand
CCCAAACCCCAAACCCCAAACCCCAAACCCCAAACCTCTAAAAAAAAACTAAGTTAAAAAATATTAACTTCAATACTCAATGTCTTTTTCTAATGTTCGATATACAGACTTCATATACCCGTATGTACCTAGAAATAATTTTTTTTTCAATCAACTTGCAAAATAAGAGATATTTTTCATTTGAATTATTTCAAGATTTTCAAGATTCTTGGGGTTTGACGCTTGACGATTAAAAAAAAATTAAACGTCAAACAATTTTAAATTATGGAGGATTAATTATTTTTAAAATGCTCAATTTTACACTTGACTTGTTCTAATGCAACCCTTAAGACCGGTTGACCTACATTAGATGCACCGGAGATCAGGAAGAGATCGAATAGATCAAATAAAAACTCCGCTAATAAAACATAACCTATCATATTATGTATAATGCTTAAGATGATATTGCAGATTTCCGCTTCAATACCCGAATCGGAGTAAGAAGGCTCCAAGAACTTCTTGTAGACATGTCTGTATCCCGCCTATTCTAAAGAAAAAGGCGAAAGATAAATAAATAAAAATTTAAAAAATTGAGTGAGGTCTTTAATTTCATTAGATTAAATTCGAAAAAGTATCATTCTGTTGATACTTTTTTATAAACTCTTGAAGCAAAGGAAATGTTTTCTATTTCCAATTAAATTCTTGAGAATTATATTGCATGCAGAAATCTCTTCAAAATTTCAGGAGCTGAAAACCTGAGATAATTTGAGAAAAATCGAGTGATTTTTCCTGAAGAGGAAAACGATTTTTCCTCAGAAGAAGAAGAAAACCAATCCGAAGACATTCAAGAACAAAGATATCACCACAGAAATCTTTGAAAATATATTTAATTATACCTATTAACCCCTTTTATTTAATTTTATATTTTTTAATACTTTTTTAACACTTTTTTAACATTAATTATTCGCCATTAACTCAAATTTAATCAAAATATTTGAGTTTATTTTTTTTAATCCTTTCCCATATTTCATTCATAAAGGATGAATTTTGATTGTTTTTTAAATCGAATATCGATTCACTATCAAAAACTACAATTTTTAACTATCTAACTAAAATTAACAATGATTTTTTTGATAAAAAAGTTAATTGACAATTTTTAAAGTCTGATTTATGTTTTGATACATTTTTCAAAAATCATAATTATCATCCAAATGTTGAAAATATCAATCAAACGACTTGAAAAGGGTACATCTACCAAATAAAAATGGTAAATTAAACAAGAATACAAATCATGAATAGAAAAATGATTATTAATAAAAATTACGAAGATTGGTTAACAATAAAAAATCGTAAACTAAAAAATTAAGATCATATCGAGTATATAGTATATTAAAATAAATAATATATTTCAATAGATCAAAATTTAAAAGTCAAAAAATAAAAAAAATGTCGAAAAATAAATGAAAAAGTAAAAATCGAAAAAAACAAAAAATGTATTCAATAAATTATCATCATTCCCGCTCAAATCCCCTAGTAACGCTCGAACTAAACATGTTTCTGAATGCTGGGGTATCTCTTGGGTTGACTGGACTTAATTCTCGCACCTAACGAAGAGAATCACCACCAAGTTCTAGTATACATTTACCAACATCCTCCTAAATCGTTTAAAGATTTCCACGCATCCCATTAATCGACTTGTTAAGATCACTTACAGACCTATTAAGGAGATCAAATCTTGAATCTAATGATTAAATTGAATCAAAATTTCTTTCAATTAATCGAGGTTAATCATTAAGTTAAGGAGCTAAATCATATCTATTCAATAACCCCAATTCATTCCGAACAACTTTTGTAAAAGTTCTAGATGCTCCTTGTATGTCGTTGTGTTGGGTTATGAGTGTTCTAGCACCTGTATCAATATCTACAGGAGTTCCATTTCTTAAAGATTAAACATTAACTGTTTAATATCTTTAAGCCCTTTGAGCAAAATCAGGATCTGCCAAAACTTTAGCAAACTCACCTGCTAGATGAGATCGATCAGGACTATATCCTCCTAAACGGTTTCTGGCATAATAAACAATCAAATATCTAAAAGAAAAAGCAGCTCCAAACCAAATAAAAGTGATACAGCAACCAAACCAACTCGAAATTCTGAAAAGAGAAAATGCTCCAAGTACTATAGAAGGCGTTAATACACAACGATATGAGATAATTCTGTGGTTAGCATACATAGAAGCGAGATAAATAAAAACTCGATTCTACATGATGTATAGAGGAAGGCTAGTTGCAGCATTGTATTTAGGAACATGAGGTTGGTAGATTTCATTAACGTGGTAGTAAATAAACAGGAAGAATCCGTGGAATAGGAAATTTGAGATGGTGATCAGTGTTTTCAAGTCTTATACAGGAAGTTTCATTTATTAATTAAATCCAATTAATTGAACTACACTCCATATTTTGGGAGGTTTTTTAATTAAATTGGGATAAATTAATAAACAATGAGATCTTTACTACTCACAACCGCTATCATAATCACAATATGCCTAAGAGCACCCAATATCGCACACTACTTCAAAGCATGTACCTGTACTGGCTCAGCAGACTTCCTGATGAGTTCAGATACTGAACTTGGAAGATTTAATCCCTGCAATGCTGCAAACTCGACCTCTTACATTGGAGTTGATGGAGATGAAATTCCTTGCACTAATTCATTATTTAACCTTTTTATCAATTCCGGATTTGGTTCCGAGTGCATTAAGAGCAAGAACTGCTAAAATTTAGTTTAGCATCTTTTTATGACTTCACAATTAATCTTCTTTCATGGAATGCATGAACCATTACCAATGTTGCTATCTGTAATTGTCGCTCAAATAGAATTTGGAGAAACCTTTCGTGTTAGACACTTTATTGTGTCCTCTTTCAACTTAATTCTAGTCCTTATTTGGTTCTTTAAAGTAACTGGAACTAAATATATTGGGAAGGGAAGACCAAAAAAAAGATGATTAATTTAATGAAAAAAATTAAGTATTAATTTTTGGGGTTTGGGGTTTGGGGTTTGGGGTTTGGGGTTTGGG
>JBGCFD010000050.1:0-11310 GCA_045106765.1 Saprospiraceae bacterium | reverse complement strand
ATTTATGGGCTAGCTATGTCTTTTTATAACAATAAATACACGTATTTTAATCAAAGAAAAGTGTGACGTGGGAGAATGGTTTGTTCCTCAAGATTTGAGACAGTTTTTTGGCTTAACTTTATGGAATTGATGCATTGTTGTGTGCTGTGTTTATTTTTTATTCTTCAAACATTGTCCATTCTTTAGCACTTAATTTATTTGACCAAGGTATATCCTTGTTTTGGAAAGGGGCAAGATGAACAATTATTTCATCATGCATTTTGTGAAGGCATAGAAAATTAAACAAATGTTCAAAGTCTTTATCATATGCATTGTTAGTTACCTTATTATCAATAACTACAAAATCTTTACATTTTAAACATCCGACTTGAATCTCTTTTTCTATGTCAACTTTTGAAACTTCTTCAGTAGAATCATATGTTTTCCATTCATCCGACTTCCACCTCGAAATAATATCTTCGTACCAATTTTTTGATGCATTGAATTCATCATCATACCAAGGAAAATGGTCGTCATCTCCTCCAAAAATCAATTTACAATTTCGATTATTTTCTATTGAATGTAGTCCACAAAATCTTTTATATTTTTCTTCGCAAAAAAAAACATATTTTCTGAATATCTAAATTTACCAAGAGTTACAAACCTTTTGCAGCCTATACACCCCATACTATAATCATATCCCATTTTTTCTTTTTTTCTTTTTTTCTTTTTTTTCATAGCACACAACTTGTAAATACACGCAATAGTGGCGTGTATTTACCTTATATTTTTTTATCATTCACAATAAAGATAATATCTATAAAGTATTCATTATGAATCACTTACGAAAATAAATATACAAAAACCGAACAATATACTATAAAAATTTATAGGTAAAAATATTAACTCGCTATAAACAATTTCTATTCACCAATTATATGTTCATCCTTACTGATTAAATTCCACATTCACTATAAATCCATTCACCGAAGTAGGGTTTCCTAAAACCAGCATAGGATTCATTTTTGGAATTTTTGCGACAACTTCTTTCGCAGCATTTCCACAACCCTCTCCGATGTCTTTCGAAATTCTAATACCCTTTATTTTTCCAAAAGCATCAATAGAACAAGTCAACTCAACAATTCCTTTGACCTTTTTTGCCTTTGCAGATTCTGGGTAAACCAAATTCTTTTTAAAAAATTCTTTCAACTTTTGTTCGGTGCATTGATTGATTTCCTTTTTAGTTTTTAGATCTTCACATCCAACATAACAGGCTCGTCGATTAGGAAATCTGATGGGTTTTTTATTTTTTATATACCCTTTCATTTTTTCTAATTTTGAAAAATCAGGTTTTATATTTTTTAAATCTTTATTGAGGTAAGGATAAATAATTTTGAAGTTTACATTTACAGGTTTTCCATTCGCTTTCCCTGGCGTCCATTTTGGCATTTTATAAATCGCCTCTAGCATGGCTTCCCGATGAAATTTTCCACCTTTAATATTTCCAACAGAACCATCTTTTCTTACTACAAATTCAATTTGTGAAACTCCTTCAGACATATTGGGAGTTATTGGAAGACCTAATGTATTTTGTAAAAAGGTATAAATATTTTTAGCAGAACATTCTTCTTTTTCAGCTTGATCATTCAACTTGTCACAATCTCCAAACAAAGGTGCCTCCTCCATGCTGATCCCATAACTAAAATCATTTCCTCTTAAAACCGTAGCAACCACTTCAAATTTTTCTTCCTTCGGTAATTTAAAATTTACATTAATGGAATAATCGGAAGCCACATTTTGTCCGTTCTTTTTAGCAGGAATATAATTGGGGAAATTTTCAACGATGTTTTTGGCAATCTGTGCACACTCTTCATCAAATGCTCTGATTACTTTTATGTCAGTAACTTCACCTGTATTGGTTATTTTAAAAGATACAGGAATACTGCCTTCTTGATTAATATTTTTTAATCTTTCTGGATATCGAAAATGTTGAGTAATGAGTGCTTTTTCTTTTTTGGAATTACATTTTATTCTTTCCTCCAAATCTTCTAGTTGTTCACAACCTGCATAAGAAACGGGAGTATCAGGTTGTGGAAATATATTTTCCAAAGCCTTTCTTGATTTCTCTTGTCTTGATTTTTGAGTATCCTGACAGGAGAAGAAAACGGAAAGTATAAAAATACAGGAGAACAGAAATAGTAATTTTTGGAAGGTTAAATTTTTCATAGTTTGAATATTTTTTTGAATAATGAAGATGCTGTTTTTCAATTAATTCTCCTTCAACGAACTCCGAATCACCGACCGAATACTCTTCTTTTGAATCTTACTTTCCACCCAAGGAACTAAATCCAAATATAAAAGTGCTCGTCTCGAATGAGGATCTTTTTGCAATTTGTCTAACTTAATTCGGAATGCTAAAAACATTTCACGATGACCAATATTTCGATGCTTGATTAACTTTTTCAAAAACTTTAATGTCTCTTTTTGAACTTCATTCAACTCTTTCATTTTTTCTAAAAAACGATAAGTCGAAGGCGCTAAATAATCGAGTAATTCATAATTTTCCATCTCATAATGTCCGATCAATTGTAGTAATCGAGCATAACCTTGCAAGTCTTCTCGCAACTGCCCGACTTGCATATTGATGATTTCATTGATGTAATCAATCATCGTATTATAATCTTCGTTACCGAAATATTGAAACGCTATTTTATAATAAAAAACTAAAATTCGATGTGGGTCAAGATGAGATTCATGTTGTTTTATTTTTGCTAAAATTTCTGGAACATATTCAATTCCTTGTTTAAAAGTACCTTCTAAATAATGTTTATTTAACTTGGAAGTAGAGTGATATAAAAAATAAATAATTTCAGAAACGGGTTTCATTTCATTTCCAAATTCCTTCTCAAATTTTTCAAAATGCTTGATAGCTCGATCAAAATCTTTAACCCTCTTTAGATTAAAAAGACAAGTCAATAAATAATGCTGCCCCCGCATATAAAGATCAGGTTCTTCTTTTTTCATTTCAGGATGTTCCTCAAAAATGTCTACCCATTTTTTTGAATCCACCAAGCATTTTTCAAAATTTAGTAAAATATAATAATACCAAACATAACATTGATGTAGATAAACTTGCTCAAAAAAAGTTAGTCCATCAAGCTTAATTTCTTTTAATTTTTTGGAAAACAATTCTCGAACCACGAGTACATCTCGATCATTTTTGACGTGTCCATATTGAATATAAAAACCATGTATTTCGATTTTCAGATTAGTCAACTTACAAGAGTTATGAATGATTTTACTTCGAGCAAAAGATGCATCGACAAGGGATTCTACTTTATTGGAAGTTTGGCGACTTCGGGTAATATGTCGTTCCTCGATTACTTTTTGAAATTCTAAAATTTCTAATTGCAAAATGTCTTGATGATTATCCTCCGCAATTTGTTGAATGCGATCCAATAATTTAAGACTCTGAATATAAAGCCCTTTTCCATAAAGAATTCTAGCAAAATCTATTTGCTCTCGAATTTGAATATCTATATTTTTTTGGATGTGAATCAGTCGGAGACTAATCAAAATTTGTTTGTACAAATGACGCTTTAGGTTCGCCAATTGTGCTTTTTTTATAGCAGGTATTTTTTTAAAAACTATCGCATCATCCCACACCTTCATTTTGTCTACCACATCGAAAAGTTGCACAAACTTGACATCCGATTTACTCTGCAATCGATTCACATAAAGTTTAAAATTTCGCTTTTCAGCCTTAGTCAAAGAATTAATTAAACTAATTAACTGATCATCTTGATTCGTGGCGGCAACATTACTCTTATTCATAACTTACTGACTATCAGTTATTTGCTAAAATATTATTTAATTGAAGGTCGTATATTTTTTTATTTTTTAAAAGTACAAAAAGTTTTTGGGCTATAGATTTGCTTTTGCAATTGAGTATAAATTTTGAGCTAGCCCTAAACAATCAACTAGAAAAAATGAACAACGAAGATAGAAATTTCACCGTAAAAAAATAAATTCAATTCTTTTCTCAAAATGTTATTTGTTCAATTTTTTATTTAAAAAAAAATTTAAAATGAAAAAGATCGAAGCCATTATTCGAACCCAAAAATTTGATTCCGTCAGGGATGCTTTAGCCTTGATTGGAGTAAAATTTTTTACTTTAAAAGAAGTGAAAGGATACGGTTTACAAAAAGGAAAAACTTTAAAATATCGAGGGAGTTCTTATGGAGCAGATTTTATTGCTAGACTCCAATTGGATATCATCACATCAGAAGAAAAAGTAGATCAAATCGTAGAGACCATCACTACTTCTGGACGAACAGGTGAAGTTGGAGATGGGAAAATAATTGTTTTCGATATCGAAACTACTGTCCGAATCCGAAGCGGAGAAAAAGGACCTAACGCAATTTAATTATTAATCATCTGAAAAAATTCTAACTCTTTTTACTCTGTCTCTAACCAATTTACCACCCACATTTTTTTAAAAATCAAATCACAATCTCATCGAGGTTGCGAATTAAAATTTAATCACAATTTAATTTTTACGAAAGATGAATGAAGCGATATTTACAGCTAATAATTTATGGTTGCTAGTAGCAACATGTTTAGTTTTTGTTATGCATTTAGGTTTTGCTTCTTTGGAAGCGGGGTTTGTCCAGAGAAAAAATACGGTCAATATTTTATTTAAAAACTGCATGATTCTTTCCATTGGTTTGCTCACCTACTATGCCATGGGATTTAATTTGATGTACCCAGGAGCGGAATATGCAGGAGAGTATTTTGGGTTTGCTGGTTTTGGAATTGCTATGCCTGAAGGGGCAGCTGGAGCGATAGATTATAATGATGGTACTTATACTTATTATACAGATTTTATTTTCCAAGCAATGTTTGCAGCAACTTGTTGTACGATAGTTTCTGGAGCAGTTGCAGAGCGAATAAAGTTAATGCCATTTTTAGTTTTTTGTATTTTATTCGTATCCATATCCTATCCAATAACAGGAATGTGGCAATGGGGAGGCGGATGGTTATCGGCAGCAGGCTTTCATGATTTTGCAGGTTCAACATTAGTTCACGCAGTAGGTGGTTGGGGAGCATTAGCAGCAGTTATTCTACTTGGAGCTCGAAAAGGAAAATATACTTCAGAAGGAATTAATCCTATTCCGGGGCATAATATGCCATTGGCAGCAATCGGTGTTTTCTTACTTTGGTTTGGTTGGTTTGGGTTTAATGGAGGTTCCGTTTTATCAGCAGATCCAGTTGGAGTTTCCTTAGTTTTTGTGACTACAGCTTTGGCTGCAGCAGGCGGAGCGGTTGCCGCATTTTTTGTCAATAACCTTTTATTTAAGACTCATGATCTGTCCATGATTTTAAATGGAATTCTTGGTGGCTTGGTAGGAATTACTGCGGGAGCAGATTTGATGTCTCCAGGTGAGGCGATTATTATTGGAGCAATTGCAGGAGCTATCATTCCAGTTTCAGTAGTATTTATTGATTCAAAATTAAAATTAGATGATCCGGTAGGAGCTACTTCAGTTCACTTGGTTTGTGGACTTTGGGGAACTTTAGCTGTTGGTTTATTTGGATCAAAAGCTGGATTAGAACAATTGTGGATTCAATTGTATAGCACTTTAGCTATTGGTGTATTCACATTTATCTTTACTTTTTCGGTGATGTATATATTAAAAGTAACCGTCGGAATTAGAGTTACTGAAGAGGAAGAACAGAAAGGATTAGATGTGGCAGAGCATGATATGCTTGCTTACCAAGAATCAGAAAAAATAGAAAATTACAGTCTTGCTGTAAAGTAATAGTGAACGATGGAGTTGGAGTCATTGATTTGGTTTTGGACGATGATAATACAGGAAGTGTTTTCCAGACTACCCTTTCGGCTAATTTAGCAGCGGTTTATTCATTTTAAGTTACTAAGTCTTTTATCAAAAAATATTAAGAAAAAAAACAATGCAAGGTTTTCTTCGTATGCATACATTAGGAAAATTAATTTTGGATTTATCTATTTAGACAACATCGTTCCTTCTTTCGTGGGAACAACATTTCAAAAACAGTTAAATCATTGATAATCAAATATTTATATTAAAATATTTCCTTTTGAAAATCGTATAGTTTTTATTTTTTAAAAATATAAAAGACTCAAAACATCTTAATTTTGTATTGTCTTTTAATCAAATAATTATTACCAAACCAAAAAAAATTAATATTAAAATGGCAAAGTCTAAATTAGAATACTTGTGGCTTGATGGCTACAAACCAACTCAAAACATTAGAAGTAAAACTAAAGTGGTGAATGATTTTGATGGAAAATTAGAATCATGTCCTGTCTGGTCTTTTGATGGTAGTTCAACTCAGCAAGCGAAAGGTGGTTCTTCTGATTGTTTGTTAAAACCAGTTGCAATCTATCCTGATCCAGCTCGTGATGATGGATTCTTAGTAATGACAGAAGTTTTAAATGCTGATGGAACTGCACACGTTTCAAATAGTAGATCTAAGATTGATGATGATGATAATGATTTTTGGTTCGGATTTGAGCAAGAGTATTTTATCATGGATGTTAAAACTCAATTGCCTTTAGGTTTTCCAATTGGTGGTTACCCTGGCCCACAAGGTATGTACTACTGCTCAGTAGGTGGAAAAAATACTTGGGGAAGAAAGTTTGTTGAGGAGCATGCTGATTTATGTATTGCTGCTGGATTGAACTTTGAAGGTATCAACCAAGAGGTGGCTGCTGGACAATGGGAGTTTCAATTATTTGCAAAAGGTGCTAAAAAAGCAGGAGATGAAATTTGGGTAGCTAGATATTTATTGGATCGATTGACTGAAAAATATGGTTACTATATTGAATACCACCCAAAACCAATTCAAGGAGATTGGAATGGATCAGGTATGCATGCTAACTTCTCTAACACGACTTTAAGAACTTGTGGTTCTAAAGAAGTTTATGAAACAATCTGTGAAGCATTCCGACCAGTTGCTAAAGAGCATATTGAGGTGTATGGAGCATATAATGATATGCGATTAACTGGAGATCATGAAACGGCATCTATCAATGATTTCTCTTACGGAGTTTCTGATCGTGGAGCATCCATCCGTATTCCTATTATTACAGTAGAGAATGGATGGAAAGGATGGTTAGAAGATCGTCGTCCTGCATCAAATGGTGATCCTTACAAAATCGCTGGACGAATTATTACAACTGTAAAAAGTGCTAAAGTTCCAGTTGGAGCTTAAAAATATATTAGCGAGCTTATAAAACCACTCGCTTTAAGAAAATGGTTTTCCCCGAATTCGGGGTTAATCTATATTTGGTTTTATTTGGTTAGGGCTAAGGCTGTTCGATATTAATCGAACAGTCTTACTTTTTTTTGGAGAAGATCGAAATTTAATTTTTTTTCTTCCCTTCCAAAACATATTCTATTTTTACAAAAAAATAAAATATGTCAGATTCCTTTTTTCAATCCTTACCTCCTACTCCATCTAGTTTAAGTTCAGGAGCAATTTTATCAAGATTTATTGTTGCCATTGGTTTTCGATATCAAACCGCTACCAAAGGTTTGACTCAAAACGAAATCCAATTTCGTCCGGTGGAAGGAAGTATGAATATGCTTGAATTATTAGATCATATATACAAGGTACTAACTTGGGGATATAAAGCATTTGATAAAAATGTAAAACTGAAAACACCAACCAACACATTTGATGATTATCGAAAAAAGACATTACAAGTTTGTGAATCATTTAAGAACAGATTGGAGGAAATGAGTGATGAGGAACTTGAACAAACTGAAGTTTATTTAAAACGAATCGATACTACTTTTTCATTTTGGTATTTAATCAATGGTCCGATTTCGGATGTTTTAACCCATATTGGTCAAATCAATAGTTGGAGAAGAATTGCAGGAAATCCAGTTGATCGAATCAGTCCATTTACTGGAGAACCTTTTTAGAATTAATTGCATTTTCAAAAAAAACTTTATGAAAAAATTTTTACCACTTTTTATCTTCCTCATATTTCTTGGAAGTTGTCAAACTAATTCTTCTGATCAGAATTTTCCAACGAAAGAGGAAAATAAAAAATTTCCCAATGAATGGTTTTATGCCCAACGAGCATTTCCTCGTGGAACAATCGACAAAGTAGCTTACCAAAATGCTCTGCAATTTCGACAACAAATCCAGTCAACTTTACGAGGTTCAGGCGAAGTAGAAGAATGGAAATTCGAAGGACCAACTAATATAGGCGGCAGAATTACTGATGTTGAAATGCCTACCAATTCTTTTGAAAATATATATATCGCTGCTGCTTCTGGTGGAATTTTTAAATCTGAAAATACTGGAGAAACTTGGACACCCATTTTTGATGATGCCATGAGTTTGTCCATTGGAGATATGGAATTAGCTCCATCAAATAATGATATAATCTATGTCGGAACAGGAGAACCAAATGCTGGTGGTGGTTCGCTCGCCTATGATGGAATTGGAATTTATAAAACAAATGACGGAGGAAATAATTGGCAACATCTCGGGCTAGAAGATATTGGAAGTGTCGGAAAAATCAAGGTTGCTCCAACCAATTCAGACGTCGCTTTTGTAGCAGCAATGGGTGATTTATTTGGGAAAAATCAAGCGCGTGGAATCTTCCGAACAACCAACGGAGGAACTGATTGGGAACAAGTTTTATTTGTTTCAGATTCAACTGGATTTGTTGATTTAGCCATGCATCCTACGAATTCAAATATCATTTTTGCGGCAGCTTGGGAAAGAATTAGACGACCTGATTACAGAAGATATTCAGGTGCCAGTTCTGGAATTTATCGAACAACAGATGGTGGTGATACTTGGGAATTATTGACCAATGGATTGCCAACTTTGCCTGATGAAAAAGGACGAATTGGTTTAGCCATTGCTCCTTCTGACCCAAATTATGTGTATGCATACATTGTACATGAAGATGGAAATTTGACAGGTATTTTTCAATCAACTGATGGAGGGAATAGTTGGAATGCAATGAATAAAAATGGAATTGGAGAGCCTGGTTTTATGTGGTGGTTTGGAAAAATATATGTCCATCCCGAATCTCCTAAAAGTTTGATTGCTCTGAGTCTGAAGGTTCATTATATCGAAGATATTGAAACCGATCCTGTTTGGGAAACACGATTTGAATCGGCACATGTTGACCAACATTCAATTTTTATTCATCCTCAAAATCCTGATTTATTTCTGGCTGGAAATGATGGTGGAATTTATAGAAGCCAAAATAGAGGTCTTACTTATCAAAAATTAGATGGACTTCCGATTACTCAATTTTACCGAACGTCGATGGACTTCCAAAACCCTGAACAAGTTTATGGTGGTGCTCAAGATAATGGTACCATGAGAACTTTGACTGGTGATCAAGATGACTTTGAAATTATTTTTGGTGGTGATGGTTTTTTCCCTTTGATTGATCCTGAGGATAGTGATAAAGTTTATGCCGAATATCAATATGGAAATCTCTTTAGATCAACCAATGGAGGAAATAATTTTGTAAGTGCAACTAATGGATTTAATCCTGAAAGAGTCAATTGGAATACTCCCGTTATTTTTGATCCAAACAATGCTGACGTTTTATACATGGGAGGAAACCGATTATATAAATCAACGAATAATGCAAGTATTTGGAATCCCATAAGCGATGATTTAACTGATGGAGGTGGGAATGGAAATTTAGCTTTCGGAACGATTACGACGATAAGTGTATCTCCTTTTGATAGTGAAAATATCATGATTGGAACAGACGATGGGAATGTTTGGATAACCGAAAATGGAGGAGCGGATTGGAATAATATTTCAGATGGACTACCGAAATTTTGGATTACCCAAGTGGAATTAGATCCAACTGAATTAGGGGTAGCCTATGTCACTATTTCTGGTTTTAGATTTTATGATGAAACAGCTCATGTTTTTAAAACGACAGATTCTGGAAATTCTTGGGAACCCATTTCTGGAGAATTACCAAACATTCCAGTCAATGATATAGTTATCAATCCAATTAATCACGACTTGTATATTGCTACTGATATTGGCGTTTTTAAATCAATCAATGATGGTGGTTCTTGGGATATTTTAGGAACTGGTTTACCTAATGTTGTTATTACTGATCTGAGTTATCATGAACCTACCCATACGTTACTAGCTGCTACATTTGGTCGATCGTTGTATTCTGTAGAAGTGGATATTGATGTAGCCAATGAAAACTTAGCAATAGAAAATTTTAATTTTACAATTTTTCCAAATCCATTTTTTGAGAAATGTAACATTACTTTTACAAATATAGAAACCCAAGATTTCGAAATAAATATTGTTGATATAAAAGGTCAGATTATTGAAAATGTCATCTCTCAAAAACTACCAAAAGGAAATCATCAACTTTCATTTGGAAAAAAAGAATGGCCATCTGGCATCTATTTTTTACAATTAAAAAATGGAAATGGGGATTTGATAAAAACAGAAAAAATTATAAAAAAATAATTTATTTAAATCAAAATCCTCCTTTCCCTTCCTATATTTGTCGCATGGAAAATGCAAAAGAATTAAGTAAATTACTGAATCTCGAAAAGATCGAGGAGAACATTTTTAGAGGCAATAATTATCAAGCGCCTTGGGGCTCTGTTTTTGGTGGACAAGTTTTAGCACAGGCACTTCATGCTGCTTACCAAACTGTTCCAGATGATCGATTTGCTCATTCGATGCACGCCTATTTCATCTTACGTGGCGATATTTCTCAGCCTATCATTTACGATGTTGATCGAATTCGAGATGGTGGAAGTTTTACCACTCGGCGAGTTGTGGCGATTCAAAAAGGGCGACCTATTTTTAACTTTTCAGCCTCCTTTCAATTAAAGCAAGAAGGATTTGACCATCAAATGGAAATGCCAAAAGTACCAGATCCCGAAACATTATTGACCGATCAAGAATTGGCTGCCACTTGGGAAGGAAAAATTCCTGAGACTTTTAGCCGCTATCGAACAGAACGTCCAATTGAATTTAGACCGGTGGAAAAAATTCATCCTTTTGCTCAAGAAGCGAACCGCCCATTTCGACATGTGTGGTTTAAAGCAAAAGGAAAAATGTCGGACTCTGTAGCATTGCATCAAACTTTTTTAGCCTATGCTTCGGATTATAATTTATTGGGAACTGCCCTATTGCCACATCGACAAGATATAAAATATGGAGAAATTCAACTCGCAAGCTTAGATCATGGAATGTGGTTTCATCGAGAATTTAGAATGGATGAATGGTTACTTTATGCTTTGGATAGTCCGAGTA
>JBGCFD010000005.1:0-86734 GCA_045106765.1 Saprospiraceae bacterium | reverse complement strand
TATGAGTTTAAATGGAGGATTAGGAGCAGTTGTAGAAAAGAATCAAGTAATCATTGATGATATATTAACTGTAGGACAAATTACCGCTACAAAACATAGTAATGGGAGAGATTGGTGGATTCTTTTTAGGAAATATGAATCTAATCAATATTATCGTATTCTTGTTTCTCCAAATGGAATAGAAAATTTAGGCCTTCAAGAAATAGGATTACCATTTAATAATGGAGTAGGGCAAGCCGTTTTTTCACCTGATGGAAGCAAATATATTAACTATGTTACTAAATTTATATCAGAAGGAAATTTAATAAATATCTATGATTTTGATAGGTGCACAGGACTATTAAGTAATCCCATTCAAACTACAAATAATGATTCTATTATTGGATCTGGAGGTGCTGCACTATCATCTAATTCCAGATATTTATATTTATCTGCTAATCATTATATCTATCAATACGATTTGCATTCAAATGATATTTTTTCCACAAAAGACACGGTAGCTGAATATGATGGGTATCAGATTCCAATTACACCAACTTTCGGATTATCAACACGTTTTTTTTTAATGCAATTGGCTCCAAATGGAAAAATATATATTAATATTCCAAATGGAGTAAATCTTCTACACGTCATTAATAATCCGAATGAGGAAGGGGAAAATTGCAATGTACTACAACATAGTATTGAACTTCCTACTTATAATGCTTTTTCATTGCCTAATTTCCCTAATTATAAACTTGGAGCAGAGGTAGGTAGTATATGTGATACCATTACTTCTATTGAAGATAATCTTCCCATTTCAAAATTTAATGTAAAGGCTTTCCCGAACCCAACCCCTGATTATATTAATTTTCAAATAGAGTTTCTTGATAAAGAAGATTTAGATATTTCTATTTATAATATTATGGGGCAAAAAGTGTTTAGTTATTTTGTAGAAAAAAATATAAACAATTTTAAAATTGATTTATCTGACTTTCCTACAGGCACATATTTCTATAAATTAAAAAATGATAAAATATTAATTCATCAGGGTAAATTTATCATTCAAAGATAACTTATTTAGCTTACCCGTTGAAAACAAATAGAATGAACATTCTATATATCAACTCATCATCTATAAAACAATTTTATTTATTTACCCCATAGTTTACTCGCAAGATTACGTTCTTCTTCACCAACAGCTCTACCATATACTTCCATCATATCTCTAGATGCCCAGCCCATCCAACGCTGTATCATATGATCAGGTGTACCTAATCCTTGATGATGAATAACAAAACTATGACGCAGTCCTTTTGGAACGGCATGAATACCTTTTATTTTAGCTTCACTCATCACTTTCGTAATAGCAGTCCATCCAGTTGTTCGTCCAAAATTCCATATCTCTTTATTTTTAATCGCTTTATTTTTTTGCATATCCTGAGATTGATGAACATCATCGAGCTTTTCTAAATAATGAGAGGGCAGAGGAACGAACCTGAAAATTTTCTTCTTTCGTTTTAGCGTTTGGAACACTACACCTTGCCGACTATAATCAATCCGACCATGTTGCACAGCTAAAGCTTCAGAAATTCTACAACCTGTGTAATAGAGCATAAGCGCAAAAGTACGTTGCTCTCGATTGAGTGCTTCAGGAATAGCATCGAAATATTTTTCTCGTTCTTCTGGTATCAAATATTTCCGATTGCCTTGTACGTCATATAAATCCCAATCACTCATTTTTGTAATTGTATTGTTATAAGAAATTTATCATTAAAAAGTACTACTGAACACTATACACGTATACTGTTCAAATTTAAGTAAAAAATTTTAGCTTTTGAAAAATGAAAACCTAATGTTTACGGGGCAGGGGAGTTTTGGAGAAGTTTGAAAATGGGTAAAAACTGAACAGTATTAATAGTAGTGTTCATCAATTTCGCAGATATAATTTTCATGTCTCACAATCAGTCCATAAATAAAAGTTACAGTAATTCCTTGTGAGATATTTCCTAACTTGTTCTGTTTTGATCGAAGTTGTTTTAAAATCTAATAATTACAATAATGCAATACCTCTTTTTCCTTTTTATAAAATTTCAAATTAGCCGATTCTGCAATTTTTATAGAAGGAATATTATCTTCTTTAATCTCAGCACGAACCCTTGAGTTTAATTTTTCTACTAATAGTTTCACTATTTTTTTTCCAATCCCCTGCCCTCTAGCATGAGGAGAAATGGTCCAAGACAATTCATAAGAGTTGGTGCTAGAATCAAAATCAGCTCTCACCGTTCCGACTGGAATATTATCAATATCTCCTACAAATAATATTCTATTGGGATCGCTGATTACATTTCGTAACCAATTTTTATGATGCTCTTCTGTGATCATTTCTATTGAATGAGATCGAGTTCTAGTTTCGAGATCGTTCCTCCAATCTAAGAGCATTTGCCAATCTTCAAAATTGACTTCTCTTAATTTCATATTTTGATTGGATTCTAGTTGCTTAAATTCTCGTAAAATATTTTCTCTTGGATCTGTATCAAAAAAAAGTTTCTGTTTTATTTTATAACCTCCATTTATTACTTTTTGAAAATATTGGTCAAATGAATTCTGATCTAACTTTGTAAAATCTCCCACGTTAATTGCTAGGTTTAAATCGCGAATACTTTTGGAAAGTACTTTTTGATTATCTACAAATTGTCCTGTGATCAAATCAATATTTACGCACATACATTCAAGTGCTATTGTACTTGCTGGCACAATAGCCACTTTGGATTTTTGAATTAATTGAACTACACCTTTGGCATCTAAATTACTATGGGTATAAATATCAAAAAGAGGATTTTCGTTTTTGAATTTGGCTAGTTCATATTTTAGAGGATCAGAATTAGTCATCACCGCAACTTGATATTTCTTCTGATATGGTTTCAAAAATTTTAAATACTTTAAACTTAAACCAAGGGGGTCTGCTCCGCCGAAACAAATTAGGATTTGTTCTTTCGCTGAATCTATTGGATGGTTTTCTTGTGATTCAAAAAATTCACTTCGCAAAAGGAGATACTTTTTTCCTAACAAAAGTTTAGAATAGGAAACATTGAAATCCTTAGGCTGAAGATTAATAGCATGATTGATAATTAAATCTGTTGGAAGTGCAAATTCAGGGAGATCATTTATGGAAACTGTTTTTAGATTTATATTTTTAACTGCTTTAACAAAGTCCTCTTTGATGAGATAATTATCGATGACAACAAAATCATTCGTACATGAATCAGACTTCAAGTAGTTAAGTATTTCACCTTGGTTCTGAAAATGTTTTTTTTCAAAAATCGCATCAAAGTTTTCTTGAGGAGTATCTAAAAGAAGGAAAGAGCAGGTATAGTTTTTTGCCAATACTTTGGCAAGTGAAGCACATCTAAATAAATGTCCATAGCCTTTTTTATTATTGCCACCAGTAACAATAAATACATTTTTCATATTGATTTTTTTATAAAAAATACCAGAGAGTATTTGGTAATCTTTAATCATTGGAAATTAAAGATACGCTGTATTTTAGTTTGAAAAAAAAGTCTAATTTTTATTAAAGTGAAATTATTATCAATAAGGCGAGATACAATATATGTAAAACAATAATTATACCTTGTTTTCCAAAAAAAAGTATATATTAAATTTTTTTTGGCACTATTTTAACTGGACATATTATAAGTTATAATATTTTATGAAAATGTAAAAAATGAGATTTTAAGGAATAAAATTTCACACATAAACTTCGATAGAAGAACTACACCTACTAAAAAACTTTTTGCCCCTCAAAAAGTTTTATGAAAACTTCCGCATTGTCCCACCATTAAAAATCCTTTAAGCTTATTAGCTGATACTGTTTTCTTCAATAGTTATTTGAAGGAATATTAACTACTATTTGCTTAAGAAAAAACTACTTTTAAAAACAACACTAATGACAATTTTACGCTTTCTAAAAATAGGAATGATCCTATTATTTTGCAGTAATCTGATGGGACAAATTACTGTAGATTTTACCGCAAGTCAAACTGAGGGCTGCGGATTTGCTCAAGTTGAATTTTGCGATAATTCCGTTTCTCAAGATGGATCAATAGTTAGTTGGTCCTGGAATATAGGAGGGATTACTTCTACTGTCGAGTGTCAAGGTAGATTATTTAACTCACCTGGTTCATATGATATTTGCTTGACAGTAACGGATGCAATTGGAAATAGTGAAACATTATGTCAAGAAGATTTCATTATTATTCATGCCCTGCCAATTCCTGATTTTGAAGCTACTCCTACCGTTGGTTGTGTTCCACTCACCAGTATTTTTACCTATACAGGGACTCCTAATATTGAAGAATATTTTTGGGGATTGGGCGGTACAACTGGAGTATTTACTTCAGACGGAAGTGCTTCACCAGATGCAACAAGTACTTATACCATTGCTGATGAGTATAGTATTAGTTTGACTGTAAAAGATACAAACAACTGTGTTAATTTTATCAATAAGACGAATTATATTCATAGTTATGAAACGACTCCAGTAGTATTTTCAACACCAGATTCCTTTGCTTGTGAAGCGCCACATACGGTAAATTTTATCAACGAAAATATTAGTGCTGATATGCAATACAGCTGGAATTTTGGTAATGGTGAAACTTATTTTGGATCTAATCCTCCAGCAGTTACTTATGAAGATGAAGGAAATTATACCGTTACACTTGTAGGATATAATAATGTTACTTTCTGTAGAGATACTTTAATTCTAGAAAATTATATTACTGTAGGGTTTCCAGTAGTTTTGGCATTTTCCCCCTTTGAAGGATGTGAAGATTTTGATGCATCATTTATTGATATCTCTGGTTTTCCTGCAGATTCTGTTTTTTGGGATTTTGATGATGGAACGCCATTAGTTACAGAAGAAAATCCTTGTCACCTTTTTGAGGAACCAGGATCTTATGTAGTAAGTTTGACTAGATATGTTCAAGGCTGTGCTAATACTAAATATGCTTCTTTCCCTATTCACGTATTTCCTCAGTCTGATATTAGTATGTCTTCAGTTGACACGATTGGATGTAGTTTACCTCATCCTGCAAATTTTGAAGGAATAAGTGATGATACTACGATTGTATCTTGGTTATGGGAATTTGGAAATGGTGCAACTAGTAATTTGCAATCTCCCTCTTATGTATATGAATCATATGGCGTTTTTCCTGTTGTGCTGACGGTAACAAATACAAATGGTTGTGAAACTAGAATTTCAGATATAACCATAAAAGTAAAAGAGCTTGAGGCTTCTATTCCTGAAGATGAAATATTGGGATGTATCCCATTAGAAGTAAACATAATAGATAATTCATATTCTATCAATCCAATTATATCTCGCGAATGGCAAGTAGACCTTCCTTCCGGTAGTTTAATTTCAAATGATTCCATTGCTAATTTTACGATTCCAGATACGGGTTGTTTTGATCTTATTCTAACTGTTACTAATTCATTAGGTTGTGTGGATAGAGATACATTTGAAAATAAAATATGTGCAGGGAGTGAACCAGAAATTGACTTTGAAGGGATACCCACATCCATATGTGTTGGCGACATGGTTTCATTTACTGACTTGTCGTCAGACAATGTAAATGAGTGGTACTGGCATTTTGGTAATGGTACTGCAAGTGTAGAACAAAATCCAAATGCTGTTTTTGGGCAAGTAGGATTTTATTCGATTTACTTGGAAGTTGGTCATAATGGTTGTCTGGTAGACACCTTAGCAACTTCTTATATTCAAGTTCAATTTCCTAAATCAAATTTTAATGTAATTCAAGATTGTAATAATTCATATTTAGTTGAATTGGAAAATATATCATCAGGGGCAGATTCCTCTTTTTGGAATTTCGGGGTAGAAGGAATATCAACAGATACAAGTAGTTTGATTAATCCCACTTTCCAATATCCAGATACTGGAGTGTATACAATTACTCTAACCACTTTTAATACAAGTACTGGGTGCGAAAATATTTTTGAGAGAACTGTTTATGTTCAAGAATTAAATTCAGAATTTTCGATTTCTGAAACGCAAGGATGTTATCCTATGACCATTACAGCTAGCTGCTCATCTCAAGCTGCAAATTATAAATGGTCTGGTACTGGGATGAATTTTTCTGATCCTAATTCCTTTATGACAGAAATAAATTTTGATCAACCAGGTTTTTATACTGACTTGAAATTAGTAACTGAGAATTCGACTGGCTGTAGGGATACTACCATATTTTTAGATACAATATTTGTAAACGAAATTCAGGCAAATTATTCTTCTAATTTTATTGGAGATTGTACTTTACTTGATGTTACTTTTTCAGATTCAACTAATAATTTATTTAGTGATAATATTTCTTGGAATTGGTTTTTTGAGGATAGCTTATATACTGGAACTGGAGAACAATTTACACATATTTTTTCTGGGGCAGGAGTACATGAGATTACCCTTCAAGTAGAGGATAACTGGGAATGTGAATCTAGTATTACGCAAGAAATTGAGATAATAGGAGTTCAGTCATTATTTGAAGTGGATTCTATAGGTTGCACAGGATCAGCGTTTATCTTTCAAAATTTATCCTCAGGGAAAGATTTAGAATACTTGTGGGATTTTGGAGATGGAGATACCTCTAATTTGGAGAATCCAACTCATCAATATTTGAATCAAGGCATATTTTCTCCATGCTTAACGGTGACAGATACTTACGGATGTTCTGAAATTTTTTGTAATGATTATGGAATTGAAATTATTAACCCGTCAGTTAGTTTTACGATGGATAATGCCTTTCAACCATGCCCGCCCATGTTTGTAAATTTTGAAAACACATCAAGTAATGTTTTATATTATCAATGGGATTTTGGAGATGGTAGTGGTTATTCTAATATAGAAAATCCAACGCACATCTATGCAACTCCTGGAGTATATGATGTTACATTAATTGCTTATTCTACATTAAATTGTATCGATACTTTTGTAGTTGAGCAAGCCGTAGAATTAAATGGACCAGAAGGAAATTTTTATTATGAAATAGATACAAGTTGCGTCCCTCTTGATGTAACTTTTTATACTGAAAATATTAATGAAATATCCTTAACATGGGATTTTGGAGATGGTTCTGCCCTTGATTCGATGGTAACATTTGACAGCACGGGTGCTTATACTTATACCTATAACACAATTGGAAATTTTGTTCCGAAGCTAGCCATTTCAGATGGAGTAGGTTGTGTTAGAGTTATTGAAAAACCAGATACTATTGTTGTTACTAATTTGAATGTTGACATTATTGCTACCGATAATCTATTATGTTCCAGTCAGGATTCTGTATTATTTTCCGTGCAAACAAATCCATTAGAATTCATTGAAGAGTATCAATGGACAATGAATGGAAGTACTCCAAATAGTTCCACCTCCGAAAGCCCTACGGCTTATTATTCAGTTAGTGGAGCATTTGATGTTTCCTTAATTGTGAGCAATGCTTTTTGTAGTGATACTATTATAAAAAATGATTTTATTATTGTAGGAAAATCTCCTGAGGCTAACTTTATAACTTCTGCAATAAGTGGATGTGAACCGTTAACAATTAATTTTACAGATCAATCAATTATTGCAGATGGTATTATAACTGAATGGAATTGGAATTTTGGAGATTCAACATTTTCTAGCTTAACTAACCCTTCTCATATTTTTCAAGCAGGAAATTACTTAGTTGAATTAGCGATCATTTCAGATATCGGATGTGTCGATACGATAGTTCAAGAAATTACGGTAATGCCACTTCCAGAAGTTGAGATTATAGGAAATGACATTGATTGCTTGGGAGATAGTACTCAATTATTTGCAACGATATTAGGAGATACTTCTATAGTGAATTTTTATTGGGAAAATTCTCCTTCTTTGAGTTGTACTGATTGTTTGAATCCAATAGCAGGTCCTCTTGAAAATACGATTTATACTTTTGTGGCCTATAGTGATTTTGGATGTGAAACTATTGTTGAAATAGAAATTGAAGCAGGGCTTTACGAAATTCCGACTTTAATTCTAAATAATGATACTACTATTTGTATTAATGAACAAGTCCAATTAATTTCTAATGCGAGTGGTAGTATTGCATCTTACCAATGGAATGATATTGCTGGACTTAGTTGTTATGATTGTCCCAATCCAATAGCAACTCCTCTTATTTCCAGTACTTATCAGGTAACAGTTACATCGACCGATGGATGTACTAGCTCTGAAGCAGTTCACATCAATGTATTAGATCAAAATCAAATATTTGCGAGTGAAGATAGAGTAATCTGTCTGGGTGATTCAATTCAATTATCAGCTAATGTGGGAAATAATCCTATCTGGTCAAATGCTTCTTCTCTCAGTTGTTCTGGATGTTTTTCTCCAATCGCAAGCCCAGAGGAAAATATAGAATATATCGTGGAAGTGACTACTTCGGATGGTTGCATCATTTCTGATACCGTCATGGTTTGGGTAATTTCTCCAACAGAAGTTAGTGCAGGGGAAGACATAACTATATGTTTGGGAAATTCAGCAACTCTACAAGGAGAACTCTTTAATTATATTCCTGATAGTTATCAGAATTACTCTTGGGCACCTACCTTTAATATAAATCAGCCTTATTCTCTTGTTACTGATGTTAGTCCTTTGGAAAATACAACATATGTTTTAACGGCAAATATGGATGCGTGTATTTTACAAGATTCTGTTTTAGTTAGTGTCATAACTGATTTTCAGGTAGAGGCAGTAGGAGTAGAAGGATGTTATGGAGATACGATCCAATTGGATGCTAATGGGTATGCAGATAGTTATGAATGGTCTCCTTCTTTAGGATTATCAGATCCATATATTCCTAACCCTACATTGGTTCTTAATGAAACGACTAACTATACTTTAGTTGCTGAATTAGAACATTGTCCTCCTGAAATTTCTGAAACAGAAGTAACACTACTAGCAACACCTGAAGTTTATATTCTACCCAGCTATCCACTCTTTTTAGGACAGCCAGTTAATTTAAATATTGAAAATATTAATGTCGATTATTTTTATGATTGGCAAACTAATACGGGTTTAAGTTGTGATGATTGCCCTAATCCAAATTACTCTATTTATGAAAGTACCCATTTATTTGTAACAGTAACAGATATTTCTAATGGTTGCGATACTACATTAACGACAAGGTTAGAATTAATTAATAGTTGTCCTGATGCATTAGTTTCAGTTCCCAATGGAATGACCCCAAATGGCGATGGAATTAATGATGAATTAGAAATATATTATAATTCAGCATTGGTTTTAGAAGATTATAATTTTCAAATTTATGGTAGATGGGGCAATGTTATCTTTGAGACACAAGACATAAATCAGGCTTGGGATGGAACTTATAATGGGATCAGTTTAAGTGAAGGAGTGTATGTATTTTTACTACAATATAGATGTCCTTTGACTGGAAAAATGGTAGCGAATTCTGGAGATATTACTATTCACTATTGATGGACTCCAAATAAAAATTATAGTAAAATTATATTTTTTTGTGAAAGTGATATTATAAGTTTTGATTCACATTTTATATAAAATAAAATGTGAATCAAATCAAACATACAAAGAGCTTAAACCTATTCAAGAGTTAACGATAATTCCCGATGCTTATCTTAAGATCATTTTTATAGTGCAAGAGCAAAAGATAATTAGATATTTTATGACTGGTCTTTGGATTAGAGAAAATAATTTTAGATCTCCTCCTAATTCAATAAATTATGATTATAGATTAATTGCAGCAGTCTTAATTTTAGCTACTTCTGTTACAGGTGAAATTAGTGGATTGTTGATTGCAGGAAGACTTATTCTTGGAGGACTTGCGGTTGTAATTTTTTCTTTTAGAATAAGAAAGATGAAAAAATAATGGATGTTTAGAATTTTCTATGAAAGAATAATATTTTAGGTTTCGGGAAACCTAGGCGCAAATTTTAATCAAAGTCATTAGTTATTTCTTCATCTTATCTTGTTTGATAGCTTCTTGTTCTATTTTTAGTTCTCGTATAATGTCTTTTAATATTTTTAAAGCTACAATAAGAATACTTATCATAAGTCCACTAGTGATTATATCAATGACTAAACTTTTTTTCCAAGAAGGAAGGATTGGACCAATAGGAGAGGAGGTAAATTCAGTAAGTGTAATTAATGGATGAGAAGATATTTTATCCATTTCTACACTTTGCAAATTTTCTAACCCGGCCATATAATCGGATTTAAAAATCTGAGTAGCAATGTCTAATCGATTTATTCTATTGACATAATTATGTAGAATATTAGATTCTCTTTTAACGATATCTCTTTCCTCTTTTTCTAGTTCATCCTCCAATTTATTTTTGTACTGAGTATATTTATCCTTAACTCGTCCTAATTCATAATAAGATTCTCTGAATTTTTCTCGTAATAAATCGACTTGATTTTTCCTAACTGACAAAGCTTCTTTATCAGGATAAATAGCACTATCAAAAAATAATTTTTCGCCTACTTCTGTGTGAACTTTTAGAAAAGCAATAGATAAATCTTCGCTTGGTGATGAAAAATGAATATCTAAGAAACCTATTTTTTCGTCTAAGGCCAAATTGATAAAACCATCTCTGAATGTTGTATTTTTTCTTAAGATTAAACTAATAACATAATTATAAGCTATTTTTTCTTCTACAATAAAACTATCAATATCTGTATTGATAAATTTAAAATTGGGTTTGATTTCAACGAGACCAAATTGCTCAGGATAAAACTGTTGATATATATCTATATAATGATTGATCAATAAATCATCTCTTTTGTCCATTGTAACTTTCTGAAAAAGAGAACTTCTTAATGTAATTTCGGAAACAGATAATTTTGCAAATATTTTACTGAAGACAGCATTTTCTTTGAGTACAGTTTGGGTTTTTATTAAAAAGGAAGCTTTGCAAGGATAGGTTGGAATAATCTCAAGCATTTGAATTAAATTGTAGAAAGAAAAGCAAAAACAAAAAATAATGATTAGATACCAATATCTGCATAGGAGAAAGAAATACTCCTTAGTTTTCATCAAAAGTCTTCCAATAGATATTCCATCAGGTCTACTTTTTATTGGTCTGTTTGTATTTTGTTCATTCTGTTCCATTACTACCAACACACGTTGTGCAAATATTTAGGAATGATTCAAGAGTAACTTGTAAAATTCCTAAAAGATAAAAGTCAACTATTTTTTTTAGGTAAAAAAAATTTTAAATGCTACTGGTATCAAAAAAATGACAATGATACCCAACGATATTTTAGCGTAATGTTAGTTATTATGATAATGCTATTACAATAACCAAACCAATATATAGTAATATATTTTAATGTTTGTTGAATGAAATTTTAAGCTTTGTACTAGATTATAAACAAGAAAAGACCTAACTAGAAATTTATTCCAGCTAGGTCTTGTATAACTTGGTTTTATTAAAGATTAATGGTCATTAAAAGTTTTTGTTGGATCGGAAAGATTCTCTAGATACCAAACCAAATTTGGATCTTCTTCAGCATACAAAGTAAATAGACTATAAGCTTCTATTAAATCAACTCCTTCTAAAGGGTAGTTCCAAGTAGTAGGAATATAAAGTACCCAAGGTAGATTATTTGAGGATTTATAATATTTACCATTTCCAGGATTAGTATCATCATCCCCTGTGCCAAATAAATTTGAATTTACTCTAGGAGAAGGAGTATGACCAGGAAGATGCACTTCATGTCCATCCACTCCTTGTTGTTCGATAAAGAACCTTGGATCATAATCATTAGGAAAAGAAAGTATTCCATTTACTTGTAAGACGATCTGTAATTCGACTGGAGCATAATAAGTAGCTCCACTTTGTGCATTGATAATATCCGTAATTGAATTAGGATAAAATAATTGCTTCGGTTTTTTGATTGTGATAATTTTTTTTGCCGACTGATGCGTAACATCATAAGTAGCATTATGAGCAGAGAATACTTCTGCCGTAATCTGATCTTGAGGATCGTGAAATGAAATTCCAAAATCATTATTGTATTGTCCTCCCATTCCCATTATTCTTAGATCGAATGTGATTTCATAAATATCGTTATCTGCATTAGTAACAATTTTTTCTTTTATCTCTACAATGAAATCATTGAAATCATAATCTCCTTTCATCGGCCAAAGATCTTCAAAAGCAAGTGTTCCATATGAATTTTGAGAAGGGATATATTGAACAAAAGTTTTGTTTGCATCACTTGGATCTGGATCATTCTTGTCAGCAACAGTATCATTATCCAAATCTGTACTTAGGTCTTCATTATAAACGTCTAATCCATCTCTAGCTGCATCACACTCAAATTCGATATGAATATAGGAAATTTCTTTGGTGCCTACGGCTATTGCTGTAGCTGCAAATTTATAATCTTCTACTTCTCCAAGTAATCTTTCTCCTCCTTGATCTGCATTTGTAAATGTCGATTCTCCTGCTCGTAATCGTATAGCAACATTTCCCGAAGTAAATCCTACGGGTACATTAATCGTTTGAGTAAGTTCAGTTTGTGAACTGATGGTAGAAGAACCGTTATAAAAATCATCAAATACTTGATCATCATCCCAATCAATCCACATTCCATAAAATACTTCTTGATTAGTCATATTAGTATTCAAAATAACTCCGATATCAGATGTTCCTCCCGTCACAAAAGAGGTTGGATATACGATTCCGTCATCACCTCCATCTCCATTTGCAATAGAATTTGCAGGTGCATTCATCTCATTGGTTATTCTTGTTCCTAACCAAACCATTTTATAATCAGGCGTATCATCATCACCAATATCTTGAGCATAAGCTAGATGACTTGCAGGAGGATATCCTAATAAGTCATAATGGTCATATTCAAAAACTGCTGGGATATCCAATGGGCAGGAGAATCCATCATTATACTTTAAACCACCTATTGATGATAAAACAAATCTAGCTTCCCGAGTATTTACATCTATTCTATATATTTCTCCAGTTGAATTATGAGATATATAATGATACCCATCTTTTCCAGCCCATTGTCCTCCATAACCTCCTGAAGGAATATTGGCACCTGTAATCAATCCGACTGTTGATTTTGTATTCGTAGAAGTATTGAATTTATATAATGTTCCATTATGAACACTATAGAAATTTCCATCCATGTTATATGCCATGTCCCATCCTGTTAAGCCTTGTCCTGAATAAGTTGCTACAACTGATGGACCAGAAACATCTACTTTTACAATATCACTTCCAACTTTTCCATACCAATGACCAAGCGTATCCATATCTCCAGAATATGATTTCTTACTCAGAGTTAAACCAAGTGTTTTAACTATCCCTTGAGCATCTAAACTTACAAATTCTTTCCCTGCCATTCCATATGCTAGATTATTATAAACGTCAAAACCAATTCCATTAGCTTGATGTGAGATAACTGCAATCTGATTATAATCACCAGAAATAGGATCTAGTTTTCCATAAACATTTGGTTGATTATTTCCTGATTTTCGATATACTTGATAGAAAGCTGGTTCACAATCAAAAGTAGAAGAATTAGCGGTAAGCTGAGAATTAATATCAACGCCTACAGATAAAGTTCCTTGAACAAAACTTCCCCCTGTCATAGAAACCAAATTAGAATGAGTGCCATCTGCAACAGAATTATCTACTTTTGCATCATAGGAAATAGCTACAGTTTCACCTGGGGCAAAAGTGAAATTACCCCAAGTCAACAATCCCGTACTACCGTAGGTAGGTACGATCGCTTCATCATAAACTCCTCCGTCATCTAAAATTACAGTATCTCCCATATGGCTAAACCCAGCTGGCATTTGATCAGATATAGTCACATTTGGAATCGTAAATGAAGTAGTATTAGTAATAAAAATATTATAAGAGACAACTCCTGATTGTCCAGTTTCTGTTGTTGCTTGGAGTGCTGCACTAAAATTATCACAACTGTCTGCACAGTCTGGATCCGCACAATCTGTTAATCCGTCTCCATCATCATCAAATCCATTTCCACATTCTTCCGCCAAACAATCCGCAACTGAGATATTAAAAGCAGTCCATGGATTTCCATTGATACTTTCTACGATAATACTGGTAACTTTTTCAGTAGAGACGACTCTAAAGTCAGATCCTTCTCCCTGCCAGTCTATTTCAGATCCATTGATTGTTACATTTTGAATTCCAACTTCATTAGTGGACCAAGAACCGTTCGAGGCACCAAAATAAGTATGATCTGCCGAAGTATTATGCCCAAATCCATTTGTCAACTCATCTAAAACTACTACATATACTGCACGACTAAAAGTGATTTGATATTTCAAACCTCCCTCAGCTGCTTGGTATCTTAATCTGAAATCACCATTGTTTTCTCCCATTGGCTGAGTTCCATTTAGTAAAGTTGCACTTACATTAAGGTTACCCTCAGGTAAAGCATGTGCTCTATCAGTAAAGTCTGAGGACACATCTATACCACTAAAGTCAATACCATATAACGAGCAATCTTGAGCATGCAATCCTACTATAGTAATTACGAATACCAAGATGGTTGATAGATATTTTTTAATTTGTTTTATTTTATTTAATTGTATCATCGGGATATTTTATTGCTTTGATAATTATTTTATCAAGGATGTTTTTAAAATGAAATTGATTTTGCATTAATTGGAATTACCTCTGAGGTGCCATCAGTATAATAAACTTTTATAGTTGTCATTTTCTCATCACTCGTCAAACTCACTCCTTTATTGTCAACCGTAAATGTTGAACTTACCGAAGGGTAACAATTATTAGATCTAGTGTCTACCTCTCCTCCTATAAAGCTTCCGTTGATTCTTAATGTCTGAGTTATCGCTGAACTCACAGGAAACTCATATTGGAAAATACTTCCCTCAGAATCTGTTACGATCAATATATTTTTAAAATGGATTGGAACATTCAATGCTAAATTTAATTTAGCCTGACTATTGGAGCTTCCTGAAAATAATTCATCTTTTTGATTGGCATTATCTAAGCCATAGATTTTCATTTTTATAGGTCCTTTTTCTGTGCCCATTGAATCTACCGTTGTCAATTCAAATGCTACCGTTTGATGAGTTTCAAAATCAAACCCGTTTCCAACATTAACATCTTCGATTGATCCAGCTTCTGATTCCTTAACTTCAGAATCTATATTTTTGTCTTTTTTACAACCAAAAAATGGAAGTAAAAAACATAATAGGATTAGGTACTTACTTTTCATGTACGGAATTTTTGTAGTGTTATTATTTAAAAATTAATTTTTGATGGGAGGATGATAAATCGAGAGGGTAATTAAAACTTTGTGTAATATTATTTTTCGAAACTTTAATTTGAATTTTTTCAAAATGATTGGGAACTTTTAAAGCTATTTTTACAAACCCATCTTGCTTGGTTATCCCGGAGTAAAAGACATTCCCTTCACCATTTTGTTCTATCCCATTTAAAGAAAAAAGTGCTTTCGAAATTGGTTCTCCTTTTGAATTTTTAATGGAAAAATCAAAAGTGATTTTTTGAAAATTTTGATATTGAAAATCATCAGCAACTGAAAGTGTCTCCATCCTTTTTAATGTAGACTCTTTTTTATTTTTTAAAACAACTTGACTAGTACAACTAGAATTGGTAGAGAAAATCAAGAAGACAACCGTTATTTTTAATATGGCATTTTTCATAAAATATGAGGAAACGAAAGTTTTATTGATCGTCCTCGTATTAATTTTTACAAAAAGAAAACCAAAGTGGATTTGATTATTCTCGGGCTAAAACCTTTGTAGAATATAGGTTTTCGGAAAAGGTATGAGAAGTGGAGAATCTAATGTTGAGAAAATTTTCTCGTTTTGAGAGTAGAAAAGGAGTCAGGAGTCGGGGCCTTTTTGTTTTCTCATAATTTGAATAATAACTTGTACACGTTGAGGAAATAGTAATTACGAAAAACAAAAAGCCCCTCACTCCTGATTAGCCTTTCTTTTTGCCTTATATTTGGCATGTGCATCTTTCCAATATTGAAGCGTATAATTTCCACTCAACCACCGTTCTCTCGGCATTTCTCTTCTCTCAAACAATACATTTACATTCTTGACTTTAATGTATTGAGTTCCTGTTTTTTGAATACCAATAAAATCATGAAACCTTAATGCTATATGATTATCACAACGCACAAAGCCATAAACTTGAGTTAGATCCAATTTTTTGAAAAAGAAATTAAGTGCGTTAAATATTAAGTTGGTCGATTTTCCTTTTCCAAATAAATTAGGATTTAAATAAAATCCCCATTCACTTTGATAGTTTTCAAAATTGGAAAAATTAATGACTCCCAAGTATTCTCCTTCTTCTAAAATCAACCAATAAAAATTGTCTGTTTTTTTAGGTAGATTCTTTAAGAAAAGAAAATGATTTTCTCGAGGAATAATATCTGAATGATACATCCATTTTCTGATAGCAGGATGATTCCGCCATTCCCACACCATCAGCGCTTCTTCTTGATTAAGATTGCAAAAATTTCTATACTCAACATTCCCCATAAAAAATGATTCATGCAATAAATGTGATTGAGCAATTGAGTTTATTGATTGTTTATTAGTTGACATTATAATTTAATTTTTTTCGTACAGTAAATATTTTTTTGTTTTCAAAGGGAGCAATTGATAAGATTGATTTTTTGAATCCAATGGTGATTTGGTTAGTAAATATTTTTTATTAAAATTGAGTGTATCTATACTTACCTTATGGTATCGCATTAGATATCCAGATATATACATATCATATGTATTGGATGAAATCGTTTGTTGTTCTCCTACGATTTCACCAATCAATTTTGCATCATTAATTGTGTCTACGTCTCTTTGATTTGGTTTTTGAAAATTGATAAAAATTAGAAAAAGACCTAGCAACACAATAGAGATACTTCCACCTGATAAAATCCGCTGGACCCAAATATATTTTTCAATAAAAATTTTCAATAAAAATTGAAGCGATGGAATGACTAAGATTCCTATCCCAATAGTAAAATAGGGTAGAGCAGGAATCAAATAAGGCATCGCTTGTCGGGGAGAAATAATCAAAGGAATAGATGCTGATAATCCAATTAAAATAAAAAGGAATCCTAATTTTTTTTCTTTAAAATTAGATTCTTGAGTATTAAAAAATTTCTTTAAAAAAAGAGCTCCGAGGTAGACAATGAGCATTGGAAGCAAAACAATTAATAATTGTCCGACAATAAAAAATCGATTATTTTGATAATAATATAATCTTCGTTCTCCATTTAGGCTCGCAAATAATTGAGTGTCGAGATAGATATTTATACTTTCCAAAGCCTGAGGAAACACAATGAGAAGTGCAACAAAAAATATCATCAACAAGATTACTAAATGAATAGTTTTACAAATGACTTCTTGAATAGAAATATCTTTTTGAGCAACTAATTTGAAACAGCCATAAAATCCTAATGGGAATAATCCAACTATCCCTTTACTTAAAACAGCAAGGAAAATGAAAAATGCAGCCAGTAAAATTTTCCAATTTGAATCTTTAGATTGTTGTTCGTCAAATAAAAAATAAATTGCCGTTAAGCAAAATATAGATAGAGGACTATCCAATAAATTAGCTGGTTGATAGAGATAGGTTAGAATATTAAATTGCCAAAATAAAATTGGAACGAACCAATAATTTTGAAAAGCTACATTTGATTTTGAGAAGATTTTTTTCCAAATCAGAACGATTAAAATTAGATTGAACAAATATTGAATCCCACTAAAAATTCTTTCTGTCCAAAAACTATCTCCAAGTATTTTAAAAAAATAAGATTGTATCCAAAATACAAATCCCGGGTGCTCATGGAAATTTGAAAAGATGGTTTGCGAAAATTGGGGAAACCAATAACTCCCATTTCCTTCGGCTAAATTTCTAGAAATCACCGCATACCAAACGCCATCAATAAACATACTTTCTTTTAAAGTTTCTGACATAAAAAAGACAAGAAAGAACCCTAGAATTAAGGCTTTCCAAAACCAATGGTTGACAAATTTTTTAGACTGCATTGTATTTTAATTCTTTATCTCTTCAGTTCAATAAATCCAGATAATTTGCTCGGGTTATTTTCAATTTCCAACATGTAAAAATAAGTTCCCTCTGGAAGCGGACCTAAAGTACTTTCAAATATTCCATCCCAATCATTTCGATAAGGACTCGCTGAATATACGACTTGTCCAAATCGATCAAATATGATTAATTCATTCTTAAGATCAGGATTTGATTCTAAGTCTGGAATAATAAAATAATCATTTACGCCATCTCCATTTGGAGAAATTGCATTGGGAATTTGATTCGCTAAACCATCACTTGGTTGTACGTTCATCTCAACCGTTGCAATGGTGAAATTTTCTGGATTTAAAATATTAGTCAACTGATATTGAAAAGATAATTCTCCTTCAAAATCAGAAGGTACAGAGTATTTAAAAGTTCCATTTTCTAAATTAAAAAGTAATCCTGCCTGAGGTTCCTCAATGATAGAAATTTCCCAATCTTCTAATCCCAACAGCTCATCGTTGTCTAATACATTCAACATAAAATTGGACGTATTGGGGTTTAAATTAAAGAGATCATTTTGTGCCAAAGGTTGAATTTTTTCGAGTTGCTCAAGATTCATATAATCTTCTAATTTGAGAATGAAGTCAAAACTTTTTATAGTCAACCCAGGAAATTCTCGATTTCTTATTTCACAAAAATACTTTCCAGTTTGATTAGGATTAATTTGATCTATTTGAAGAAATGGATCATTTTTATTTTCCAATTTCTCTCCTTCAAAAAACCATTCATATCCACTATTTTGGAGGTCATCAATTTCTAAATCTAACTTTATCGTATCTCCAACAAGTAGATAAATTAGAGAATCTTTTTTAGGGTCTTTTTGATAGGCATATGATTCTAATGTTTTGAGATGAGAACTATTTTTCTTTAAACTATTGAAGTCCAAAAAATTACCGCTCACCAAGAATTTACTCAAAGCAGGCTTATTCGAAATTTTTGAACAATCCGTAAATCTATTGTTAGAAAGAATGAGTGTTTCTAACTGTTTAGCATTTTTGAATGTTGAAATTTCTCCTTCCAATTGATTATAGGAAAAGTTTATTTCTTTTAACTTTTTCATTTTTTTAAAGGATGGTAATTCTCCTTTTATTTGATTAATTGAAAGATCTAGATGGCTTAATTTTTTTAAATGTTGGAAACTAGGAATAGGGCCGACAAGCCTATTTTTTGAGAAAGAAATAAATTGTAAATCAGGGGAATTCACCAGATTTGGAATAGATCCTACCAATTGGTTTTTTGAAATGTATAATCGTTTAAGTGCAGGGAGTTTGGAAAAATTAGGAATTTTCCCAGACAGTTTATTATAATTTAAATAAAGTGTTGTCAATTTTGGGATATGCTGAAAATCAGGAATCGTATCTGTAAATTGATTAAACTCTAACTCTAGAGAAACTAATTTTCGGAATTGAAAATCAGGAATAGGTCCGTTAAACTGATTTCCAGATAACTGAAGCGTTAATAAAAAAGTCATTTTATTTAAGGTAGGAGCTGCACCAGATAATTTATTAAATCCAAGAAACAAATGTTCTACATGAGGTAAATTAAGATTGGGAAGTTGTCCTGTTAGATTATTTCCTCGATTATGTTTCCATCCACAATTTGGATCTCCATCCAAATCGAGGCATTGCACACATCCACTTGAATTTAATTTTACACCATACCAGTTTTTAAATGGCTGACTAAGATCCCATTGATTGCTCCAATCTTGTCCATTGGTTTTTTTATAAAAATCAACTAACTCCAAAGAATCAGAACGAATATCACAAGGGCAAGAAGCAATTAATTTCTCCTCTTCAATTATCTTTTTTTCAAAAGAAGTACCGATACACGTTATCAAAAGAAACAAGATTCCTAACCATTTAATTATTTGCATTTCAATCTAATTTTTACACAATAAGACAGGTAAATGAAAATTGAAGTTATCCAATCTCATTTATAGAATTTTTTCCCAAAAATAGAATTCGGAAAATATTTAGATTTGTTGTTAGGCGTGTGAAAATAAAGAATGGAGGGAAATTGTTGAATAAACATTAGCATCGAAGGCCTATACCTTTGATATTAATAATATAGTATATCAAAAATGGTGACAACTTTAAATTACCTACCACCTGTCAATAAACTATAAAATTGAGGGGTGATTTTTTTTAGAAAATAACCAACTAAAATGCTGGATAGAATAGCAATGGTAGGAGCAGTAAAATAAATGATAATTGAAATCATTTCTCCTTGCCCCAAAATTGAATAAAACCCTTTTTTCAGAATGGTCAAAACTGGTTCGTGAAATGCATAAATAAAAAAGGTCAATGAAAATAGAAAAGAATATTTGGACTCTTTTGAGTTTATTTTTTTTACCATAAAATCATACATTCCCCAAACTGCTAAAACGCCAATCAGAACCCCAATCTTATGAATAATATTAATTGCTAATAATGTAGAAGTTTCCAAATGAAGTATGATTGTTTTAATCAAAACAATTGTTATCCAAGATACAAATAAGATGAGTGCATTTTTTGAAGAAGAATGTTGTAAAACCCAATTTTGTTGGTGCAACGATAAATATCCTCCAATGACAAAAAATAATAATGCTTCATTGGCTATGATGATTAAATCAAAATTGTAAAACCATAGACCTAATAAAAATAAAAGTAATCCTACTTTAGAGAACCGAAGTAACCAGAATAAGATTGGGGATAAAATCGTCAAAATTATTAGGTCTCGAATAAACCAAAATTGATAAGGAATAGGATTTAAAAAAATAGTGTTTAACAATTCTTTTACAGAATATTCGCTAATCAATTTTCTAGTAAAATAATTTTGAATGACAGGAAGAGATTGTAAAACTAGATATAATAATATTCCAAGTATGGACCAAAGCAAATAAGGAAAGAGTAAAGTCTTCACTCTTTTTTTCATTTTCTTTTCAAACTCTGACGAACTTCCCTTTAGCCCAAGAAAAAATAAGTATCCTGAAATAGTGAAAAATATAGGCACAGCAATTCTCGTAATTCCCTGACTAATAAATTCTTGTATAAATGTGCTATACCCTTTGCTTAAAGATAATACCTGATTGGCATCCACTTTTATAGTCAAATCATAGGAATGTAAAAAGACCACTAGAATGATTGCAAAAAAAGAAATCACTTTTAATTTCAGACTTAAATAATTATTCATTTTTCCTTTTATAAATTTTACCATTTAAAAAAGGCGAAGGTGCTAGTGCATTTTATATACGGTTCTAAATCAATTTGGTTCAGTCTTTTTTATCCATCAAACAATTTTTTATACATAAGTATGGTTACTATTTTTCCAAAAAAAAATAAGAGTACAACATCATTAGTTCTACTCTTATTTATAAAAAAATGTGATTGATTTAATTATAGGTATTTTTGATTTGGCATCTATTTATTATTATTAAAATATCCTTCGGTTACTCCATACATTAAATCTTTTAGTTTCGAACCATGCAACTCTGAAATATTATAAGCTTCATTAAATTTAAGAATGGATTGTTTTACATCATCTTTTAACTCTGTGAATAGATGAGGCATTTGATTTTGACAAACATCTTCATTTTCATAATTGTTGAGGATCGTATTAAATTTCTGATAGTATTGCTCTCCTTGTGAAATGAAGGAAGAATATTTATTCATAAATTGTAATAACCGATCAATCGAGAACTCCAAGTTAACTTGTTGCTTATATGCAATAAGTTTGTTACTCGAATTTTTTTCCGCTAATGAAGCTACATATTCATCTAGTTGGATTAAGATCGTTTCCCAATCATCGTCTTTCCTACATTCATTTAAAGGAATTTTATAACCTACCACTTTGGTATAATCCTTAAAAAGATTGATACACTCTAATTTCAATGCATCATTACTTTCCTTCAAATATTCAGTTTCATAATACACAATATTCAAATCTGCGTTCATTCTTACAGTAAAATCAAGAATACAAGCAATCTTTTCCAAATCTTCCTCTCTATTTTTTCTGTCGCCGCCTCCTACAAAAGAAGAAACTAATGAAAATGTCATAGATACAAAAGGATTTGTCTCCAAAAGACTTGGTAGGTTAACTGCTTGTTTTTTATTTAAGCGCTTTCCTAAAATATCTCTTGTTTTTTCAAATTCAGGAAAAGAATTTGGATTAGATAGCGTGGAAATATTTTGAAAAGTTTTTAGGGACGTAAAATGATGATCCAATCCTAAAATTTTTTCATACATTATTTTTATTAATTCCAACCCCTTTCTGTATCTGATCTTACTAAGTTCTACTTGATAATTATCTTGAATCGTTTCCAGTTGATTTTCAATCTGATTAATAGAAAATAAAGCAGAAACTTTTATTTGCAAACTTTTTAAATCTTCCTCTTTGAGTTGATTAATAATTTCGTGTTGTTCCTTATATCTTTTTGTTAAGGAAAAATATTTATTTTGATAAATCGAAGAAACACTATTTATTTCGAATTGTAATTCTTGTTGAATTTGAGATAGCAATGAATCAACATTATTATTTGAAAATGCATTGCTTATGTTTATACAAAACAAAATAACTAGTAAGAAAAACTTCGAGATATTCTTTTTTCTCTTATCACTTATCATGGTTATTTCTTTTTGGCATAAAACACCAAAGAGGATTCAATGGTGTTTTATGGAATTAAATAATTAAGGTTTTTATCCTTCATTTTTATGAGGCGTTATTTGTCAAAATCAATAATCATAAAATCTTTGTTTTCTATTACAATATAATTTCCTTTTTTAAGAACAGGGATTTGTCCTTTTGGAGATTTTTGTAAACTGTTATTTTTCATGATTAAATTTTCAGATATTTCAAATTTGCCATCAGGAAACTGTTCCACAGCTTTTGCATAGCTAATTGAATTCTTGTCTATTTTCAAGGTCGCTTTTCCAGTTTCATCTACTATATAGAAGCCAAGTGCATCATATTCAGTTGACGACGATCTTTCTGCATTTGTAAAAGTGCATAGTCCTCTTCCTGTACAATTAATTCCTTTTCCAAAACTCAAACCAACCTCAATGCTAAACGCATCTTTATTGTGGTTATTTGTAAATGCAAAAATGGAAAGGAAAGTAAGTAGAGAGAAGATAAACTTTATGTATGTATGTTTATTTTTTAATAATTCCATGATATTCTTTTTTTAATAAAAAAATAAAAGCTAAGAAGGATTTTCTTTTTAAGAAAGCACTACCTAAGATCAAAATTATTGTTTTGGAATAATCTAATCTTAAGTAATGCATTTCCTACAATAAACCCATTTTATTCTTCCTATGAAATTGTCAATAGTTCATATTTTCGCTTTACCGTTTAGAATTCATTTCGCCTATTGGGCTTTAACAATTTCTCATTTCTTGTTTTGGTTGCGAATAGTAACAAGAACAACTTCCCAAAATAAAATCTTTACTTTCCTTTATATTTCTATCAAGTCGTGATATAATTTTTGTTAGTCATTTCCAATGCCATTAATTTCGACATCACATTCTTTTATAGTTGCTGGTCTTAAACAAGATCCAAAATCTCCAACTGTATTTGGATGTCCTCCAATCCATTCTAAACAGTTATCCATATCGAACAAGTGCAACATAGAACCAATCGTCTCACGCATATCTGTAGTTGATGCAGAATAAATAGCTGCCCATGGAGTACAACATGATTTTGGTAACGATTGTCCATTACCTGGTTTGACAACGAGCCCCATTCCAAAATTACTTCCAGCAATACCTTTCGCCATCCAATTTCTTCTTCCACTAGCATATGTTTGTGCATTGCTTCTGATGATGAAACTCATAGTTCTATTTGGAATTAAAAATGCGGTTACATCTCCCTCCATTGTACCTTGAGTAATTCCATCAGAACAATCTGTCTCCTCAAAGTAATGATTACCAGCTACTGCATCTAAAGCATTACCTAAGTTCTCGAGAGATAATTCAGACGTCTCCAAGTTTTCGCTTGAAAATCCATTTTCAACTAGGTAAAGAGCATTAGCAGTTTCATTTAATAAAACATCACCAAAAGATCCTAAGTTTGAATAGAATTGAGGATTGAGTGAAGATTCACATTGGCCATTAGTTTCTACTTCCATCGCATCAATAATATGTACCATACTTTCTCCTACTTCACCAAAAACAGTCGAAGGTGTAGTCAATTCACAATAAACTACTGACATATCTTTTGCTTGTGCTTTTGCTTTTCTTTGACCACCACACAAACCGCCACTTGAAATGTTTGTAACAGTTTTAGTTGTAGCATTATACTGATAGCTAAAAGCTATTTGTTTTTCACAACCACAATTTTCAGGCATTTCATTACCATCATTACAAATTAGATGAAGTGAGAGCTTAGAAATATTAGGCCAATTTTGCTGATCACCATTTCCATTAATATCATAAGAAACTGTTTCTGTACAAGGATTATGTTTCCATCCATTAGTTTGCGCATATTGATATTTGTGAGCACCAATTGAATTGCTATACCCATTTTTAAAAGCATTTGCATTTCCGCCCGTATCATCAAAATCATAGTTAATTGTAGTTTGACCTACATATTCATTTTGCTCAGAGAATGCATTATAAGTTCCTGGACTTACGTTTTCAGCTAAAGACAAAACTGAACATCTACAACCAACATACGAAACGTCACCTTTATGTTTAGTGATTAAAGATTTTCCTTTGTCTCTATCATCAACAGGTTTTCCTTCCATAATACTCTGCTGGTAGTAAGCTAGTTTTTCGAGGATATGAACTTCAGGAGCGGTTTTATTTAAGTAGTCGAATAATGGTAATTGGCTACCTTCTCTCTGACTATTGAAAAAAGTCAAAAGGTTAAATAATTTTTTAGAAACTTGAATAGTCTCCGACTTTTCACCATTCAATCCTGCTCTTGGAGTAAAGCTAAAAACATCCTCAACTTTTCCACAAGAATTTTTTGCAGATAAAGTATATGATTTTCCTTTGGAAAGGTCAGTAAGTACTAATTGATTATTTTGTAATTGTAAAGTGGAAGGACGACCGCTAGGATCTTTTAGTATTACATTTCTATCAAATGTATTTCCAAATTCAATAACTGCAGAAATACTAGTTTGATATTCAACAAAAGAAGCATTACTGATTCCTGCTTTATCACAGCCAGGTATTTCAGTATGTAATTTTACTAAATTTTCGAATTCGATTGAATCAGTAATTTGCCCATAGGAAAGGTTATTTGAAAAAACAACTAACATCAAAAATGTAAATAAAAAGGAATAGGTAGAATGATTGTTTGTTTTTAGTGTATTAAATTTTTTCATGATTTGATTTTTAAAAATATCTGCTTACTCTATTTTTGGCTTTTCAGCAATTCGCCATTGTTGTCGACAGTTGCTATTTGAATCCCAAAAATTTTGGATTGTGACACTTCTAAAAAAAGATTTTTTTTTTACATAAAATCTTGTCACGTATGGGTTTTTTTTGGATTAGTTTTACATATACTTTAAAGAAAAACAACTTCAATAACTATATAACTGCACATGGCAATAAACTCCAATACTCAAAAAAACATTGGACTTACAGAGGGAAAATTTAATCAACTGGTTCATGATCTTCAAAATGGAAATGAATTGTTATTTGAAAAAATTTTTGTTTCCTTTTTTAAGAAAAATCAAAACATACTAAAAGCAAAGTATAATGCAAGTCATGAGGATGCTTATGATTGTGTAATGTGGGCGTTACTAAGAATGAGGCAAATGTTAATTGAGGGAAAAATATCTTATGGTAATCTTAATAATTATTTTATTAGAATGTCTGTCACTAGATATATAAAAACCAATTCGAGGAAAAAAGAATACTCAATGGAGATTGTCCCCGAACCAGAAGAATCGGAAGCTTCTACTTTTGATGATGAAACTATGACTCAATTAGAGAAGGCTTGGGCTAAACTTGGACCACCTTGTAAAGAATTGCTCAAGGGGTTTTATTATGACAAATTAGAATTAAAAAAATTAACTGAAATCTTAAATGATTCATCAACTGCTAATACTCGAAAACGTAAAGAAAGGTGTTTGAAAAAACTGCGAACTTTCTTTTTTGAGTTATTCGAAAAGTAATTATTAAATCGTTATTCAATTCCATAATCTAATTATACAAATGAATTTAAAAAAATTTCAACAGGAAAATTTAAAAGGAGAATTATCTTACGAAAGATGGGAAGAGCATGCTCAACACTTTATTAATCAAAAGTTTGACCGAGAAAAAAGTAAGGAGTATACCGATATCTTAGCCAAAAATGGTGTGACTCGTTCTCCAAGAATTATTAAAAGAAAATGGTTTTTGATAGCTGCTTCTTTTTTAATTTTGATCACAGCTGGTGGATATCTTTTTTCCAATCAGTATTCCGATTCTCCAAAAGAATTAGCACTTCAGTATTTAGAGAAACCATTTGCTTCAGATGAATATCGAAGAGGCAAGATCAATATTCAAGCTACCAGAGGTATGGCTATTGAGGCTTATAATAATCAGCAATATAATCGAGCTATTGATTATTTGCAAACTATTGAGAATCAAGGTGAGGCAGGAAAAAAAGATTATTTTTTAATGGGATTATGTTTAGTGTACCAACAAAATCCTAAGTATAAAAATGCAATTGAAGTATTTACACAAGTCCAAGAGATAGATGCTAATTACTTCACAGATGAGATCCAATGGTTTTTATCACTTTGTTATATTATGGAAGGAGATAATTCAAAAGCAAGAATTTTCCTTAACGAAATACTAGAAAGTAAAAGCAGCAGAAAAATCGAGGATGCTCAACGAATTCTTGAAATAATAAAATAACCTAAAAAAGCGATTAAAAATATTGACAAAAGTATTTTCCAAAATGGAAAACTTGATGAATCTGAAATTAACATAGGATTCATATCTCCAACGGCTACAAAACTTGCCCAATAAATTGGTTTGGTATATTCAGATGTAGTAGAATTAAGATAGCTTAATTTTGATTGACGAAGCGCTTCATCTTTTGTTGAACCTTGTTTTAAATTCTGATAAAAATCAGTCATTAAATTTGAAGTAGCTTGATCAGAAACATTCCATAGACTCATCACCACACTTGGACATCCAGCAAAGGTAAATGCTCTTGCAAGACTCATTATACCTTCACCTCTTTTATAACTGCCAGTTCCAGAGCTACATGCACTCAAAACAGTTAAACCAGCATTTAACTGAAGACTGTAAATCTCATGTGCATAAACAACAGGGTTGTCATCAATAATTGAATTTGCAAAAATGATCTTAGATTTTAATGGATCTTTTTTATCAATCACAGCATGAGTAGCTAAATGGAGTATGTCATACTCTTCAGCATTTTCTATAAAATTCTCTCTTGTTGCATCTTTATTGAGCCAAATATTTCCATCAAAAAATTCCCCAATTGTATTTATTTCGTCACCTGCAAAAGGTAACTGACCATTATTTCTTAACGCAAGTCCTTCATAATTATTTGTCAAATAATCTAACTCATTTTGATCATTAAATTCTACACCAAATCCACCCCAATTATCTAAATTTCTGTTAGGATTCTTTGGATAAAAAATAGAAGAAAAACGATAACTGATGGAATAGTCCTTAATTAAAAAAGGGATATCTCTATCTATCCAAGTACCTTCAAAAGATTCAGATAATAAAGCTTCAAAAGGAATCAAACTAAGTAATTGATCTGGTACGATGATCAAATTTTTATAGGTGTCTTCTGATAAATTTTCTGATAATACTTTTTTGTAAATCCAATGACTTGACTCTAAAAATAATTGAGACGCATAAGCAGAGGAATCCTCAACAAAATTCCAATCACTAATTGAGCGAATAAAGGATTTAATATTTTTGTCAAAGGAAGGATCGTATTCTTGTACATTTGTCCAAAAAGTATCCTGATCAATCAAAAAAGTGTACATAAAGTTATCTGATATAAAATACTCAATAAGTAAAGAGCTATCAGGAATTTCTTTTTGTACGCTCGCAACATTTCTAGTGAGGTTATAATCAAATTTTGCTTTTGCAAATTCAGGAAAAGAGTCTTCTATTTTTTGTTCCAATTTTTCTAGCGCGCTCTTTGCCAAAAATAAACTATCTTTTTTTGTATCTATCTTTTCAAGATCAACAGTTTCTGATATTTTTTTCTCCCAATAAGCAATTTGATTATAAATCTTTTTTTCTTGATTCAAAAAACTATTGGGAACACCTGATAAATTCTTTAACTCTTTTCTATAAAGAGTTTCTGCCAAAACAATAGCTTTAGATTGAGCGCAGAGCTGAAAAGCATTTTCCCAGTATTGATTGCCTGGATCGATTTCTTCTAATTGGAAAGCAATTTCCATTGCATCTCCGATGGTTGAATAATAATTATCACTTAGGTAATATTTAGAGTCATCTTCCGAGTATCTCAATTTTATTTTTTGTAAATAATAAATCCCAAGCTCTGCCGCACTTAAAGCTCTTTCCAAATCCTTTTTGTTATTTGAAATCAAATATTTTTTTTGGAAGGCCTTACATTTTCCGATGAGTGCTTCTAGTATCCATAAACTGGTATTGGTGAAATCTTCTTTTTTGGGAAAATCCTCTATTGATGTGGGAGTAAAAAGTGATAATAAATTATCTAAAACTTTATTATAATTCAAAAGTGCTTGATCAATTTCTTGATTCTCTAAATATGTGTTTCCAATAAAATAAAATATTTTGATGTACTCAGGATTTGATTCTCCATAGGATTTTTCCGCATACGGAAGAGCATTGTTATAATATTTAATCGAGTTCAGATAATTTCCTTTATAATGATAAACTCTTCCTAATTGGTGAAGCGCGTCAGATTTTGCAAAATCATTATCTGCGTATTCCCAACCTTTTTGAGCAGATACTAATGCTTGATTAGCGTCCCCTTCACTTTCAATTATAGCTTTAGATAAAAGCATATGAGTCTCAGAATTATTAGGATCAAGTTCAAGAGATTGTTGATAGAGAGGAATAGATTTTTGAATGTCAACAGTCCTCCAAGCATCAGCTAAACTATTGGTAATATGAATAATCAACCAATCAATTTCAAGATTATGGGCTAGTCTTAAAGCTTTCTCATTGTAGTTGATTGATCTTTTGTCATCGCCAATCATCCAATAGGCAACACCTGCACTACCATATAATTTACATAGAAAAAGTTCGTCTTTAGTTTCCTCAGCATATGAGAAAGTTTTTTGGTAGTAGGTAATTGCTTCTCCATATTGACCAAGATTTTGTTGCAAATATGCAATACGTGAAAAAATATCAGCAATTGCCTCATTAGAAATATCTGAGTTTTCCTTGATGTTTCTTTCTGCTATTTCAAATTTTGAATTTGCCCAAGTTAAATCTTTCGGAGTATCGGATAATCTTGCATTATCATATATTTGGATATAAGCATTCGCCCAAGATTCCCAATTATTATTTTTATAAAAAAAATCTATCGCCAACAATGCCTTTTCATTGGAAGCATTAATTTTATTTTCCTCACTTAATTTTTTCGCAAGGTTTAAATTTTGAATTCCAATGGACTCAGTTGGGGTTTGGGAAAAGGATATGGGAAGTTTGAAAAGACAAACTCCCCATGTAATTAATATAATGTATATATATCGGACGTGATTGCTGCTCATCTTATATTTTGATCAATTTTAAAATATTTACACTTTGATTATATTCTATTTTGACAAAATAAACTCCACTTGGAAGTTTTGAGATATCTATACTTTCTTCTGAATTCAAATTTTCAATCTGAATGTTTTTTGTCTGCCAAACTTTTCCTGAAAGATCAACTACATCTAAATGCAATGAACTTCCTTTTTCAAGATTTGATGTTTTGATAAAATATTCGTCATTAACAATTGTGGGGTAGCCGCTGATCTCAAATGGTATATCCTCGTCAAGAAAAGATACCCCATTGTTTGGAATAGATATGAGGTCACTTCCATTATCTACTCTACCAAGTGTACAAGGAAATTGACAAGGTGGTTTATGTTGAAGTATATTCATTGGTGTCTCTTGAATAAATGTACCTGAACCATAAAAATAAATTGTCCCAGTTGTATTTATCCAATCCATGGTTAACGGTATTTGGGGTAAACAATCATGAAGAGCTAAGTCAAATTTTATCCAACCCATTGTAGAATTATAAGGATAAGTGGTTGGAATATTCTGTGTAACTCCCGGAAGGTTAATATTATTAAATCTAAACTTTAAAGAATTGGGAGTAATTTGAACGGAAGACTCTAAAAAATCTGGATGACTTGTTTCAATGTTATCAAGGGACAAAGTATTAAGAAAAACATCATCTATAAAAACCTCAACGTCAACAATACTAGCATAGCCTTCTCCTAAATTTTGAAAATTAACATGGTAAGTATTAATATCTTCTAAACAACTATTATCAGGCGTTTCTGATGCTATGTTATTTGGGTCATGAGGTTGTTGAGTTGGTTTTATAGCTAAATAGTTTTGTTCAATTACAGTAAGTTGATTCTTTTTTCTTTGCTTAACCAATTCTGCAGAGAAAAATAATTCATCTTCAAAACTTGCAGGTTCTCCCTTTACAATAAGGTAGATATTTTCTTGGAACTGAATTTCTCTTTCTAAAGAAAAATCAACACGCCCATCAGGATTATGAACCACCTCAGATACTAAATCAAAATTCTCAGGAAAGTAACTTGTTTCAGATTCGTAATTGGTAAATTCTATCCATTTGTTGTTTATGATTACTCCTTGAATATCATATTCTATATGCGGAAAATAAATTCGTAAAACACTTCCGTCTAATAAAGCTGAAGTCTTTTGCAATGTAGTATTTAAAAAAAACCATGATTCATCAGTTGGAGTAGTCATTGCGGTTATCTCATCTTCAAAACTTTCTATTTCGCCTCCTATCCCTTCAAGAAAAAATGAATTCCAACTTGTGGAAAGGAGTAAATTTTGCTCTGATCCCATACCAATTAATGGAGGAAGGCAAGAGGTACAATCTGTATATGTTGAAATGCCTTGAGTATTAGAAGTAATTCCTAAAGTACCTCCTTTTTTTGCAACATACGCTTTAACTTCATAATCACCTATATTGTAGAATTGCCTTTCAACACTTACACTAGTTCCATCGTCTGGCACCATAGTAGTCATATGATTTCCATCAGAAAATCTAAAGTAAATTAAATCTTCACTTTCTACATCTGTTATAGTAAAAGTATAAGTATCATTAGCTCCTAAGGTTGGCTCTAAAAGAGTTTGTGCGTTTATATTTATGGAAAAAATAAGGGTAAGAATAGGTATAATATACCATACGTTTTGGTTTGAATCTCTCATACTAAAATGGGTTAGTTATGTTAAAAAATATTAATGGCAGATTCTTGAAGGAATCCAACTATATTTATAATCCTATAACAACCAATATGTGACAAATATATTCCTTTTTTTTAGAACTTAGACTTTTTTGATTCCTGATAAATATCTTAAACTAAGTCTAGTTTTTAACTATTTAAAAATTTAAAATTATTTTATTCCATATTTTTGCAGACCTAATTCTAAGATAATAATTCTCTCTTTTAATATGTGGCATAGTTTTGATGTCGCGACCCCGATAAATTACATTATGTTAAGTATTTGTACATTACATTGTGTGTCATACTGAAAAAATTACTTCTTCTTCATTAGTCATAGAGTAGTTTTTTTTCAATGAACTAAATCTATTCTAAAATATTACCCCTCCGTTCCTAATAATTGTTTTATCTGATTTCTATCCATATTAGCCGATATTATATGACTTTTTAAGAAAATATTAACATCTTTAAACTAAGATTAAAACAACACAAGAAATTTATTTAAAACGATTTTTTTAGAAGTCCGATTACTCATCATTAAGTGTAGTCTTATTATTAAAATCATCGTAAAGCTAATCGAAAAAACATATGACTGAATTATTTCAAGCGGCACTTTCTGCTGAAAACATCATCTACACGGTACTATTGGTTCTCGTACTTTTCTATTGGCTTTCTGTCATCGCAGGAGGCTTGGATATGAATGCCTTCGATATAGATTTAGATACTGATCTTGATGTAGACTTGGATGTCGATGCAGATGTAGACGGTGCAGGAGGAACTAGTGGCTGGCTAGCAGGCGCACTTCATTTTTTCAATTTCGGGAAATTACCGACTATGGTTATTCTCTCATTTGCCATCTTATTTGCTTGGATGATTAATGTATTACTGAACCATTATATGGGAGGAGGTAGTTTGGTTTTTGCACTCATGCTAATGATTCCGAATCTATTTATAAGTCTTCTTTTGACCAAGATAATTACAACACCTTTGATTCCTATTTTTCAACAACTCAATACACCAGAGGAAGATGTTGACTTTATTGGAATGACTTGCAAATTGACTGTAACTGCCAATAAAACAAAGAAAGGACAAGCCGAGGTTATTCATAAAAATAGATCATTACTCATCTATGTAAAGGTGGATGATGATGTGGACATGATTAATAAAGGAGAAGAGGCCATCATCCTTCGCCCCTCCAAAGATACTTCCTATTTTTTCATTAGGAAGCCAACCGAAATAGTCTTCTAACCTCTAGAAATGAGCAATCGTTTTGCCCTTTACAAAATTACAAATGTAAAGCTATCATACCTTGCTTATAACCAGAGTGGTACTTAAACATTATATCAACTAATATCAAAATCAATAAAATTTAAACCTATGCTATCTAACGTAATTTTCATTGGAACTGTCATTCTTTTTATCATCCTGCTTGGAATATTATTCGCTATGGCTACCTGGTATAAAAAGATTCCACAAGGGCAAGCACTTATCCGAACAGGGCAAGGAGGAACAAAAGTGGCCTTAAATAAAGGATTGTTTGTTATACCAGTTTTTCACATGGTAGAGCAAATGGATCTCTCCGTAAAAACCATAGAAATTGGTCGACTAAACAAAGACGGCCTGATTTGTAAAGACAATATGCGAGCAGACATCAAAGTGGTGTTCTTCGTTCGAATCAATAATGAGCCTAAATTTATAGAGAAAGTGGCATCTACTATCGGTACTGCCCGAGCATCCGATAAAGAAACGCTTCGACTTTTATTTGAAGCCAAATTTTCGGAAGCCCTTAAAACGGTTGGGAAACGTTTTGACTTCGTAGACCTTTATGATTCCAGAGATAAATTTAAACAAGAGATTATTGATGTCATCGGCGTTGATCTAAATGGTTATGTGGTAGATGATTGTGCCATTGATTATCTGGAACAAACTGGTTTAGAATATCTTAACGAACACAACATTCTTGATTCAGAGGGTATCAAAAAAATTACTGAGTTAACTGCTAATCAAAAGATCAAAGCTAATTTTATTCGTAGAGAAGAAGAGAAAACATTAAAGGAACAAAATGTAGAAGCACAGGAAGCTATCCTTGAATACGAAAGGCAATTAGCAGAAAAAGAAGAACGTCAAAAAAGAGAAATCGCTAACATCAAGGCGAGAGAGGAGGCAGAGATTGCTAAAATCAACGAAGAGGAAAGACTACGTTCTGAGATGGTGCGCATTCACACAGAAGAAGAATTATCGATTGCGGAAGAGAACAAATTACGTCAAGTAATTGTCGCTGCAAAAAACAAAGAAAAGACGGAAGCGGTAGAAAATGAAAGAGTGGAAAAAGAAAAATTACTAGAACAAACTGAAAAAGAGAAGATTGTAGCATTGGCCGAAATTGAAAAACAACGCGCCATTGAATTGGAAAAGAAAAATATTCAGGATGTAATCAAAGATCGTATTATCGTTGAGAAAAAAGTAGTGGAAGAAGAAGAAAAAATCAAAGACACTAGAGCTTTAGCAACTGCTGAAAGATCAAGAAATGTTGCAATCATAAAAGCGGAAGAAACTGGTCAAGCTACAGTTATTGAACAAGAGAAATTAGCACAAGCAGAAAAACTTGCAGCAGAAATCAAAGCAGAAACTTTGGTCATCGAAGCACAAGCATCTATGAACGCTGCTGAAAAAGAAGCAGAAGCTAGAAAGATTCACGCAGAAGCAAAAGCAGCAGAAGAAGCAACGATTGGATTATCCGAAGCACAGGTCATAGAAGCAAAAGCAAAAGCGAAAGAGCAAGAAGGAAGCCTTGAAGCAGTCGTGATCGAGAAGAAAGCAATTGCTGAAGCCAAAGGTATCGAAGCTAAAGCCGCAGCTCATAAATTGCAAGGTTTAGCTGAAGCAGAAGTAGCCGCAGAGCTTGGTGCTGCTGAAGCAAAAGTCATGACTCAGAAATATACAGCTGAAGCTAAAGGTGTGGAAGAGAAAGCAATTGCGATGCAAAAATTGGATGGAGTTGGTAAAGAGCACGAAGAGTTTAAACTTAGATTGGAAAAAGAAAAAGCCATCGACTTGGCAGAAATCAACATACAAAAACACATTGCAGAAGCACAAGCTAGTGTCCTTGCAGAAGCATTCAAAACAGCTAACATTGATATTGTAGGAGGTGAAATGGCTTTTGTAGATAATATCATGAACTCTATCAACAGAGGAAAATCGGTAGATCGAATGTTAGATAATAGCAAACATCTTACTGATGTAAAAAATAGATTATTGTCCAGCGGCAATAAAATAAATACAAATGGAAACGGTGTTGGAATGTTAACCAAAGTAAAAGCTTTAATTGCCAAAACAGGCATCACTAATGACGATCTAAAAAATCTAACCTTAACTACCCTACTCCTAAAATTACAGGATCAAGTAACAGAGGAAAAAGATTTAAGTCTGATCAATCAATTAATGATGACAATTAAAGACCTCGGCATCGGTCAAAAACCAGCCGAAGATGTTTTGTAAAATGTTGGAAAAATCGCAATTACGTAGATTTGGTTTTAGCTGAATACATCAGAAATGGGCAGAACAGAAATTGTTCGGCTGAAGCCAAACCTACGTTACTATCTGCGTCCAAAGAGGAAGGAACAAATAACATTCAACATCACAATCCTTTTTAGTAAATGACGAATATCAAAGAAAAAAATATAGGCTTAGAGGGAGGTACTTACGAAATCATCCAACAGCGTTTACAGGAACAGGCGAAGGAATTGAGTAGCCGACTCCAACTCCTCAACAATGCTCGTAAGGAAGTTTTCGGTGCGATAGAAACTCAATTGATCGCCAATGATCGTATCAATACGAATATTCATTGTACCGCCCGAGATGTCTTTTCCATTGGCAATCAATGCTTGTTTGGATACAATGTTCACGTTGGCTTAAGGTCAGGCATCAAACTCAGCGATGTTTTTAGTGTATATCATTTTGAAGCGAATCGCTTTCAGGAAAATGATATGACTTTATTGAATAATGATAAATTCCAAACTGATTTTCAAAACTTATATCGGTATTATAAACAAGCCTACTTCGCTCGGTTTGTTGTTTTGAATTCTTACCTGTACATGGTCTTTCACGTAAGTAAGGAAGGAACTGATTTCAAAGTTTTTAAATGGCTAATTCGGGAAGATAAGTTAGAATATATAGATGCTCGTTCTGATCAGGAAGTTCGATTTCCAAATCAACATGAATTTAAGTGGCAACGAGCACATCGTGATTTTCATCGAAATGGAAAGCACCCACACGTTTCTATTTTAGATCGAGTTTTTGTTGAAACAGTTGGCGGTGATTTGACTATTAAAGTGGAAGACAATACAGATGATGGTCTGGGAATTTATAGAGAAGAAGTAGAATACAAAGAACAAACTCTAGACGATGCAGAATACTTTTTTGCGGACTTAGGAAATTTGATTGTATTAAAAATAAAGCCTTACCAAGAAGACTTCCGCTACTTCGTTTTTAATGAAAAAGTACAGGAAATTCAGCGAATTGATTCCTTAGAAGACTCTGGCGTTTTATTACCAGACCAACATGGTCTGATCTTCGCCAACGGTTATTATTTACAGACAGGAGAGTTTAAATTATTCGATCCTGACATGAGAAATAAACAGTTTAAAAAGAGAATTATTTCTCCTAATGGAGAAGATTTCCTCTATGTTTTTTATAATAATCATACTGGTATTTATGTCCTTCTACATTATAACCTGATCGAGCAAAAAATAGTCACGCCTATTATTTGTAATGGTTATACGCTTTTTCCTAACGGAGAATTATGTTACTTCCGCGCAGAAAAGGAAGCAACTAAGCACCATGTAATGCAAATTTGGCAAACACCATTTGTGAGTACGGTATCTGTACCCTCGGAGCATACGGATTCTTATTTATTCAAGGTTGGGAATAAAGATATTGTCAAGGCAATGGCAGAATGTCAAGAGATTTTGACACTCAGTAATAAACAAGATTCTTACTTTGGATTGTACAATGATTTGTTGAAGAAAAGTACAGATCTGACTGATGCATACTATTGGATTGGGAAGAAGGAAACGTTCAACATGTCAGAGGTTATTCAGAAGATTGGAGAAACAGCTTCCACCGCTATCGATGAGTTTGAAAAGAAAAATCGAATTGAGAAAAACACTAAAGCAGAAATCTTAAAAGCGGAGAACAGAGCAAAAGAATTGTTTAAAAAGAGCCGTTCTCAAACCTTCGACAAAGTTGATTTATTTGTAGAAACGCTGGCAGAACTTCGGGTTTTTCGAGGGCAAATTATTTCGCTAAAAGAACTTCGATATACTGACTTGCCGCTCCTTGAAAAATTAGAAACTGAATGTGCAGACATCAACACTCAGTTGTCAAATGACTGTGTGCAATTCTTGTTAGAAGATAATTCCTTAAAACCTTATCTAGAAAAGATAGCAGTAGAAAAAGAAGGACTGGAAACTCTTAAAACTGCTGCAGAGGCAAAAGTCAAAGAAACTAATGTTGAGAAAATTGGGCAAGAACTGGAGTTGTTGATTGAAATTGTCAACAACCTAAATATCGAAGATGCTACGCATACCAGCAAAATCATTGAAGCTGTTTCTTCTATGTTTGCAGGTCTCAATCAAGTGAAAGCCGCTATCAAAAAGAAACAAAAGAGCCTAGGTGGTAAGGAAGCCATTGCATCGTTTAACGCACAAATGAAACTTCTTGATCAAGGAATCATCAGCTATCTTGACTTGGCAGACACGCCTCAAAAAAGTGATGAGTACCTCACCAAACTTATGGTGCAATTAGAGGAACTGGAAAGTAAATTTGTAGAGTTTGATGAGTTCATTGTTAAAATAACGGATAAACGAGAAGAAGTTTATACTGCTTTTGAAAATCGAAAAAATAGCCTAAAGGAAGCACGGAACAATAGAACTCTTGCCATACAAAAAGCTGCCGACCGAATTCTAAATGGCATCCAAACTCGAGTTAAAAATATAAAGACGCTGGACGAAATTAATGGATTCTTTGCTGGCGATTTAATGATTGACAAAGTGCGAGATCTCATTCGCCAATTGAATGAATTGGAGGATAGCAACAAGGCAAACATTGTTCAAACAAAATTAAAAGCGTTAAAAGAAGAAACCATTCGACAGCTAAGAGATCGGCAAGATTTGTTTGTCGATGGAGAAAATATTATTCAATTAGGTAAGCACAAATTCTCTGTCAATATTCAAGCGTTGGACCTGACGATTGTACAAGAAAAAGAAGCGTTGTTTTTTCACCTGACAGGAACTGATTTTTTCTCAGCTATTCAAGACCCCGCTTTTGAAGAAACAAAATCGGTCTGGACACAATCTCTTATTTCTGAAACAGCAGATGTTTATCGATCGGAATATTTGGCCTATGCTCTTTTTCAATCTATTGACAAAGAAAAACTAAACAATGCCAATGGGCAACTTATAGATATCATTAAAGAAAATACTGCCACTCGATATCAAGAAGGTTATACGACGGGTATCCATGATGAAGATGCCAATAAGTTGTTGAGGGCTTTATTAGATTTATCAAAGAATATTGATTTATTATATTTTTCCGCTAATGTCAGAGCTTGTGCAAATATTTTTTGGAAACATTTTTTGGATAAAAAACAACAAGAATTATTTCAACAACAACTTAGTAGTGCTGGAACTATTCTTAAAGTTTTTCCAGAAACACAAGGCTTTGATTATTTGATCAAAGAGTTAAAAACAGTTGTAGAATTATTTCAAGAAGAGACTAACTTGTTTGGAGAAGAAGAAGCCAGTAAGGTGGCTCAATATTTATTCCGAGAACTATCAAGAGGTGATCGTTTTATTGTAAGTCAGGAGGCTGCGAATTTAAGGGAATCATTTTTACAGTTTTTAAAAACCAATAAATCAGAAAATAAATACCGAGATTCTGTACTTGAATTAGAAGCACAAAAATCCGAACAATTTCTACTGATTCAAAAATGGGTACAAGCCTATTTGGAACAAACTACAGACCACTCGCTCGGGACTTTAGCTGAATCCGCTACCCTCCTATTTTTGGATGACTACGAAAAGAAACGAGTATTAAAAGTACCTACGACGTTCCAAGTTGATCAACTTCATGGCGATCATCCATTGTTGGAGCAAGGATCATACGAACTCAATTATAATGCTTTTATGAATAAAATGGAACGATACAACGCAACGGTTGTTCCTCGTTTTAAAAAATTCCAAGCACTAAAAAAACAGGTTGCTGTAGAATTTAAACATAAAATGAATTTAGATGATTTCAAACCACGAGTGTTGAGTTCCTTTGTCAGAAATCAGTTAATTGATAAAGTCTACCTTCCTTTATTTGGCGATAATTTAGCGAAGCAAATTGGAACAGTTGGTGAGAATACCAGAACAGATCGAATGGGAATGTTGCTATTGGTCTCCCCTCCTGGCTATGGAAAAACGACTTTGATGGAATACATTGCAGATCGTTTGGGGTTAATTTTTATGAAAATAAATGGGCCAGCTTTAGGACATCAAGTTCGATCGCTTGATCCGATGGAAGCAACAAATTTAGCAGCGAGACAAGAATTAGAAAAACTCAATCTTGCCTTGGAAATGGGAAATAATGTTATGCTGTATCTTGATGATATTCAACATTGTAATCCTGAATTTTTACAAAAATTCATTTCTCTTTGTGATGGGCAACGAAAGATCGAAGGAGTTTATGAAAATAAAAGTAAAGCTTATGATTTAAGAGGCAAACGTTTTTGTGTCATCATGGCTGGAAATCCATATACGGAAAGCGGTGATAAATTTCAAATACCTGACATGCTTGCTAATCGAGCTGACATTTATAATTTGGGAGACATCATTGGAGATTCAGAAACAGTTTTCAAATTAAGTTATATCGAAAATGCGATTACCTCTAATCCAGTTTTGCAAAAATTAGGCAACAAAAGTTTCGAAGATGTGCATACGATTCTAAAAATTGCAGAAACAGGAAATCAAAACAATATAGAATTTAAATCAAACCATACGCCTGAAGAAATTAAAGAGTATGTCGCCGTTATGAAAAAAATGCTTACGATTCGAGATGTCGTTTTAATAGTCAATAAAGCCTACATTCATTCTGCTGCCATTTCGGATGATTATCGAACAGAGCCTTCCTTTAAATTGCAAGGTTCTTATCGAGACATGAATAAGTTGTCTGAAAAAGCGGTCGCCATTATGAACGATCAGGAATTAAAAACTTTGATTTTTACTCATTATGAAAATGAGTCTCAAACTCTGACCAGCGATGCGGAAGCCAATTTCTTAAAATTGAAAGAACTAATTAACGAAATTACTCCCTCTGAACAATCTCGATGGGATGATATCAAAAAGACTTTTAACAAAAATAAATTATTCCGTAACATGGATGGCAATAATCCGATGGCCCAAATATTGGCACAGATGACAGCTTTCACGGATGGAATTGATGGTATACGGGAGGCATTGGAAGGACGAAAAAATGAAGGGTCGTGATGTTTGCCACATAGCTATAAACATTTCACTAATGATCTGAATCAGGTACGTGTGTATTTTGTTATTTAAATGTTCTTATTACTAAAAATGTCAAAGCCGCAAACAGTTTCCCATTTGCGGCTTTGACATTTTATTATTTGACCAAACGAAAACATGAACCATCTTGAATGATGGAAAATGTTACAAAGCCAATTCAACTCCTTACATTGCTGACATCAAATGCATTCCTCCATCAACAGGAATGACCGCTCCATTTAAATAAGAACCTGCATCTGATGATAAGAAAATTGCAATTCCGCCCATGTCGCCAGCTCGTCCAATTCGTTTCAATGGGTTGGCTTTTTCAACTACTTGTTGCATGCTATCTAACATCGTTTTGGTCATCTTACTTGGAAATGGGCCAGGTGCAATAGCATTGACTGTAATCCCTTTACCTGCAAATTTTATCGCAAGAATTTTAGTTAAATGATGTACTGCCGCCTTACTCATTCCATAGGCTGAATTATCTATTTGCGAAACTCGTAGACCATCTATTGAACCAATATTTATCACTCTGGAAGGTATCTCGAGACTTCCTGCCTTTTCTAATAAAGGTAAAAATGCTTGGGTCAAAAAGAAGATCGGTTTCATATTGATATCCATTACTTTGTCGTATCCTTTTTCAGGATATTCACTAAAGGGTGCACTCCAGTTGGCTCCTGCATTATTGATTAATACATCGATGGAATCTTCTTTTGCATTCATTGCTTCCACTAGATTTTGCTGACCTTCCGTGGTGGATAAATCAGCAGGGATCGCGATACATTCTCCTAATTTACTTAACTCTGCTTCCACCGCTTGACAGACCTCTGCACTTCGAGAAGAGATATAAACTTTGGCGCCATTCTTTACAAAAGTAGATGCCATCATCAATCCGATCCCTCTTGACCCACCTGTGATTAATACGGTTTTTCCTTTTACTGAAAAAAGGTTAGTGATTTCTAAATTCGTCATTTTATTTATTTTGTTTCTAAAAGATGAGTTTAAGTTTATAGACAGAATTAATTCTATTTATAAACTTACTTTGAGTATTCACTCCCAAAGTAAAAACATTTTTTTACTCCTCTAATAGATTGCTAGATTTGTTAGTTAGATTTGAAATGAAATTAAACTAGTATATGAAAGAGATGGATTGAAACTAAATAAGAAGTTATTTGAACACCGTTTTTTTATTCATTAACATCGTCGCACCACATAGCGGATGACGCCAAAATATTTATTTTTGAAATTTAAAAATAAAAAACCATTCATACATCTAAAGATTAGATTTAAATATTGTCGTCAGTCTAAATTATCTCCTCCCGCTCGTCGCAATCTTCAATATATTCCCCGAGATTAAGTTCCAAACCTTTAAGCTTTTAGGAATTCGTTTGATAAGTATGATTTCACTAAAAAGGTGCATTTAGTTTTCTATAAAAACGAAAAAAGAGATTACATGAAATTCATGTAATCTCTTTTTTTACCTCAATATATAATTGGTAATAAAAAACTTGCTAATTAGTCCTTCTCATTTCTTCTGCAGAACCAGTTGCTCTTTTTCGAGCAGCTTTCACTTTACTATTTCCAAATCGATGAGAATAAGTCAGTCGAAAAACCCTTTCCGAAAATCCATAATATCCTTCATAAATAAAGTCAACATTTTGATCTTCTAATCGACCTCTCCAATTTCCACCAAGAAAAATATCATTTACAGAAATTCCTAATCGAGAACCATTGGGTAATTCTTTTTGAACTCCTACATTCATACTATTGAAAGATTCCCAAATGACAGAACCCATCAACTGAGGAGCAAAATAAGTACCTGAAATTTCAATGGAAAATTGTTTTGGCAAAGTGAAAGTTGACGAACCATTTACATACCAACTCTTTTGTTGAAAACTAACTTCTTGATTATCTATTTTATCAGTAACCTCATTCCATTGGGCAGTCCAACTTGTTCGCATACTCCACCAATCTTTTATATTTAAAGGGAGAGAAAGCGTAGCAGAAACATTTTGGGCATTGATAAAATTCTTTGCTCCATTTATTTGTGTATTGGTAGCTTGATCTATTTCTGGTTGAAAACGACCGATGGCCTCATCTGTAAATGCATACTCCGTACTCAATGTAAACCTTTTCCAAATATAGGTCGCACGCAATGCATCTGTGATCGATGGTTGCAAAAGCGGATTCCCGGTATTCACCGTATTAGGATCTTGGAAGTAAAACCATGGAGCCAATTGTAGGAAACTAGGTCGATTGATTCGACGACTATAAGAAAATTGAACTGTATTCGCTTCGTTCATTTTATTAGAGATAAACAGACTTGGAAATAATCGTCCATATTTTCGATCGACCAAATCTGGTTGTTCATTGCTACTCAAATTTACATCTGTATATTCATATCGAAGTCCTGATTTCAAATTTACTTTATCAGATATTTTCCAAGAAACACTCATGTAGGCAGCAGCGATATTTTCTTTCATATTGGCTTCTGAAGAAAAAAATGAAGCACGAATCCATTCCGTTACTATTTTATCTTCCACCAATACATCATTATCAAAAACAGTAAATGTTCCTTTGATTCCCATATCCAAATCGACATTCTTGCCAAATGATTTAGAGTAATCAAATTTTCCAACCATGATATTCATTGGAGTTATTTTCGAAACTCGAAATTCACTTTCATTTAATAAATTATCATTCCCATCAAATTCTTGATTGCGATAATAAGAAGGATTATCATTAAAAAAATAAGCATAGTCAAAATCTAAATTAACTTTTTGAGTTTTGTCTATTTGATGTTGGAGATTGATATTTCCAAGAATTCTATAAGAATGATTCTGTTCCTCATTAGGAATATTTAATCTGTTAATCAATGTTCCGTTCTCTTTTATCTCAACTTCATTCAAAGCATCCATATCCCAATCTCGATCCATCCAAGAAGTTAAGATTCCTAAAACTGTTTTTTCACTCAACTGAATATCCAATCCAATTTGAGCATTATGAACATGAGTTTTAGTTGGATCTCTATCTCCACTTCCTATATTTTCAATGGTATTTCCTTCAAACATAAAACTCCGATAATTAGTAAATAATTGAGGATTGTTATTATAGTTCCAAGAGTAATCTCCAAAAACATTCACTTTATTTTTTCGGTAATTTAAATTTAAACTAGCTCCCATTTTTTCTCTTTTTCCATAACCTGCATTCAAAGAGTAACCACCATTAAAACCTTCATTTTGATTTTTTTTCAAAACTATATTGATAAATCCAGCATTCCCTTCTGCATCATAATTAGCCGGTGGTGTATGAATCAATTCTATTTTATCAATATTATCTGAACTCATTCCATCTAACATTTGAATCAATGCATCCATTGGAATTCTTGAAATTTTTCCATTGATCATCACCACTACCCCATCTTTCCCACTCATTGAAATAGAGTTGGTTTGAGGATTAACTACCACTCCTGGGGAACGTCTCAAAATTTCCAAAGCAGTATTTCCAACAGAGGTTACACTATTCGAAACGTTGACGACCATCCGATCAATCTTTTGTTCAATCAATGCACGTTTAGCTACAACTTGAACTTCATTGAGCTCTGAGGTGGATTCTAGCAACGTAATTTTTGGAAAATCATAAACGCCTGATTTGTCTTGGAGAGAAAAAATAGTTGAATATTGATTTTGATAGCCAACCATATTGACTTGTAATAAATATTCTCCTGCTTCAACTTTATCTAACAAAAAAACACCCTTTTCGTCAGTCAAGTTTCCTGTAACCAACGAACTATCAGATGGTTGAAGTAATAATACATTGACATACGAAAGTACACCATTGGCGTCTTCTACCACTCCAGAAATTTGTTTTTGAGCTATGGAATCTAAAGAAAAAAGAAAAGTGCAACATAGCAAAGTTGCCAGTACAACTGGGGATAATGTTTTCATTTTATTTTGGTTTTTTAATTCTACAAAAATAAGTATTGGTTGCTTAAAAAAATTGGATTCATCATTCTAGTGCTAGAGATTGTAAAAAATATACTAATATTCTAAATCTAGAATCTAACAAAGAAAAAAATAAGCTGATCAATCTTTCGACCAATCAGCTTATTTCAAAACATATTAAGCGGTTAGGTAATCAATAAAAACTTACATTCTTGACTGCCTTCTCTGCTCCTATTTAATTTTAAATACCATTGAGTTTATTAATCTTCCAGCAGGATCACCTGGGCATCTTACTTTCATTTTGTCAAAAGTATAAATATCTCCTGGCAAAGCTTGTTTAATTAATTCTTTAGCATCTCTAGTATATCTCGCTCCTCGATTAACCACTTCTACTCTAGCTTCATTTCTAGGAATTCTGGTCAGAATGTATCCTTGAATCTGACACTTCGCATCAAAATCAAAATTGTGCAAAATAGCAGGAACACCAGCTTGTGCTCTAAACTCTCCTACTCCCATTGCTCCACCTTGACTTTTGCCCAACTGTGCCACGGGATCAGGAATTCGCTTTACTCGAAAAATTTCTGTTACAGAAATACCATTTGCTTCTACTGTTATTTTTAATCCATTACCATAAGTAGTAGGTTTATTTACGTGTACAACATATTCATTTAGACCTCCTGATTTTCTAATCTTACCATTGCCACCACCACTCACGCTCACTTTCAAATCTTTAGGAGAAATTCCTGCTGCTAAAATTGAAACTGGATTATCTACACCTATATATAATACATTCATTTTTGATGCAGTAATCTGAATAGCATCTTCTCCTACTTTGTATTCAAATGGTTTTTCGTACGACCGCTCTTCATCAGTCAATGGGTCTTTTACTTTAATTTGGACATTATATTTTTTATCACCCATCGAGTTGGCAGCAACTTTATACTTCGCTACTCCATCTCGAAAAGGAAAAGTTTGTCCATTAATTATCGCTGTCATATTATCATCACCAAATGGATTCAAAATTGAAGACAAGTAAATATCTGCCTCATAATTTTCTCCTTTTTTGATAAACGATTTTTGTGGATTTGCCATTACTTGAAGTCTATCAAAAACTATTGGTGGACTATTTATTTTTTCCCAAAAATAAATGAGCATCTCTTCTTTTGCTTTTTCAATTCCAAAAGTTAAATGTGCAAAAGTAAGTTGCAATACTCCGATTTGTAAATTTTTAGTTTTTTCTGATACCCATTTTTCCTGATTAAAAAAATCAGGCAAGGCGTTTTCTATTAGACTTCTATCTTGACTTGGAATTAATTCTAACCACCTTTTTTTTACATTTATTATTTTAGCTTGTAATTCGTAAGCTTGCATTTCTTCAAACAAAATTTCCTTTGCTACTATTTTTTGATCAGCACCAAGTGGGTGACCTTTTGTATCTTTTCCTCCACTTTGTGAAACAATTTGATTCCAAATATCTTCAACCTTATTCGTCAACTCCACTCCTATTTCATTTACACTTTTAGCCGATTCATACCAAATTTCACTTTCATTTTTTTTATCTGCATTTTTTTTAAGCGAAAGTAAGAATGCTTCATTCTTCTTCTTTTTTTCTTTTTGATAAATAAAAATACTCTCTGCTGCTAAGTCAAATACATCGTACTCCACTCCTACTATTGTTTTATTAAAATTTTGCTCCGCAATGGGCATTGGAACGGCACAACCCCACATGATGATTAATAAAAAGTATAAGCATAGATTTTTTTTCTGGTAAAAAAATGGAAATTTCATATATTATTATTTTTACACGTAAAAATAATAAAAGGTTTTTGGTAATTAGTATTGTTTTGAATTTACTCTCTCAGTCCAGCATCTTTTTGAGTTCTTCATTTTATATTATTCCTTCGTATTTTTAAGAACAATATATTAAACTCTCTCTTCATCATTCCTTTTTCACTTCTCGATTGATTACTTTTGTTTTGCAACTACACGCTACAATTCTAAAGATGAAAAGTAAAAAACAAATTCAAGTTTTTGAGTATGAAGGGAAATATATCACCTTTGATTTTGGTGATGGAGAAGAAATGGTTTCAGCAATGGAGATTCATCATCTTTCGGATATTTTAGCAAAGTTAAAAGTGAAGAGAAATGAATTTAATTTATGTTTCAATCTATGAAAAAACAAATACCCCTTTCAACCAATCCGGAATTAGAACTCGCCTTTCAATTCGTTCAATATACCAATAAGAATATTTTTCTAACTGGAAAAGCTGGGACAGGAAAAACTACTTTTCTCCACCGTGTGAAAAAAGAATGCATCAAAAGAGCAGTCGTGGTTGCACCTACAGGTGTGGCAGCCATCAATGCCAAAGGGATGACGATTCATTCTTTTTTCCAATTACCTTTTGGACCATATTTATCTGGAAATAAAAATGATCCTCGCCAGCAAAGACGTTTTTCCAAAGACAAAAGAAATTTAATCAAAAGTCTGGACTTGTTGATTATTGATGAGATTAGCATGGTACGAGCGGATCTCCTCGACGGTATTGATGATGTGCTTCGTCGTTACAAAAATCCAACCGAACCATTTGGTGGAGTACAATTATTGATGATTGGAGATTTGCATCAATTGCCTCCTGTGGTCAAGCATGAAGAATGGCATTTGTTGAAAGACCATTACTCTACTGCTTATTTTTTTGGAAGCCAAGCTTTACAAAAAACTGACCCCATAACAATACAATTACAACATATTTATCGGCAATCGGATTCTATTTTTATTGACTTGTTGAATAACGTAAGAGACAATAAGATGAACCAAGAAGTCTTGCAACAACTGAACTCCCGATTCATTGATAACTTCAAACCTTCAGATGATGAAGGTTACATCACTTTGACTTCACATAATAATACTGCCAATACAATTAACAGAGAAAAATTAAATTCGCTTTCTGAGAAGCCTTTTAAATTCAAAGCAAAAGTATCTGGAGATTTTCCATCTCACACTTTTCCTACGGAAGAAAAATTGGAATTTAAAGTAGGTGCTCAAGTACTTTTTATAAAAAATGATGCTTCACCAGAAAAACTGTATTATAATGGAAAAATTGGGCAAGTCACTCGAATTGCAAAAGATGAAATTTATGTAAAATGCCCAACTGATCTTGAAGAAATAAAAGTAACTTCAGTTGAATGGGAAAATGTAAAATATAGTTTGAATGAAGGAACGAAAGAAGTAGATGAAGATGTAGTCGGAACGTTTTCTCAGTTTCCTTTAAAATTAGCTTGGGCCATCACCATTCACAAAAGTCAAGGATTAACTTTTGAGCGAGTTATTATTGATGCACAATCTGCTTTTGCTCATGGACAGGTTTATGTTGCATTGAGTCGTTGCACTAGTTTTGAAGGAATTGTTTTGAGATCGCAGATTGCCTACTCTAGTGTAAAAACAGATGCTGTCGTTAAAAATTATTCAAAAGTAGCAGAAGAAAATGCACCAGATGAAGCGCACCTTTTGCAATCAAAAAAAGCATTTCAACAAAAATTAATTGTAGAATTATTTAGTTTTAAATATATCCAAAAAGTGGCGAGTCGGGTTTTGCGGAACTTCATCGAAAATGAAAATTCATTGACGATTGCTGCTACTGAGAAAGTGCAACAATGGATCAACAATGCGCATGAAAAAGTCTTCTCAGTTGCGCCAAAATTTGAAAAGCAATTAGAGTATTTAATTTACCATGCTGAAATACCCGAGGAAAATGAAGAACTACTTGAACGCATCCAAAAAGCAAGTATTTATTTTTCAGAAAAAATAGAAACAGAATTGGAACCTCAGTTGGAGAGCATTCCAATTTTGACCGATAATAAATCCATCAAGAAATTGGTGATAGATAATTTAGCACTTTTAACCAAAGAGTTATTTGTCAAAAAAATCTGTTTTGCGATGGCAAAGGAAAAATTTTCCTCGCAACAATATTTACGATTGAAAGCAAATGCAGATTTGGATTTTGAAAAGCAAAAAAGAAAAAAGAAAAAAACAAATCGTCAATCTCTTCCAACTATCGACACTTTGTCAACTCCATATCCTGAATTATACAATCGCATCAAAATGTGGCGAGATGAAACTGCTGCCGATTTGGAAGTGACACCATATGTCGTGATTAATTTAAGATCAATCATCGAGCTGACAAATTACTTGCCGACGGATGCCTCTTCGTTATTAAAGATTAAAGGAATTGGTCCATCGAAGGTCCAAAAACATGGAGCTGACCTTGTCGAAATTATTGAAAGTTTTTGCAGAGAAAAAAATATTTCAGCTAATTTACCTTTTCCCGAAACACCTAAAAAAGAAAAATCAACTTCAACAACTGACACTAAATTATTTTCTTTCGAACTTTTCAAATCTGGAAAGACGATTAATGAAATTGCAGATCAACGAAGTTTAAAAAAAGGAACTATCGAATCTCATTTAACACATTTTATTTTGAATGGAGAATTAGATGTTTCCCAAATTATGCCTAGTGAAACAATACAAGAAATTGAAACTTATTTCTTAGAGACCAAATCAGAATCATTTAAAGAATCGTACGAGCATTTCAAAGGAAGATATAGTTATAGTCAATTGAGAATGGTGGTGAGTCATATGCAGAAAGGGAAATAGCTTTTCTGCAAAACATAGTCATTTGAAATTTTAAAGTCCTTAGATCTAAGGACTTTAGAATTTCACTTTCCTTTTTTTAGTTTTCTAATATTCTCATGAAGATCTTTTGCTAGTCGATTATTTTCCATTGAATTATCTTCAATTTTCCTCAAATAAAACTGATAGGTCTTTAACCATTGTTGTGCTTTTTCCTCTTTCAATTCTATATAGTCCACATAAACGCCCAACTTAAAAGCAGGACTAATTGCCGAACAAAATTCCAAAGCAATTGCATTATGCGCATACGTTCCACCATACCTTCCAGCTTCAGAAATGATTCCAGTTGCATTTGTTTCCTCAATCCATTTTTTTGCAGACAAGGAAAATTTTAAAGTACCTGCATTAATTCTAATGTCCTGATATCTCAGGACATTAAAATTTTCTGAGTTATATTTTAATTCCCATTCTTTTAAAAATTCAATAGTTCCGATTAAGCTAAACCAGTTGCCAATAATCTTCCCTGTTTTATCTCCCACTACTTTTGCCAAGTCAGTCACACAAAGATATTCACCAAATGGTGTTTCCTTAGTCCTAACATTTACTCCGTTTAGTGAAATTCTATTTTCCATAAATCATGCTTAAATAAAAGGTCATTCGTATGGATGACTATTAAAAAAAATCCGTACAAATACAAAAGATTTTAATTTGTAAATCGAACGCTTCGCTATTCACCCCACTCCTACTCTATCACATCAACTCCATCCAAAGCATACTTCTTCAAAATCTCCGAAATCGAATCAAAACCGTCTTTTGCTCCTTTGTCATCTTTTTCGAAAAGTTGAGGTTGATTTGGATCGATGCCTTGTTGATCATTCCACCAGGTTTTAAATTCTTGATGAGTCATTTCACGAGCATATAATCGATTATCGTAGGCGATCGCATTTTTCTTTTGTAAGTTCTTTTTCTCTGTGACTACTCGCTCCATAATTTTTACCCAAACATCACTAGTTGTATCGAAGAGCCGAAGTTTGGTCCACCAACTTACGAAAGTTGCAGCTGCAATTTTATTTGATTGTTGATTGCTCGAAGAAGCTCGGAAAAAATCAAGTGCTGCAATGATAAAATAATCTTCAAATCCTTGCACTTCACTTCCATTGATATCTGGTAATATTTGTTTAAACGCAATCCCCGGTTTTATCTGAAAATCAACTAACAAATCATATGCTCGATGTTCCGCAAAAGTCAAACTTTTAATTTCTTCTCCTGTTGGCATATAATCTACAAATGTGGTATAATCCGTAATCATATCTTTCCCAGCATTCTTTTTATTATCGGTAAATGTAAATTCGATATGTGAAATTTTTCGACCTGATCGGCGAATCATGTCAACCGATACAACATATATGCTTGTACTTTTATTAATTTCTGCAATAGCAGGTTTGAGAACTTTATCATTAAACATTTTAAACGCCTTATACTTATCTCGCAAATCCATCAAATAGCGCAACTCATCAATACTGAATACTTTTTTAAATACCTTTCGATATTTTTTTCGTTTATTAAAAATTCCTTTTAATATTTGAAATAAGCGAATCGAATAAGATTTATTCAATCGATTCAACTCTGGTCGATAAACTGCTACATACCTCGACAGTCCAATCAAGAATTGAGACATATAAACTCCAAATCCAAAGCTAATTCCTTTCACTCCATCTTTCTCCGTCGGAACTGCATCCGAACACCAACTAATAAATCCATCCAAATCTTTCCCTTCTACTTTAACATCAGTTTTAAATCGAATTTTTGCATTCACTAATTCTTCACAAAGACTTGAAATGTTAGCATACAAAGAACTACTTTTCAATCCTTTCCTTCCGTCTGAAAGTGCAGAAGCTAACTCACTCAATGGAACAAAGATTGGTCGAGGTAAATCACTTTGTGTTTTAGGATTCACATAATGTGCTGCGATATAGCAAACCGTTTTGATGGCTCTTGCTGAAAGTTTGTAGGATGCATCATAAACAAGTCGATCATCAAAGCGAACTAAATCTGTTGGGTTGTGAATTTTTTCAGACATTTAAGCAAAATTTAAAATAAGGTATTTTAGAGCAAGTACTTTAAAAAAATAAGGTCACTACAAAAGTAAACCTTTATACTTTAATTCAAAACTAAAAGTATAAGGAATTACTAACATTGGAACTTTTCGATCTTTTATCCAATTCCCATTGAGGTGCTCTTTTGTTTTTAAGTGATAACTTTTCGATCTTTTTAAGGTAACTATAGGTTTCCAAAATGGTGACTTTAGATTCTCAATGTGGTGACCTTAATTCCTATTTTAGTTCCAATCAGGTGGCCCAAATTGGCTGTACTTCTTTGTAGCAATGAGTTTTTGATTTCTCTAAATAATATTAAAAGTATTTAAAAGAAAAAAATAATAAAAGACCTAAAAAAAGAACTTAAGCTTTTGATCAATCAAATTTTTCCATCTAACCTCATCACATAATTTATTTATAATCTGAAATAGATAACTTTTAAGAATTAGTATGCTATAAAGGTCACCTGTTTGGAACTAGACGAATAAAGTCTAGTTCCAAACAGGTGACCTTTATATATATGTAGCATTAAATCTGTTAGAAATTGGTGATAAGGAAAGAATAAAATTGAAATATAGATAAGGCTAGTCCCAAATAGGTGACCTTTAGCTGTTGATTATAATTAATCGGAATTCATTATAGTGTTTTCAAGAGTAATTCACTATATAAATAGTTCCAACTAGGTGTCCTTTAGTCTTGACTATTGCTAAAGGTCACCTAAAACAGACTAGATCCTATAACTAAGAAGCAAGGGTTATTTAATATTAGTTCCAACTAGGTGACCTTTAGTCTTGATTATTGCTAAAGGTCACCTAGTTTGGACTAGGTTTTAGAGGATTAGCTGAAAATCAAGATATATTAGTTCCAAATAGGTGACTTTTAGAGTTGAAGTAGCTAAAGGTCACCTAAATCAGACTGAAAATCGGTTTAAAAAAGTTGAATGAGTATAATCAAGTCCTAAGTAGGTGACTTTTAGTATCCTTTTTTTAAATTAAAAGGAATTGATTAGAGTGTAAGTCCCAACTAGGTGACTTTTAAGGACAACGTTGTTAGTTGCTAAATTTTTTCAATTATCAGTTAGAATAATACAGTAGAAAAGTTTTGCAGTTCTTGTTTATTAAATATCTAGTTCTATTTTTTTTAGTTGGAATCAAATTATTTATTGTTCCCAGTCTGTCTCCACGATTAGTCAAAGTTTTAAATAAACTGCAAAACTGCAAAACGAAATACAGTTCTTCCTCTTTTTGGACATAAAAAACCAAAAATTGAGATTTTTCGAATTTTTTAAAGCTTAAGAAATTTTTGTGTGTATTTTGGATAGAATTATATTGAACTGAAATTTAAATCAACTATTTTTTGGATTAGAAAAACTTGCTTTGAGCGAATATTCTGAATATTAACTTTTATAAGTAGAATTTACTATATAGACTGCAATACGGGTAAACTGCAAAACTGTTTTTGTTTTAAATAATATCAAAAACTTAGTCAAGTGATTTTAATAAGTTAATCAACTTGGTTAATATCGAAAAATGATAAAATTAGAAATAATTTTAAAAAATGTTCCTCCCATGAATTAGAAAAACTTTCTTTAAGGTATGAGATAAATAATAATCAAGCTAAATGATAAACTGTAAAACTGCAAAACTGTTTGCAGTTTTACAGTTTACCATTTAGTTTGATTTGATTCAATACTTTGATTAAGTATCAATTCTGCTCTTCTAACTAATTAATTATTATTTAAAATAAAGTCATTTTAAGACGATTTCAGCTACTTTTTTCCAAATACTATCAACTTGGTTGATTTTGACTATTTGAACGCTTAAAATAGACTATTTGCGTTTTGGCCAACTCCCTAAGCTCGATACTGATATTTAATAATAAAAATTGGCAGTTTTGCAGTTTGTCCGTTTTGCAGTTTTTAAGTATCTTTGCAATTATGAGAATAGGAATTACTAATTTAAAAGGAGGCGTAGGTAAAACCACCCTCACACAGAACTTAGCCGTTTGTTTTGCTCACATGGGCTACAAAACGTGTATTGTTGATACAGATAAAAATCAAAACTCGGTTTCATGGAGTGGAGTTCGGGATGAAAACTTGCCAGAAATATTGGTAGTTGGAGTTACCGATCCAAAAGCAGTTAATAAAACTGTTGACAAACTTCACCAAGACAATGAGATTGTGCTCATTGATGGAACTCCTTCCCTATCGGAAATGACAACTCGGATTATTTTGGTTTCGGATATTTTATTGATTCCGATTTTGCCAAGTGCGCATGATGTTCGAGCGATGGGACAGTTTTTTGAAAGGTATGAGCAAGCGCTTGAATTTAGAGATTCGATTCCTGCCTACTTTTTTGTCAACCAGTTTTCTGAGAAATACATCATTCATCGAAGCATCAGAGATATGTTGAAGCAATTCGAAATTGGAATCATGAAATCTACTTTTAAAGAGCGAGTTTCCTACCTCGAGACTGCAGTAGAAGGAATGGGAGTTTATGAATATTCTGATAAGAAGGCTAAGTCAGAAGCAGTCAAGATGACGCAAGAAGTCCTAAAATTGGCGAAAAAAGAAGGATTAATTGAGTAAATTTTCTTCAAAACTGCAAAGCGGGTAAACTGCAAGACTGCAAATTATTATTTTCAAAGAACCTAAAGTAAAATATCATGGCAAAGAAAAAGATAAATACTTCTAAACTAGATTTAAACTTAGGAAAGAAAAGACCTATAAAAAAAGCGACAAACAGAACCAAGAAAGTAGATAGTGATGAGGTAATCAAGAAGATTCATCCAGAAGCGGTGGCTGCTACTCCCAAAACAACTCCAATCAAAGTCAAAGAAGTTGTTCCTGCAGAACCTACCAAAAGGGTAACATTAGATATTCCTGTCAGTTTGCATAAAAAGATTAAAATGCATGTTTTCGAGTTAGAAACAACTATGAAAAAGTATTTTTTGGAATTGGCGGAGAAGGATTTGAAAACAAAGAAATGATAAATGCAGTTTTGCAGTAAAAAAGATTTGCAGTTTTGCAGTCGATTAGTTTTTCGATTAAAAGTAGGAAAGATGTTATTTGAATTTTTTTCTCACAAAATCTCAATCACTTTTCCATAAACCTGTTTGGTCCAACCATTCACATGACCTCTATTATTTCCGATTTGTACTCCTCGTTTTTCATTTTTTGCTTTGACTAAGTGAGTATAAAAATTGCCATAAACTTTACAATAAACTGCATCCCCAATCTCAACAGATTGCCAATCAGCAGGAGTTAAAATATGCTTTTGACCTGAATAAAGAATAGGAACCATTGAATTTCCTTTTTCGCTTGTTTCGAAAGTTTCTCTGTTTTGGAGTTTTTCTAGTTTGTAATTTCTCATAACTTTAAATTTATATCTCAAAACTTTTATAGCGGAAAAAAAGTTCAATAGGCAGACTGAATCAATTTCTTAGAATTAATATCAAATAAATATGTTTTCAATTTTTAAAAAGAAAAAAGACAAACCTTCCAAAACCGTTGAGATCACCGATCAAAATTTCAATGAATTAGTGATGGCAGCCAAAGTTCCAGTTCTCCTCGACATTTGGGCACCATGGTGCGGACCGTGCAAAACGATAGGCCCGATCATTGACGAGATTGCAGAAGATTTTGAAGGGAGAGCTTTAGTTGGAAAAGTGAGTGCAGATTCGAATCCACAAATTTCTGCCATGTTTAAAATCAAAAGTATTCCAACACTTCTATTTTTACAAAAAGATGAATTGGTAGAGCGATTTTCTGGACTTGTTCCAAAACCTAATCTGGCAGAAATTTTAGAAGAGTTGATTGAGGAAAGAAATAGGGGAGAGGAGACCACCTAAATTTGAAATCTCTGTTTTAGGCAAATATGTTTCTAAGCATCGACCAAATCAATTTTTTTCATGAAACAAAAAGACGAAAAAAATCAAATTTTAGAAAATGTCATCATCGGATACCGCAAAGTAGTGGACGATAGATATCAGTATAAAAACCTAAAGGATCGAAAAGATTTTCCTGATTCTTTTACGGAACAAAGAGTCGATAAATTCAAATCTTATTTCCTCAATAACCTTTATCCACCTCCTGAAAAAAGAGAAGTTTTAAATGAGGCATTCGAGAGTTTGGATAATTACATCAAGCATCCCGAAAAACTAATGCGTGTTTTGGTAGACTCAACCAGTCTGATTTTTAAATACGGAAGACACCTTCCCAAAATTGTAAGAGCAGGATTAAAAGCATTAAAATCATTTCGAAGTGCAAGTCGATTTGAAAGAAGTTTAGTGGAACAAGCGATTACCCAAAATCAAAACCCACCTTATTCAATTACCCAAATTGAGAATTTAATTAAAACCTTGTCGAGAAAAGAAATCGACGATTTTATGGAAAGTAGTCTTGCTTTATTCGATACGCTCTATGATCGAACTCTTGTAGCAAAGATCAAAAAGATAATGGATCACTTGATTGAAAAAATGAAGAAGCGACCGAAGGTTTATTCTCCCGCTGAAATTAAAGGATTAGAAATTGGGAAAGAAATTATCGAAAAAGGAGATTCCCTTTTTGAAGAATTAAGCACGGAGGAACAACAGAAAATTTTTACGTTTATCATTAATATGGAACGAGAGGAAATGGATCGAATTTTTGGCTAAGATTTACAATTTTAATCTTATTCTTTAATAGTTGCTTTGCTCAAATTAAAAATCTAATCTACAAAGGAGTATTGGCAACAAATTTTCCTTGAAAAAAAGAACCATTTCCGAGTTTAGAAATAGCTTAACCTTCACATTTCCCATCTTTATTTTATTTACATAAGTTTATTCAAAACATATAATCAGATTAATTGGAATTGGCAGAGAAATTTGTTTATTTGGCAATCTTATACAAAATAAACAACTGAGAAGCATGGAAGTAAAAGGCAATCATAACTTTAAAGTATCTAGAGAACAATTATGGACCTACCTGATGGATCCAATTGTTTTAGCTAAAATAACTCCAGGAGTATCTCGATTAGAAACATTAGGAGAAGATCAATTCAAATCTGTTTCTGAAATAAAAATAGGTCCAGTCAAAGCATCATTTACGGGTAAATTAAAAGTAGTTGATAAAAATCAACCTGCATCTTTTGTCATTAAGATGGAGCAACTGAGTAGAATAGGAAATGCTCATGTTTCCGTTCAAATGAATATTGATGAAAAAGAAGGAGGGATTGCTGCGCTTGCTTTTGATGGAAAAGCAAATTTGTCAGGAGTCATTGCCCGAACTGGACAACGAGTATTGTCAGGAGTGGCGAATGTTATCACCAAAGAAGTTTTTTCAGCCTTGGAAAAACATATCGAAGAAAATAGACAAACGATTAAATCGGAAGAGCCAATTCAATCAGAAGATACAATCAAGCCTCCAGAGTCAAAAGACTCAACTGATCCAGAAATTAATCCAATTTCATAACCTAATCATAATACATAACTAAGATTACAATTTTTTAACTCTAAAACCTTTTTCACTATGGCAAATAAAATATCGGTCAAAGTCAATGGAAAACAATGTAACGGAGAGGTAGAATCTAGGACTTTACTGTCTGATTATCTTCGAGAAGATTTATCCATGACGGGTACGCATATAGGTTGCGACACAAGTAGTTGTGGAGCATGTACTGTTCATCTAGATGGTAAAGCAGTAAAATCATGTACAATGCTTGCGGTTCAAGCAGATGGATGTGAAGTAACAACTGTTGAAGGACTTGCGACTAACGGAAATTTACATCCTATTCAGGAAGGCTTCAAAGAAGAGCATGGATTACAATGTGGTTTTTGTACACCAGGAATGATGATGACTGCTACAGATTTTTTGAAAACTAATCCTAATCCAAGTGAGCAAGAAATTAGGGAAGCACTCGAAGGTAATTTTTGTAGATGTACGGGCTACCATAATATTGTAAGATCAATTCAATATGCGGCCAAAAAAATGAATGAGGCAGTTTAGTTCATCAAAAGAGAAAAGTCAATTTGAGATAAAAAGTTGATAATTATATTTTGATTGAAAAGCCAAATCAATTTTTTCCAAAACAAAGAATAGAAACAATTAAATAAAAAAATCATGACAAAATATATAGGAAAGTCTGTAAAACGAGTCGAAGACAAACGATTCCTTACAGGTCAAGGAAAATATACGGATGATATAAAAATGCCAGGAATGGTCTATGCATATATCCTCCGAAGTCCGTACGCACATGCGACGGTCAATTCAATAAATACAGATGCGGCAAAAAGTGCAGAAGGAGTAGTGGCAGTTTTTACTGGTTCAGATATTCCAGAGGCGATTGCAGGAGTACCTTGTGGATGGCAAGTAGATTTTAAAAATGGGGACACCATGAAAGAACCTCCACATCCTCTTTTAGTTAGAAAAAAAGTAAGGCATGTAGGAGATGGAGTTGCGATAGTGATCGCCGCAACAAGAGCTAATGCAAAAGATGCTGCTGAATTAATAGATGTTGATTATGATATTCACGATGCAGTTACTGATCCAAAGGCAGCCGCTCAAGCAGGTGCACCTTTAGTTCATGCAGATGCACCAAATAATACTGCCTTTGATTGGCAATTAGGAAATCCAAAAGAAGAAGTTGCAGCAGCACTTGCTTCTGCAGCACATGTAACGGAATTGGATTTTGTCAATCAAAGAGTTGTTCCAAACGCAATGGAGCCTCGGAGTGCTATTGGCCATTATGATACGGCTTATGATAAATACACCTTATATACATCTACGCAAAATCCGCACTTGACTCGATTGTTGATGTGTGCATTTGTTCTAGGTTTGCCAGAACATAAAGTGCGAGTAGTTGGACCAGATGTTGGGGGAGGATTTGGAAGTAAAATTTTCCATTATATCGAAGAGGCATTAGTCATTTGGTGTTCAAAACAAATAGAACTTCCAATCAAATGGACGAGTGATAGAAGTGAAGCATTTTTGACAGATGCACATGGTCGAGATCATGTGACTAATGCCAAAATGGGTTTTGATGCAGATGGAAAAATAGTTGCACTTCAAGCAAATACTTTTGCCAATATGGGAGCATACCTTTCCACTTTTGCGCCAGCAGTTCCAACTTATTTGCACGGGACTTTACTTCAAGGATTATATACTACGCCAAAAATAAATGTGGATGTAACCGCTACGTTTACTCATACGAATGCAGTTGATGCTTATCGAGGAGCAGGTCGACCTGAGGCAACTTTTCTTTTGGAAAGGTTGATTGATTTGGCAGCTTTAGAAATGGATATGGATCCAGCCGAATTACGTTTGAAAAACTTTATCGAACCATTTGATGGAGTTGAAAAAGAAGGATATGTCACTCAAGTGGCGTTGCAATATGATAGTGGTAATTATGCACCAGTTTTGAATCGAGCGTTAGAAATGGTTGGTTACGAAGCCTTCCGAGAAGAGCAAAAAAATCAAGCTGATGGAAAACTTTTAGGAATAGGATTTTCAACTTATATCGAAGCATGTGGAATTGCACCTTCGGCAGTAGTTGGAGCATTGGGAGCAAGAGCAGGTCTTTTTGAGTCAGCACAAGTTCGAGTGCAGCCAACTGGAAAAGTAAGTGTCTACACCGGATCACATTCGCATGGTCAAGGTCACGAAACTACTTTTGCTCAAGTGGTTGCGGATCGAATGGGAATCGCTTTAGAAGATGTAGAAATTATTCATGGAGACTCTGATAGTGTCGCGTTTGGAATGGGTACTTATGGTTCTAGAAGTTTAGCGGTAGGAGGAAGTGCGATAGTCAAATCTATAGATAAGGTTTTGGAAAAAGGCGCAAAAATCGCAGCACATTTGTTAGAAGCATCAGCCGATGACTTGGATTATGCGGAAGGAAAATGGACCGTAAAAGGAACTGACAAATCAGTCGGATTTGGAGATGTTTCTTTGACAGCTTATGTACCGCATAATTATCCAGAAGGTTTAGAACCTGGTTTGGATTTTAGTAGTTTTTATGATCCTGCGAATTTCACTTATCCATTTGGAGCACATGTTGCGATTGTCGAAATTGATAGAGAAACAGGACATACCAAACTGAAACGATTCATCGCAGTTGATGATGTTGGAAATGTAATTAATCCTATGATTGTAGACGGACAAATTCACGGAGGGCTCGCTCAAGGAATTGGGCAAGCCATGTTGGAAGGAGCGATCTATGATGAGACAGGTCAATTAATCAATGGAAGTTATATGGATTATTGTATGCCTCGTGCTGATGATTTTCCAAGTTTTGAAATAGACCGGACCGTAACGCCTTGCCCGCACAATCCACTTGGAGTAAAAGGTGCAGGAGAGGCAGGTTGTATTGGTTCGACGCCAGCAGTTGTCAATGCAGTTATGGATGCACTTTGGAAAGGTGGACATAAAGTCAAAGACATTAAAATGCCGATGACGCCTGAACGAGTGTGGACCGCAATGCAGGGATAGTTTTTCAAAACTTATTTTTTTAAAAAATTACGTTCTTAGAAAAACCCTGTTATCAATTTAAAATGGTAATCAAAAACTATTGAAAGAAGTGTTGATTTTCATTTTCGATTGACTTAAAAAACAGGATTTTCTAAAAACCAAACAATAAAATTTAACTCAAAATGATACCAAATTCATTTGAATATAAAAAAGCCACTTCTGTAGATGAAGCCATTTCACTTTTGGGAGATGATGCTCAAATTTTGGGAGGTGGTCATAGTTTGATTCCAACTTTAAAGTTGCGATTAAATGCACCTGGATCTCTAGTTGATATTTCCAAAATAGAAAGCCTCAAAGTAATTCGGGATAATGAGAATTCCATTACTATTGGTGGTGGAGCGACACATGCTTCGATTGCAACAGATACATCATTGGCAGAACATGCACCAATGATAACCCAAGCAGCCAAAGAAATTGGAGACATCCAAGTTCGAAATTTTGGAACGATTGGTGGAAGTATGGCACATGCAGATCCTGCTGCCGATTGGCCAGCAGTTTTACTAGCATGCGATGCAAATGTAGTCATCCAAGGAAAAGATGGAAAACGAGAAGTTGACATCGATCAATTTTTCAAAGGATTTTATGAAACAGCTCTAGCCGAAGGTGAAATTATCACAGCTGTTCGAATTCCCAAAATGGCCTCGAATCGTCATTCTACTTATGTGAAATTTAAACAACCTGCTTCTCGATTTGCCATCGTTGGAGTTGCAGTTGGGATCGAGATGGACGGCGGAGTAGTTAAATCTGTCCGTATCGGAATGACAGGAGTAGGTGAAGCTGCTTACCGAGCAATGAATGTCGAAAAAGCATTAGTTGGTCAAGCATTAACTACTGAAAGTATCGAAGCAGCTGTTCAAAATGTAACCGAAGGAATCGAAGTGATGAGTGATCATTACGCTTCGCAAAAATACCGAACGCATTTGGCTCATGTTTATGTGAAACGTGCGTTGAAAAAATTGATGTAAAAAAACAATTACGTAAAAGTATTGTTACAAAAGTATAAGCCTGTCAGTATTTTTGCTGACAGGCTTATCACGTGGTAGTCCGCTTTAGCTGACCTGAAAAATAATTAAATTCTAGGAAAAAAGAAATATCTAAAAAATGGAAAGACTTCTAAAATTCATAATTTTATTATTCACTATTACCATTTTTAGTTGTGAGAACGAAAAGGTATTTATGGAAGGAATTAAGAATAAAGCATACATTTCTGAAAATTCAATTTTTGCAAATCCTAATTTGCCATTCAATAAACTAAAAGAAAAGAATAAATATTCAGAACTAATTTGGTTTTCAAATCCAACTTGGGATGAGAAAATGGTTTTTGCAATTGACTCTCCACAAGCATTTAGTGGAGCAGGAAAATTGCACAAGTTAGAAAATGGTAAATGGGTATTTATAGCAAGAAGAGATATTGATTATTGTAATCAAGAAACAGAAATAAGAAGGGAAGCTTACTTAGAAAATTATGAAATAAAAGAAAATATTGTATTACTTAAATTATCACATTTAAATGATACATTAACTTACTTCAAATTGGATTCCTCGAAACAAAATATTATTACTCATCAAAATTTTTATAACCAAAAGTATTCTATAAAAGGGGATTTCTTAAAAAGTCAAAACTATGATAGCTTAATTATTAAAATTCAAGAATTAAAAGACTATAAAGATTGTATATCTAAATTTACTTTATGGAATGAAAAAGGTATTGAAATTGGGAATGCCCCAATTGAATATCAACTAGATACCTATTACCCCTTTATCGCTTTAAATAATTCGAAAGAAATGATTGGTATTCCATTTTGGGGATTTATTATAAATGCGAAGCAAAATGAATTTCAAACTAAGGTTTTATTCAATAATAAATGGGAATATTTTCAATTTAAAAAAATATAAATAAACGATGGAAAAGAACAAATCCATTAACGATATAAAAAATCTCCTCCTCGAACAAAACTACATCTCCGATGATGCCATAGCCATGTCCATCCATCTATCAATGTTTTTAAAAAAACCATTACTCATCGAGGGACCAGCAGGAGTTGGGAAAACCGAGATTGCAAAAGTGATGAGTAAGGCACTCAACACAAATTTAATTCGTCTCCAATGTTACGAAGGACTCGATGCTAACCAAGCGATTTATGAATGGAATTATCAAAAGCAATTGCTCTATCTAAAAATGAATGAGCAAGCTGATTTATCTTATAATGAAAAAGAAGAAACAATTTTTAGTGATGATTTTTTGATGGAAAGACCTTTACTAAAATCAATTATGGCAGAAGAATCACAAGTATTATTAATTGATGAAATAGATCGAGCAGATGAGGAATTTGAAAGTTTCTTTTTAGAGTTATTATCAGATTGGCAAATTACGATTCCCGAAGTCGGTACTCGAAAAGCAAAGTCAATTCCTTTCGTCATTATCACCAGTAATCGAGTGCGAGAATTATCAGAAGCTTTGAGAAGAAGATGCCTTTACCTTTGGATTGATTATCCTACTTTTGAAAAAGAATTAGAAATTGTACAATCAAAATTGCCAAATATCAATGAGAAACTAGCCAATCAGATTTGTCATTTCATGAAAGAAGTTCGAGAAATGAAATTAGAAAAATTACCAGGCATTGCTGAAACAATTGATTGGGCCACAGCATTGAGTTCGATGCATATTGATCATTTGGAAAAAGATATTGTCGAATCAACTTTAGGCGTAATTTTAAAAGATTGGCAAGATATCCGAGATACTCAAATGTCACTTTCTGAATTGCTAGAAAAAGTTGGTGTCACTTCAAAAATGGGTTAATGAAAACGAAAAATTTAATCCAAAGACAAACTAATCTTCCTGCACACGTCATTCAATTCTGTCGATTTTTAAGAGACAATAATTTTGTGGTTGGGATAGGAGAAGAGTGTGATTTGTTGGAAGTTTTTCATCAATTTATTCCTACTAGTTTTGACGAACAGAAAAATTTGTACAAATCCATTTTAGTAAAAAACCGAAAACAATTCGTCCTCTTCGATGAATTGTACCAACAATATTGGACCGAGCTTTCTCAAGCAGAAGATAGCAAAACAAAAGAGCAAGAAGAAAAAAAATTGCAACCTCAAAAATCTGCTAATCAAAAAACATCTCTTCAAGTTTTAAAAAAATGGTTGCATGGTGGACGAATCGATGAAGAAAAAGAGATTTCAACTTACAGCGCATTCGAAGCGATTAGCAATAAAGATTTTTCCACTTTTTTGACGGGAGAACAAAAACAATTATTGGAAATTATAAAAATTATTTCCCAACGATTGGCTAATAAATATAGTCGAAGATATATCCGATCTAATTCTAAAAAACAAATTGATCTTAAAAAAACGATTCGCCAATCACTTCGTAAAGATGCAGAAATCAATCAGTTTTTTTTTAAGGAACAACAAAAGCGAAAAGTCAATTTGGTTTTGATCTGTGATGTCAGTAAATCGATGGAATTGTACAGCCAATTTTTAATTGAATTTATGTACAGTTTTCAACAGGCGGTACATCAATTACGAACTTTTGTTTTTAGTACTCGCTTGGTTTCATTAAGCAATGTTTTGAAGGATGGCGATTATGAAAAAGTTTTACATAACCTTGCTGACCAAGTTCCATATTGGTCTGGTGGAACTCGGATAGGGGAGTCGTTGCAACAATTTAATGAGAGATATGCGAGTCGAATGTTGAACAAAGATTCGATCGTAATTATATTGAGTGATGGTTGGGACACAGGAGATTTGGATGCTTTGGAAGATGCAATGAAATCCATTTATAAAAAAAGTGATCGAGTTATTTGGCTAAATCCTTTAGCTGGAAATCCTGACTATAAACCTTCGACAAAGGGAATGGAAATTTGTCTGCCTTATATTGATGTGTTTACTTCAGCGCATAATTTAGCGTCATTGAAAAATGTGGTTAAACATTTGAAACAAAAAAAATACAAACCTAAATTTTAATACTTCTCAATTAACATCTTCCATGTTGTAGCCAGCTTTAGCTGACTACAACATGGAAGATGTTATCATTAAAATATTTTATGGATAAAAAAAATAAACCCATTCAATCTCAACCCAACAACCCTTTGCATGGAGTAAAGCTAAAAGACATCCTAGAATATTTAGTAGAAAAAAATGGATGGGATCATCTTGGAACAAAAATAAATATCCGTTGTTTTAATAATGATCCTTCTATCAAATCGAGTTTGAAATTTTTAAGGAAAACACCTTGGGCAAGAGAGAAGGTTGAGCAACTTTATTTGGATACCGTTAATTTTTATAAAAAATAATCCATGACTACTCAGCAAAGCATTTCGATTGAAGCGACGACCAACAGCGTTTTTAAATATTTGGTTGATGTCGAAAATCGAAAAGATTATATTCCCGCTTTAGAAAAAGTAGTGATGCTAGATCCTTTACCTATCCAATTAGGAAGTCGATATATTGAAGTCGCTAAAATCGCTGGAAGGCGATTAGAAACAACGTATCAAGTCATTGATTTTGAAAAAAATAAAAAGATTTCAGCTAAAACTATTGAAAGTATTTTCCCTATCCAAGCGAGTTTATTTTTAGAAAAAAATGGAACAGGTTGTGATTTAACTATTAATTTAGATTTTAAATTAACAGGTGTATTTAGAATGGCATCAAGTGTAATTAAAGGGATTGTTAATCAACAAGCAAAAGATATTTTAAGAAAAGTAAAAGTTAATTTGGAGCGTAATTAACATTTATAAAATAATTTTGAGCAAACGTTAAAAATAAATTAAATCAACCGTTCAATTTTGACCAAGCACTTTTTAGTTGTTTTTTTGACAGTACGTTTTTATCAAAAAAATAGTCTATGAAATTATTTCGACAGTTGATCTTTCTTTTTTTAGTCCTTCCTTTTTGTTGTTTTTCCCAAAATAATTTGAGTGAAAAAGATTCTATTGAAAATGTATTTATCTGTACAAGTGAAGTGAGTCAAACTTTTCATAGCCATGATGAATGCATTGGTTTAGAAACTTGTGAAAAAGAATTGGAAGAACTTCCAGAGGAACTTGCTATTCGAAAATATGATCGAGCGGTATGTTGTATTTGTTGGACCAATCCAGGAGATGATTGTAGAAATGATAATCCCAATGCTACTTATGAATACGAAGAAGAAGAGAGAGAAAGAGGAATCTTTTTAGAAGATTTTTGGTGGTTAGATGGAGGAGGAGTTTATGCTTTTGTCGGGGCATTTTTGGGAAGTGTGATTCTTTTATCCAATGAAGTTTTTATTGGAACATCGTATTCCGTTTTACCTCCAAAATTATCAATCAATGAAATTTTTGAATTAAATTCTTCACTTGGTTTTAGTTTACTTTTCCGAAAGAATCTAAAAAAAGATGCGGTTGAATATGGTTTTAATTTTCATTCTTTTGAATTTAATACAGATAGAAATTCACCTAGTTCTTTTGAATATGATGATCGATTTATGTTTTCCGTAAGTTACTTACATGAGATGAATCAACACTTTACAGATTATAGACAAAAGCCTTCAAAAATGAAATTTTTTCTTGGCCCATTAGTTACCTTCGGAAGCCAAGATTTATTTAATAATCAAGAGTTGAATAAATTTGGAGTAGGTGTAACAGGATCATTAGGCATTCCTTTGGGCAACCGAGTGAACATAGATTTACGAAGTGATATTACTAATTATTCTACGGAAGTAAAATTAGGTTTGCGATGGTTTTATCAAAAAAAATATCCTTGGCAGAAGAGAAGAAATTAAGTACGAAAAGAATAATTTATATTGCTAACCTTTTTTACATTTCCTCAAAAGAAAAAATAACTTCGTCATTTGGATAGGTTATTTAATCTAAAGAATTCCCTAATGCTTGCGTCGGGTGCAGATTAACAATTGATTTCATATAGACATATTCAGAAGTGAAAACTATCACAGAATTTTTATTACCATTATAGGCACATAGAAAATATAGATGAATTGCTATGTTATCTATGTGGTGAAATAATATTAGGAAGCTTGTTTCCATTTTACTTTTGAAACAACTTCCATGAAACCCATTTAATAATTCCTCGTCAGTTTACTGTGAGGTTATTTGATTTTTCACCTCTAAATTTTTTTTAAATAAAATGCCTCTTTCAAATGAGTTCATCCCGAATTTTTGATAATTCAAAAATTCGAGATGAACTTGTAATATTTAATCTTAACTAATTGCTTGTTGTAATTTTTCAGGTAACTCAAAATCGAAAGTAGGCATTTCAAGAGTTGAAGTTCCTGCAACTAGATTACTATATTTATCCGAAATAACGGACCACAAATATCTTCGATTGGCTACTTCTGATAAATTTGTAGGTATTTTATCTAAATCTAGTAAGTCAATATCTTTAATCATTTGACAAAGTTCATTTGAAGTTTCAAAATAAATTGCTTGATTTTCTGTAGTTACTTTGTTGTAAACGATATCAAATGAAATGATAGGTAAAGCTAAATACATGGCTTCCACTAAAGAAGGGTTAGTTCCCCCTTCACTATGCCCATGAATATAAACTTTGGCATTTGATCGCATTTGATTGAGTAAATTTGCCTCATAAATTGGATCTAATAAATGAAGGTGATCATAGTCTGAGAATTCATTTATCAAGGATTTTCCATAATCACTATTCTGCCAATTTCCTATTAAAACTAAGGGTAAAGTATCTTGTTTCGCAAACCCTTTGAGTATAGTATGAATATTATTTTCAGGTTCAATTCGGGCTACTTTAAAAGCATATTCTTGTTTTAAGAAAGGATACTTTTTAAATGTTTCAGATTGAATATCCTCTACCTGATTATGATCTGCACCATACTCAATTAAGTTGCTTCTTTTGCCGTAACGATCTAAAATGTATTTTTGAATTGCAGCATTATCTGCAATAATTTCATCAGTACACCAGACCGCAACTCTTTCACTCCAGGATAAAAAAGTCTTTGCATATATATTCCATTTTGCTCTTCTCCATTCTAACCCGTCTACATTGATAATAATTTTTTTGCTTGGGAAAAATAATTTTATGAAAGGTAAAAATAGACAACCTGAAACGCCTAGAATAAGAAAGACTTCGCAAAAAAATGCGGCATGAATCATCGAAATCATGTCATAGAAGATACTGGAAAATCCATTAGCAGAGAGAGGAATATATTTAATTTTAGCGCCATTCCATTCTTTGACCCGTTCTTTTGCGCTATAATGTTTTGCACTATTGTAAACGGTTATGTCATATTCTGTATTTAAATTTTCAACTAATTGATGAGCAAGAGTTTCAAAGCCTCCGTATCTAGCGGGTACGCCTACTGTGCCAATTATGGCAAGTTTCTTTTTTTGAATTTTCATGGTATTACTGTTTTAGTATATCCACTTATTTTCAAAAGAAGAACCATAGTTTAAGTTGTTGATTAACAGTTGTTTATGAATAATCTATTTTTTTATATACTCTCGTTTTTATAAAAAATTCTCATTTTTAGAAATTTAGTAAGGAAATAGAAAAAAATTAGACGAAGAAAAAGGGCAAAAAAAAACCAAGTCCTATGCAAGACTTGGTTTCAAAAAAATATTACTATGTATAGGTTAAGGAAAAATGAAGTAGGAATTTTGGTTGATTAAGTCAGCTTTTTGAGACAAAGCGATATTTTTATCACCATTCCATAATATTGATTTTTTCCAAATGATATCACCTTCTTTTGATTCAACCAATACATAGTCAGCTTTAATATTTTGAGTGTTCGGATTACTAGTTGGAGGAAGAGGAGCAGGAGCACCAGAAAAAATTCCAGAGATATTTAATATTTGAATTACAGTATTACGCCTTAGCGTTTTTTTGTTAGGTATTTCTATTTTCCTTCTTACTCTTGATTTGACTACTGCGTTTACACCAAGAATTTCAGCTAATTGTTGAGGATGTATTTTCCAAGATTCTTTTACACTAATATTTTTACTGTTAAGTATATCTAGCGTTTTTTGAGTGGGTTGAATTGAAAAGTTACTTTCCCTATTTTGGTTAAGAAGTATTTTTGAAAAAGAATTTTGAAAAGTGATACTTTCTTCAAATTCTATTTCTTTCAGCATTTGTTCATCGAGTTCTTTTGGAATTTTTCCTGTAAAAATTATTTCAAAAGGAAGTACAGCTATTTTCTCAATCTTAGACTTGTTATTCTCAAAATAAGAATATTTTTTATTTGATGAACACCCAGAAAGTGTAAGAAAACCAATGAAATAAAGGAATATTATATTTTTCATTATTGCGGATATTTATTTGCTTTAAATAATTGCAAATAGATAACCATAATGAAACAAGTTAATAGTATTTCTAAATATCTGCTCAATGTAGATATTACAGAGAGAGAAATAAAAATATATTTTGATGCGATTGAAACTGGAGATTATCCACTAACTGATAAGGAGGTATACATTTTATCTAAAATAAAAAATTCCGCTTTTTTATGTGGGGTATATGATAGCTATTCAGCGATATGGAATCCTAACAATAATATTAGAAAACGTTTTTTTCTAATCCTTTCTATTCTTGAAACACGACCTAATTTTTCAAGCAAATTTTTAGCACACTTAACACTATGGCAAAGCATTAGAATAATGTTTTTTGGATTAATCAAGTATGTCATTTATGTTATGCTGGGAATTGTTTTAATTAACGTTATTAATACATTATTTTATGTTAATAGGTTTTGATTTTATTGTTGCCGGATCAGGTTGTAGTGGAGTACAAGCGGCTCAAACTTTATTGGAAGATGGAGCAAAAGTACTAATGTTAGATGTGGGAATCCAAGCAGATTCTAATTCATCTATTATTCCAAATAAAGATTTTATTTCTATTCGAGAGAATGAGGAAAACCAAGGTGAATATTTTTTAGGAAAAAATTTGGGTGGAGTGGAAAGGAGTTGGTTAAAAAATAAAAATAGATTAACTCCGCTGCTAGAATTTGTAGAAAAAACCAATGGAGGGAATATACCATTGAGTGGTCTTTGGAAAGATTCATTTTTGGAAAGCCATGCCCAAGGTGGATTAGGTAATTCTTGGGGCAGGGGAGTGTTTGCCTTTTCTCCAGATGAAGCGAAAAAGGCGGGGATGAATTTTAAATTTTTGGAAAAAGGATATGAAAAAATTGCATCTAGAATAGGTGTTTTTGGGAAATCTAAAATTAGCCTCGGAGAACTGAATGGATTGGAAAACCCTCTAGCTTTAGATAAAAGCATGGCAAAAATTTGGAGTAAATTTCATAACAAAAAAATGAAGTGGAATAGTAAAGGTATATTTTTAGAGAGAACACCTTTAGCAATTTATTCAAATGAATTGGGAGATGACAATAACTATAATGACATGGATTTTTGGTCTTTGGAAAATACTCAAGGATATCATCCAAGAATGACTTTGAAAAAATTGTATGAATATAAGAACTTTCATTACAAAGGAAATGCGCTCGTAAATACCTATAATGAAAAAGGAGATTTTGTTGAAGTACAATTTACTAATACACTAACTAAAAAAATAGAGACGTTAACGTGTAAAAAAATAATTCTTTGTGCTTCAGTATTGGGTACCGCTAGAATAGTACTTAAGTCGAGCGAAGCTTATAATCATAAATTACCCTTTATTTCAAATCCATTTTTTTATACGAGCTGGATAAATATGTCAATGTTGGGCAAAGCAAATAGTGTCATGAGATCAAGTTTTAGTCAACTATCATTGTATTATAAATTAAAAGAAAAAGAAGATTTTAGTCTAATGAATTTATATACTTATAGATCCTTGCTGTTACATAAATTGATTAGAGAAGTTCCTTTTAATTTTCGATTATCCTATCAAATAATTAATATACTTAAAGAGGCTTTAGTTTTTGGAGGAGTTCATTTGCCTGAGTTTCAGCAAGAAGAAAATGGGGTTCAATTAGTTAAAGGTTGCAACAATGCTTCAGGGTGTCAATTAAATATTGACTATAAACAAGATCATGATAGAATAAAAAATAATCTATCTTCCTTAAAAAGAAAAGATGCTTGGTCTAGGATGTTTACCCTTATTTTCAAAAATTGTAAACCCTGGATCAAGTAAACATTATGGAGGAACTCTACCTATTTCTAAAAATCCAAAACCATTTACATTGGCTTCTTCAGGAAGATTGCATGGAAGTAAAAATGTATATGTTGGAGATGCTTCAGAATTTAATTTTTTGCCAGCCAAAGGATTGACTTTCACGATAATGGCAGCATCACATCTGACCGCGTTGAATGCTGTTAAGAAAGAAAGGTATGAAACCAAGTTACAAGTACGAGAAAAAATGTATAATTAATGAATTAAATTCTCTGGAATTTTTCATCTTAAAACTCCAGAGAATTTAATTTATTAGGTTTATTTTATGACTGCGATAACTTCCTTCTTTTTATAAAATTTACCACGAGTATCTTTGTAACTGACAGTACAATTATAAATCCCAGCAGCAACTAATTTATTGGTTTTTATATTTTTTCCGTCCCAACCTTGTGATGGATCATCTGTTTCAAAGATTAAATCTCCAACTCGATTGAAAACGTAAAACTGATAATCTTTGACAAAATCAAAATAACCAATTGGAAAATACAGATCATTAATCCCATCATAGTTCGGAGAGAAAGCATTTGGTAAAAATAAAGTTACCTCTGGAATAATATCTATTATTTCTTGAATAGTATCAGTACATCCATAATCATTAATTGTAGATAATTCCACGATGTAAATTCCTGAGTCAGGAAAAGTAAATTCAGGATTCTCTTCATAAGAAAAACTCATTCTGTCAAAATTCCAATAGAGATTATCATAATAGCTAGACTGATTATTGAATTGTACGATTGGATTAAAATAATTGACAGGGTCGGGAGTATATGAAAATTCAGCTACTGGATTAGGAAAGACATTAATCCAATCTTCAAATTCTTTTTCGACACGACAACCATTGGGAGAGACAATAGAAAGATTTACTGAAAAAAGTCCGTGATTGAAATATTCATATGATGGATCCATTTCATCACTCGAGCCTCCTTCTCCAAAATCCCAACTAAAATCATAAATTTCAGAAATAGGAAAAGATTGATTCGTAAAATTAATATTTACTGGAGTACAACCTTCTTGAATATCACTATCAACGGATATTTCAGCAGGAACTGGCATCCACGATAATTCCTGAGTACTAGTTTTTACACAGCCATTGGAATCGGTTATTTGTAACGAAACAGAATAAATATCTGGTGACTCATATTGGTGAATCGGATTTGTTTGGTCAGAAGTATTTCCATCACCGAAATCCCAATACCATGCAATAATATCGCTTGCTTCTGTAGTACTTTGATCGGTGAATTGGATTGGGGAAGGATCACAAATATCATCGTATTCAATATTAAAATCAGAATCGAGACCTGGATATATTCTAATTTCTACGAATGAAGAATCTGTGCAAATTGATCCAGGGTTCAATATTAACATACCTTCATAGATTCCTAAGTCAGGAAATGTCACATCTAAATCTGCTTCATTTGAAATTAAAGTATCTCCATTGTCAAGGATAATTTTCCATTCATAACCATTAATAAATTCACTCGGGTAACTTTGATTTTCAAAAAAAACATGAGGATCACCACATGAATAATAAATATATTGAGGTTGTTGAATTTGTTCTGTAACTAATTCCTCTCCTCCCATAGTAGCAAAAATACCAGGTTCACAAAAATCGACATTAAATTGGAAATCCCTTTGAATCACACTTAATAATTTCCCATTTCGATATTCTTTAACGCAGATACCTACCACGAATTGACCAATGGTATTTGGAGTTCCTGTTAATACACCTGTCAAGGAGTCAATACTTAGACTAGGCAATGCACCAAGAGGAGAATAGGACGAGTAAGTTGGAGCATAAAAATTAACAGGTTCAAACGGTGGTGGAGCATCTGGATTAGGAGTTGCTCCAGTAAAGCTATAGATATCTCCTGGGGTAATCGCTCCATCTGTTCCTGCACCTTTAAGTGGACTGCATAATTCATATCGTAATTCGTCCCCATCAATATCTGTCGCTGTTTGAACAAATTCCAAAGGATTATTTACACAAATAATTATAGGAGGAAATGATTCGAACGAAGGAGAACTATTGCAAAGGTCTTGAGCTTCTGGAGAAATATCAACCGTATAAGTTACTCCTGTATCTCCAGGATTTATAATGTTACTTATTGTACTATTTCTACAACATCGCTGATAAACGAGGTGATAAGTAAAGGGAGAATTAGGAAGATTAATTCCCAAATCACTTAATTTAAAATTATAAATAGCTTCTTGAACACATACTTCAGGTGGCGAAAGTAAACAAGGATTTCCTATAGAAGGATCAACTGAAGTTACCGTTGGTAATGGCATCATTGCCATGGCAAATTCATTATCTAAATCATCACTTCTATAAATAGACATCGTCCCATCTTCATCAAAACCAGCTCCACCATTTTGACAATCTCTATAAACTTTAAGCGTAATAGCGTAGTCTCCATTTCCAAGACATTGATAGGTTAATTCTCCTCCAATGATATGAGCAGCATTAATATTATTGATAAAAATGAAGAAAGTAAAAATTGCGCTAACGAAAAATTGATTTGTTCTCACCTGAATGTTTTTAAAGTTTTAAAAAGTAGTTGTATCAATAAAATATCTCAACTACAGAAGTAAATTTCACTTAAAACAGGCGTGGGATTTTTTTAGAATAGGATTCTTTATTATGGTAAAAGATGAAACAAATAAATAGCCAAAATGAAAACTCTAAGATGGAGTAATTTTTTTTAAAACTAGTTCGTAACTTTTTTTTGTAAAACTAGCAGTTCTTTTTTAACAAAAAATAATAACAGAAAGCTGGGTTTTGCTATATAAAATAAAGATTGAGAAACAGTTTTACCAATCAAGTATATTAAAGAAATAAAACTTATTTTTTTTTGTCATGTATAGAATTACTATATGGCATATAAATTGCATGTGTTATTTATTAAAAAAAAATATTTTGTTCTGTTTTTAACAGAAAAACTAGTTTTTTACTTCACACACACACACACACACACACACACACATTTCTACCCACGCCTGTATTTAAAGATTAAAAAAAACACGTCCACAAAGTTTTTGAAATCTTATTTCTTCATAAATACAATATATTCCTATGTTAGATTTAAATGGTAAGTCTATTTTACTTACTGGAGGGACTGGTTCCTTTGGTAAAGAGTACGTAAAAACAGTTTTGAAAAATTTCCCTAAAGTTAAAAGGTTGGTAATATTTTCTAGAGATGAGTTAAAGCAATTCGAGATGGCTCAAACCTTCAATCCTAGAGAACACAAGGCTATCCGATATTTTATCGGAGATATCAGAGATAAAGATCGATTTATGAAAGCTTGCGAGGGAGTTGATATAATTATTCATGCTGCTGCACTCAAGCAAGTAACAACTGCAGAATATAATCCTTTTGAATGTATTAAGACCAACGTCCTCGGTGCTCAAAATGTGATTGAAGCAGCTATTGCTAATAATGTAGAATCTGTGGTTGCACTTTCAACGGATAAAGCAGCAGCTCCAGTCAATCTTTATGGTGCGACAAAACTTTGTTCTGATAAATTATTTGTAGCGGCTAATAATATGAAAGGTAGCCGTAAGACTCGATTTTCAGTTGTTCGTTATGGAAATGTAATGGGATCAAGAGGTTCTGTAATTCCATTTTTTATGAAAAAAAGACCAGAAGGAACATTACCAATTACACATGATGAAATGACTCGATTCAATATCACGTTGGAAAGCGCAGTTGATTTAGTATTCTTTGCAATGGAAAATGCATTAGGTGGAGAAATTTATATCCCAAAAATTCCTTCGTATAAGATTACAGATGTTGCAACTGCTGTAGCTCCTAACTGTACACAAAAAATAATTGGAATTCGTCCTGGAGAAAAATTACATGAAGAAATGATTACTCCAGCTGACTCTCATAATACTATCGAGTTGGCTAAACACTTTGTGATTTGTCCTACTAATTTAAATTACGTTGGTATTGATAAAGCCGATTTTCTAAGACATTATGATGGCAAAGAAGTACCTGTTGGATTTAGCTATAACTCTGGTGAAAATAGCGAATGGTTAACGGTCAAAGATATGAGAAAGTTAATCAAGCAACATGTAGATGCTTCATTTACAGTTACGGAGTTAGAATCTGTTTCTTAAGCTAAGGAATATTTATAAAATAAATTATAAGATTTGACGAATTCTTTTGCCTTTGTTTTTCATAGTGAAAACTAAAATCAAAGTAATCTCGTCAAATCTTTATAGATTATCATTTCCCCATACCTAAAAACTAATTCTATGAAAGTTCTTAATTATGGACGGCACCACATTACTGAGTCCGACATGAAAGCAGTATGTGATGCCTTACAGTCTGATTATATTACTCAAGGTCCAAGAGTGGCAGAATTTGAAGAAAAATTTGCAGAATACATTGGTTGCAAATATGCAGTAGCCGTTTCTAATGGAACGACTGCATTACATATTGCAGCATTGGGTCTTGGAGTTGGAAAAGGTACAAAAGTGATCACAACTCCGATCACTTTTGCAGCTTCGGCAAATTGTATTAAATATTGTGAAGGAGAAATTACTTTCATTGATATTAATCCTCATAATATTTTAATTGATATTGAAAAAGTAAGAACCCTTTTAGAGCAATCTCCAAAAGGAACTTACGCAGGAATTATTCCCGTTGATTTTGCTGGCTATCCTATTAACTTAAAAGATTTAAGAAAGTTAGCAGATGAATATGGAATGTGGATTTTGGAAGATGCTTGTCATGCTCCAGGAGGGTATTTTGTAGATGAAGAAAGTGGACGTCAACACAATTGTGGGGATGGTTCCCTAGCAGATGCTGCAATATTTTCATTTCATCCAGTCAAACATATTGCATGTGGGGAAGGAGGAATGATTACAACAAATAGTAAGGAGTTGTATGAAAAATTTCTTTTACTCCGAAGTCATGGAATAACAAGAGACCCAAATTTATTGCATGAAAATCATGGAGGCTGGTATTATGAGATGCAAGTTTTAGGGTTTAACTATCGATTAACTGAAATGCAAGCAGCTCTTGGAATTTCACAATTAGAAAGAGCTAATAGTGGAGTTATTCGAAGAAGAGAAATTGCTAAAAGGTATGATGTAGCATTTAAAAATACTCCGATCGAAACACTTCCAGTAGAGGATAATGTTGGTCATGCTTATCATCTTTATATAATTAAAGTTGATAGTCGAAAGGAATTATATGATTCTTTGAAAGAGAAGAATATCTATGCACAGATACATTATATTCCAGTTCATACCATGCCATACTATCAATCACTAGGTTATCAAAAAGGCAGCATGCCTGTGGCCGAAGCCTACTATGAAAAGTGTATTAGCTTGCCAATGTACCCGACACTAACTGATGAGGAACAAGATTATGTGATTGAAAAAGTAAAGGAATTTAGTCTATGCGAAATTTAGCGATAATACCAGCTCGTGGAGGAAGTAAAAGAATTCCTCGAAAAAACATTAAGGAATTTTTAGGAAAACCGATCATTGGTTACCCAATTGAAGAGGCGATCAATTCTAAAATTTTTGATGAAATAATGGTTTCTACAGATGATTCCGAGATTGCAAGAATTGCTGAAGTATTTGGAGCAAGTGTTCCATTTATGCGAAGTGATACGAATGCAAATGATTTTGCGACCACCGTAGATGTATTGTTAGAAGTGATCCATAAGTACGAAATGCAAGGACAAAAATTTGATAATATATGTTGTATTTATCCTACGTCTCCCTTTGTGTCTAGCAAATTATTACAGATGGCATTTGATAAATTAATTGCTCATCAATTTGATTCTGTCTTTCCAGTACTTCCATTTAGTTTTCCAATTCAGAGAGCAGTAAAAATTGCTGAGGACAGAGTCAAAATGATTCATCCAGAACATCTAAATACTCGGTCTCAAGATTTAGAACCTGCCTATCATGATAGTGGACAATTTTATTGGATGAAAGCAGAAGTGCTTAAATCTATGAAAAAAGTCTGGACAAATAATACAGGAACGATTGTATTAAAAGAAATGCAAGCACATGATATAGATACCATTGATGATTGGGAAATAGCAGAGTTTAAATTTTCCATGAATCAAAAATTGCAAAGCACTAAACCTTCTATTAATAATATTGATGCAATAAAAGTATCAAAAAATTAAATCCTAAGAAATGAAAGAATTTAAAATTGCTAATCGGTGGATTGGTCAAAATCATAAACCATTTATTATTGCTGAGATGTCTGGTAATCATAACCAATCTCTTGAACGAGCTTTGGCGATCGTTGATGCAGCAGCGGAAGCAGGAGCTGATGCAATTAAACTGCAAACTTATACGGCTGACACCATGACGATTAATGCGAAACATGGATTATTTAATATTGATGATGATTCTTCTTTATGGAAAGGTCATAATTTATATGACTTATACCAGTTGGCGTATACTCCTTGGGACTGGCATGCAAAAATATTTGATCGAGCAAAAGAACATGGAATGATTGCGTTTAGTTCACCCTTTGATTCAACTTCAGTTGACTTCTTAGAAAGCTTAAATGTACCAGTTTATAAGGTAGCTTCTTTTGAAAATACAGATATGCCGCTTCTTCGAAAAATTGCTGAAACGGGTAAACCAGTTATTATGTCAACTGGGGTTACTAACCTTTCTGATATTGATGAATCGGTTCGAACGCTTCGCAAATATGGCTGCAAAGATTTGGTCTTACTTAAATGTACGAGTACTTATCCTGCTACTCCGGAGACTTGTAACATAGACACTATTCCTCACATGGAACAAATGTTTGAAGGAGTATCAGTTGGTTTATCAGATCATACTATGGGCATTGGAGTTCCTCTTGCTGCCATAGGTTTAGGAGCATGTGTGGTAGAAAAACATTTTACTTTAAGTCGAGCTGATGGGGGAGTGGATAGTGCATTTTCTTTAGAACCACAAGAATTGAAATCTTTGGTGATAGAAGCAGAAAGAGCATTCTTGGCAAAAGGGAAAGTCTCCTACGGAATACAAGCCTCTGAAGAAAATAGTAGAAAGTTCAAACGATCAATTTATGTCGTAAATGATATAGAAGAGGGGGAAACTTTTTCTCCAAACAACTTAAGAGTTATACGTCCAGGAGATGGATTAGAGCCAAAGCATTTTGAAACTGTTTTGGGAAAAACAGCTCGAAAAAATATTAAGGCAGGAACTCCACTAAGTTGGGAAGAATTGTAAATCAAAAATATAATCAATGCTGGTTAGAATAAAAAAAATAAAAGATACAATTGAAAAAGGGTTTTCCCAAAAAGGAAAATTCCAAGTGCAACGTGAATTGAATGTATTGGAATATGAATATGAAAATCAGCGATTTTGGTTTTTACTAGATACTAACATTGATCAATGTAGAAAAGAAGAAGTCATATTTAAATTAGGAAATCTCAAAGAAATAGATGCTCAAAAAATTGGAGAATTATTCAGTAACAATTTTTTCTTAATTGTTATTGATAAGATTGCAGGGGAGCTACATTTATTACGTGATGTGTCAGGTGTAAAAACAGGTTACTATACCAATTCTTCGGATGAATTTCAAATTAGTACACTAGTACACGATCTTGCTTTATCCATGGATAAGGTTAAATTTTCAAAAGAAGCCATTCATCAAATTTTATACTCACACTACTTACTAGATGGGTATACTTATTATGAAAATATCCATGAGTTAAAAGCAGGGTATCACCAATTATATAATGCTGATTTTCAACAAATGGATACAGCGATAAATGAGATTAAATTTCTAGAAGAAAATCAATTGACACCTGAAGAGAATATTCGTTTTCTGAGGACAAAAACCCAAGAAGCTCACCAAGGAGCAATAGCCACAAAAAACACCGTTTTACTTTCAGGAGGATTAGATTCTATTGCGATGTTAATCGCATTAGATGATCTTCCTGGAATAAAACGATTGTCGAATATTTCTTTTAGAGTAAAAGATACTACTCAAGATGAGACCGTTTATGCAGTTGATGCAGCCAAGAAAGTGAACCGACCAATCAAGATTAAAGAGATTGATCCAAATGATGAAAGCAATTTTAAAAATTTTGAACAAACATTCCTCCAAATGAACAATCCATATATTGGTGCTTGGATTTTCGGAAAATTTGAAGGGACACCTTATGAGATGTTTTATGCAGGACAAGACACCCGACTTCACACTCCGGCACTAAATGAAGTAGACAAAATTGCGTATCAACTTTTGCCTTATCAAAATAATTTTTTGATCAAATACTTATTGCAACCATTGGCAAAAATAGGACAATCTGTTTTTAAAGTAATAGGATGGAATAATAGTAAGAATCGGATCATTAAGAATTTATGGAAAGGGTTACACATCGCAGATTTAAAATCTTACGTGGACACCTTCTATTTAAAATTAGATAAAAATGCAATTGCTCAGAAAGGACTTCCTACGGAGTATTATGATGCGTTCCGAAAGTACTTCGATTTTGATATTTCTAAAATAAAAAGCAAAAGAGGATTATATAATAAGTTGGTAGAAAAGAAATGGAAAGAGCAATACATATTTGATATACGTTATTTGCAGGATGTTGCTAGAATGAATAGCACCTATATCGCAATGCCGTTTTACAATCCAAACATTGCAAGTTTCTCTTCCTCTATTCCTTTTGATTTGACCACTAAAAAAATGATGGGAAGATCTCGATTTGGAAAAACTAAGGCGATCGTTTATAAATATGTTCTACGACATGCATTCCGAGATAAGTTAACAGATATGTGTTTTTATCGTGCTAAAGCAGTATCAGAAACTACCCACCAAATGAACAATGGTGTCATGGGACGGAAAATTAAAGAAGTTCTAAAAAGAGATTTATTATTGTCAAATTCTTTTATCAAAAATTTCCATTTAGAAAAATATGTGGAAAGATATTTAGAGACTTCCGAATGGGGATTAAGAGAGGATGACTATCTCGGTACTATTTATTATATAGCTGCCATTTGTATTTATCATTATCGAGTAATTTTAAAAACTCCAATGACCTCCAATAATAAAGAAGAGTCTGAAAATAAACAGAGATTTAAAACCTCTCTTCTTTCTTAAAAGGATGAGAGTAGGAATTTTAAATTTTAGCGCACCTGACCAAATGATTTCACTTTGAAAAAATACTCAACCCTTCTTAATAAAAACAAAATTTTGTCCTATGCATAAATTTTTAACAGTAGTAAGCATTTTATTTTTTCCAAATGTGATTACACGATTTCTATTAAATATATTAGGACACAAAATTCATCCAAAAAGTTATATCGGTTTTTCATTAATTCCTTCGCGAAGAATTTATATGGATGCTCATGCTCAAATTGGTCATTGCAATATCATTCAGGTTAATAAAATTTTGATGCGAAAAGAGTCATTTATCAAATCAATGAATAGAATTAGAGGAGCAATGAATATCATCATGGAGGTTGAGTCTGTGATAGCCAATTCAAATAGTATATTTCGAGGGTCATCTCCAATTACATATGGAAATGGAACTTTAAAAATAGGACGATTTGGAATGCTTGTTTCTAAGCATCATTTAGATTGCACCCGATCTATTACCATTGGAGATAATACTACTATAGGTGGACTTGGGTCTCAATTTTGGACCCATGGATATTTTCACGGACCAATTGGAAAAGAAAGAATCCGAATAGATGGAGAAATTATAATCGGTAATAATGTTTATGTAGGAACTAATGCCACATTTAATCCTGGGGTAGAGGTTGGGAACGGCATAAGTATAGGAAGTAATGTGTGCGTCTCAAAATCTTTGAAATTGCCAGGTATGTATGTCGCTCAACCATTAAGATATATCGAAAAAGAAATTGACTCCATTAGGAATGCATTAGATAAAGTAGAGGAAAAGTTACTTATAGACGAGGTATATGAAAAAAGATCTTCGGCTCGAAAAATGAGAAAAATAAAAATGTATGAGCAAGTTACCACTTAGGGTTAATGATTTATTGGTAGCATTCAAAAAAGATTTCCAAAGAGTCTCCGTATTTTCTTTTGTTTTCTTTTTAGTAAAAGGTTCAGCTTTTGCGGCAGCTTTGTGGTTGTCGAACATGGTTAGCGTTGTCGAATTTGGATTGTTTGAATATGCACTTTCAGGTGGATTAATTTTAGCGGTCATACTTAATTTAGGTTTGCAGGGAGCCTATCCTTTTTTTATCATTCGAGAAAAAAAAGATAATTATCGAGCTGTTTTTTTCTTTCATGGACTATTAGTTTCAGGATTATTTTTAGGTCTAATTTTTCTCAATAAATTTTTTGGATACTGGATACCGATTAAATTCTCTTTGATGGGAATCATGGCGAGTGTGATTGCTATGCAAGTTTTATTTTCGACTATCTTAAAATCACATGAAATTTTAATTCCTGCGGTTTTGTTAGATGGTGGATTATTTATCTCGGTTAATATTTATAATATCCTAATTTATTTCGGAGTCTTGTCTTTTAGTTTGGAATTTTTAGAAACAGGATTAATGATTTACTTGACAGTATTATGGTATATTTATTTCCGTAAATATAATGTTATAAAAAAACAATTTTCGCTTGAAAAATATAAAGAGACAATTGATTTTGGAAAACACCTTGTCGTTTCTTCCTTTCTTATTATCCTTTTGACAGGAGGTGCTCGAATCTTTATTGACTATTTTTTGGCGATAGAAGAGGTTGGATATTATGGATTCTATTTTAGATTAGCAGCAATTACAGTAATGATTCATCAGATCGTTAATATTGTTTTTTTCAAAAAAATGTATCAATCAGATACCCATACTTTAGACAATTATTTTTCGATGTTCGTTGGTGTTGTTTTATTAATGAGCATTAGTTTATCTTTTTTAGTACCAGTTATTTTTTCCAATGTTTTGACACTCTTAGAAAATTCCTATGCCGATTACAAGCTCCTGTATTTTACTCTTTCTTTCCAAGTTGTGTTTTGGATAATTCTAGCTCTAAATGAGAATATCATTTATAGAGAAGAGCTTTCTTCTAAAATGAATCAAGGCTTTTTTATTGTTCTTTTATTGATGCTTGGAGCGATGCTCGTTTTTTCAAAATTAGAAATTCTCAATATTTTTTGGCTAACTATTATTAATATGCTGGCTATTGCAGCGGCAGTTGAATGGCAATTTTTTCTTCTGAAAAAAGAAAAAAATATAAGATTTAAAAATACCCACTTGATTAATTATTTAGCACTCATTTTATTTTTCGTCACTTATAATTTCATCTTATGAATCCTAAAATAAATAATTCTATTTGCTTTATTGCTAACTATTCTAAGACTTATCTCTTTCATGAAATTGCTCAGCGCTTAATTCAAAAAGGAGAAAATATTTGTTGGATAACCGTTAACGTCGAGTTGTATAATTTCCTTTGCAAAGAATATGGGAAAGAAAAAGTGTTACTTATCAATAGAGATAATATTGATCAGCCTAATAGTGAGATTGATGAATTTAAAATTAATGAATTAGTTTATGGAGATCGAGTTTTACGATATGAATTCCAAAATGGAATTCGATTTTTAACCAATATCCAACGACCAATTTATGATTTTTTAGTATTCAATGATGTAAGATTTGCTTTTGGAGAAATTACTTGGGCGCATGAAATTTTGATTCATAGAATGCTAACTAATCGAGTAGAATTGAACGCAAAGTTTTTAAATCCTCATGTAGTTCGATTGCCTAATAAACGATGGGCATTCTTTAAAGATGAACGCCAATCTCAAATATATGAAGTAAGGAATGAATACCCAGAGGTAAAATCAATCGAGGTAAAAAAACCTTTTTATCTAAAAGTAAATGATAAAAGACTCAAAAAGTCTAACTCAATAAAAGGACGTTTGGATAGAATTAAACGATGGCTCACCAATGAGAATATAGATAAAAAAGATCCTGCTCATATTACAAAAGGAAAGACTCGACTTGTATTAAAATCTCAAGAAGAATTTAATAAAGAAATTTATCGAGTGGTCAAAAGGATTGATTTTGAACTGATAAAAAATGTTCCATATGTTTTTGTAGGATTGCACAAACAACCAGAAGCTTCAGTAGATGCATTTGGACGATACTATGAAGATCAATATTTAAATATTTGTAACCTTTGGAGAGCAATTCCTAGTGGGTGGAACATTTTAGTAAAGGAACATACAAATGCAATTGGAGATCGTGATTTGTCATTTTACAATAAATTGATAGAAATGCCAGGGATACATTTTGTACATGAATCTACCGATTCCTATAGCTTAATTTCTAATGCTCAATTAGTAGCAACTATTACTGGAACTATTGCTTATGAAGCTGCCTTGATGAAAATTCCTGCTGTAACTTTTGCACCAACCTTTTTTAATCAAATTAACTATTGCGAACAAATAGGTTTAACCGATCTTGATAGATGTACTTCTCTAAAAGAAATAGCAGATAGGTTAAGAGACCAAATTGATAATAGAGCAAAATTTTCTTCCTACTTAATGGCAAATTCTTTTGAAGGTATATTAGTTGATCCAGTTTCAATGCCAAGTGTAATGGATGAAGAAAATATCGAAATGCTGTGTCAACCATTTTTAAATATAGTCCAAAATCAATTAGAATTAAATATTGCCTAAACTTAATTATCAACTAGACTGGCGAGAGAAATTAACGATTGCGGCTATTATCTGTTTATCTTTTACAGGGATTAGTGTTGGAAAAATCGGAAAAGCTCTATTGACTCCTTATCATTTGATGATGGGAATATTGATAGGTATAGGTTTATTTTATGCACATAAGATTAATCGAGAAATTGTAGTTTCATTGTTGATTCTGCTTTTGTATATGCTAGGTGTAAATACATATAATATCCAAACAATCAAATTAACTTCAGTACTGTACACATTGATTTTTTGTTTGGAAATGATGATTCTGTATAATTTTATGAAAGCTGGAGATATTCCTCTTTTAAAGCGAGCCTTTGAACTAGTCATCATTTTATATTTTATCAATGTGATGATTGGATTTATGCTTTCGCTCGTTGGATTACATATCCCTGCGGTTGAAGAGATCATTCGAATTTACCATATGCAATCAGGAGAAACGAGACCGATGGGTTGGTCCACAGAACCTTCTTATGCTGCCTTTGTCATGGCGATGGCATACTTAGCCTATAATCATCTAAATGAGCATCAATTAAATAAAAATGTAGCTAAACTCACCTTCGCATATATTTTAGCAAGTGTACTGATGAAGACGGCATTTGGTATTTTATACATCGGAGTTTGTATGTTGGATTGGGCAATTCACTTGTATCCTAAATTTACTAGATCTATTCGGTTGATGTATCCTTTTTTTGCGATTATTATAATCTCAGGAGGAAGTTATTTGTTGAGTAATTCTGATGCAGAAGCATTAAAAAGAATTGATACAGTTAGTGCAATTCTTTTTGATCCATTTGATGATAATCAAAAAAAAATGGCGAAGCTGCAAGAGAAAGACGCAAGTGCATTTGGAAGAATTGGTCCAACATTTATGCTTATTGCAGAAGGTGAAAATTTGAAATTCAATGTTTACACAGGAGCAGGAGCAGGTGCGGCAGGAATTTTTTTATTGGAAATGTTATCAGGAGTATTAATTGATGATGGCGATGCGGAATCTCTTGATGTAGGAATTATTCCAGCATTTGTGATTGACTATGGTTTTATAGGTTTTATACTATTATGGATTTTTTTATTTTTTGTAATGTATAATTTACCTCTATCATTTTGGCTATGCATCCTATTGATTATGTTTAATGCCAATATCAATACCCAACTTTTGTGGTTTGGAATTACTAGTTGTTTTGCCGTTTCTATGCAAAGAGCCAACAAATATTCTCCTTAGAAGCTTAAATAGATTGTTGATACTTTCCATTAAGTAAACCTCTATATTATTTTTTAACAGTTAATTTTTTTAAACATGGAAAAAACTAAATTACTAATTGATGCAAGAGTTGTAGGTGGAGAAGGGCAGGGGAGTGCTACGTATATAAAAGGATTGTACAATGCGATGTATCATAGCTACAAGGATAAATATGAATTATATTTTGCTAGTTATAAATATCAACCATTAAAAGAGGCATTTCCCTTTTTAGAAAAAAGTCATTTTATTAAAGTAAAATCTAAATCACGATTTAAGGTTTATTTTTCGGAATTTCCAAAAATTATTGAAGCGTATAAAATTGACTTTGGGCATTTTCAATATGTAGTTCCTTTTAGGAAAAAATGTAAAACCATTGTTACAGTTCACGATGTACTATTCAATGATTTTCCAGAAGAATTTTCTTATTTCTATCGTTTGAGAAGAAATTACTTATTTAGACGATCACTTCAGCAAAGCGAAATAAAATTAACGGTATCAGAATATTCCAGAAAAATGATCGGTAAAAGTTATCAATTGAATCCTGCTGAAATATTGATAACTCCCAATGCGATAGCAGAAGAATTTATTAAGCCTTATGATAAAGTAGATGCGGAAATGAATATTTTCAATAAGTTTTCGATCAAAAATTTTATCCTTTTTGTTAGTCGGATTGAACCAAGGAAAAATCAAAAAATGTTAATTGAAGCTTATGCTAAATTAGCACTTCATAAAAAAGGAATTCAATTAGTGATTATTGGAAACGATACTCATAATACTCAAATAATAGAAAATGCTTTAGGGAAACTGGATAAGTTATGTCGTAAAAATATTCATTGGATGAAGTATGTGAGCGACAATGATTTGATTGAGTTTTACCGAGCAAGTAGACTCTTTGTTTATCCGTCTAAGGCGGAAGGATTTGGAATTCCACCTATCGAAGCAGCTGCAGTAGGAATTAATACGATTTGTTCCAACAGCACTTCTATGGCTGATTTTGATTTTTTTGGAAAAAACCATTTTTCACCGAATGATATAAATAGCCTAATCGAAAAACTTAAAGAAAATATTGACAATCCTCCTTCCAAAAATAATTTAAAAAAAGTAAGAGATATAATTATAGAAAAATATTCATGGAAAAAAGGAGCTAAATTGATTCATGAACAGGTGCAAGTTCATATGGGGAATTTGGTGAAGTCAAAAGAAGAGGTGGATATTTAAGGTCGAGTTAATCAAGAGGTATTGTATAAATCCTATTATTCAATTTATAATTGAATTAGCGAAGCAACACATAATGTTTAATCTTTTAAAATAATTACTGAACACTTTAAGTTGATACTGTTCAGGTTTTTAGACTTAGAACATCAAAGTTTCATAAAACAATTAGTGAAAATAAAAATATGATTAATACCTCATGTTGGGTATTTTATTATATGTCATTATTTTATATATTTGAAGCGCAATTAATATACTCTATAATTCCAACAGCAGATACAAAATATAAAAGCACAAGCCAAAATAGAAAACCAGCTTGTCCTACAAAAGTACTTTTCGAAAACTGAGTACTTTATTTTCAAATTTTAGAGAGCGTTTAACAAAAAGAATTTAGTATTGAACTGACATCAGTTCAGTATTTAGTGCTGTACGTGTATGTATTGTTATAAATTGATACATGCAATGTTAGTTGTGGCGGAGCTATGTCAAAATATGAATCATTTCCTATAACCTGTTTGCTCTATAATTAAAAGGCAAACAATAAAATTATTAAAATATGAAAACCAATTACAGTTTAAGTTTTATGATCAAATCAACAAAATTATTATTTTTATTCTTTTCAATTCTTTTCTTCTCTACTACTCAAATTAATGCATTTCAAAATAATACAGCCCCTCCTTTATACGAAGATGGTAACATTTATCTTAAAGTCAAAGATGATTCTGCAATTGAACTTGGATTACCAGGTAATTCGAATAATCCACAAGATATTGAAACGATTTTTACAATGTATGGAGTTACAGAGATTCAAAAACCATTTGAGGACTTTAATACTCATCAATTCGATAGAATATATAAATTAACCCATAAAAAAATTGAAGAGCCTGAAAGTTTATTTAGAGAACTTAATCAATTACCTTATATTCAGTATGTAGAGAAAGTACCCTATAAAATTAAGGATCAAATTCAACCTAATGATCCATCTGTGTCTATTTCAAGTCAATCCTTTCATTTAAATTTAATTAATGCGTATGATGCATTTCAATTACACCAGGGTGGCTCCCTGATTGCTATTGTAGATGATGCAGTTAGAACCACTCATGAAGATTTATCTGCTAATTTTTTCATAGGTAGGGATGTTGCAGATAGTGATGATGATCCTACCAATCCCAATTTTACTCATGGGACAAGAGTTGCTGGTGTTGCTTGTGGGAGAACTAATAACAATTTAGGAATAGCTTCAATAGGATGGCAAAATAGTATAATGGCAGTAAAAGTAAAGACTGATGCAAGTAGCGGAAATAGTATTACTCATGGGTATGAAGGGATAATGTGGGCAGCTCTAAATAATGCAAAAATAATTAATACTTCATGGGGTTCTACAGCTTATAGTGAATCAGAATATCAATGTATTATTCAGGCAAGAGATTTAGGGGCGATTATTGTTTCAAGTGCTGGAAATGAGGGTTACTCTAATAGAAAATATCCTGCATCATATGGAAATGGTCTTACCAATGAACCTTGGGAGATTATTGATAAAAATTTAGTGATAGCAGTTGCATCATTAGATGAAAGCGGAATTCGCTCCTCCTTCTCAAATTATGGTCATTGGGTTGATATAGCTGCATATGGTAGAGATATATTTACAACATCAGGAACTGAAGATAATGGGTATATAAATACATCAGGAACATCTTTTTCTGCGCCATTAGTAGCAGGATTAATAGGATTAATGAAATCATATGAACCAAACGCTACTAATGATGAAATTATTAATTGCTTACTAAATTCAGCTAATACAGATATTTATAATCCCACAAATTTTCCAGATAATATTCCCGGTACTTTAGGAACAGGGAGGCTAGATGCAGAAGCTGCATTACTTTGTCTTAAATCAAATTGTTCTAACCCACAAGCATTTATTTTTCCATCTTCACAACTTATTTGTCCCAATGGAAATATTACCCTCTCTTCTAATACTGGTACAGGATATCTTTGGTCAACTGGCGAAACCTCACAAATCATAAATGTTGGTCAAGCTGGAACTTATACTGTTACAGTTACTTTTGACAATACTTGTACTGCGATAAAATCGATTGACATAGAAACAGTAACTAATGCATTACCAATTATTTATGGTCATGATAGTCAGGGAAATACGATTCCTGATAATGGTGAAATTTGTGGAGACCCAACTGTGTTTTTGACAGCTTTCTGGGGGAA